>NZ_CP043028.1:1642500-1970500 GCF_008935055.1 Pseudobutyrivibrio xylanivorans | reverse complement strand
CTTGCAGGTAAGATGCCGGACAAAAAACATCCATTGGGCCATGGTCGTGTGGAATATTTGAGTGCACTGCTTGTTGCGGCAATCATTATTTATGCAGGTCTCACATCACTGAATGAATCGATTCTGAAAATCATTCATCCAGAAAAAGCTGAGTATACAAGCCTGACTCTTATTGTGCTGGTTGTGGCTATCATCGTGAAATTTTTCCTTGGAAGATTTGTGAAGTCCACAGGTGAAAAGGTTAATTCTAGTGCGCTTATAGCATCTGGTGCAGATGCCAGCTTTGATGCTATTATTTCTATTTCTGTTCTAGCGTCAGCAATTATTTATATTGTGTTTGGAATCTCCCTTGAAGCATGGGTTGGAATTGCTATTTCAATCTACATTGTGAAGGCTGGTTGGGAGATGATGTCCGATACTCTGGACGATATTTTGGGACGTCGTCCAGACAGGGAGCTTTCTATTGGAATCAAGAGACTGATTTGTGAGGAGCCAGAAGTTCGCGGCGCCTATGACCTGGTGCTTAATAACTATGGACCAAACAAGTATCTTGGTTCAGTTCATGTGGAGCTTCCGGATGTGATGACAGTAGAGGATGTTGACAATCTTACCAGACGCATCCAGCAAAAGGTCTTCCAGGAGACAGGAGTCGTGCTAACAGGAGTTGGCGTATACTCCTACAACACTAAGAATGACGAGGCTGCACAGATTCGAAACAGAGTATTGGAACTTGTGAAGGCACACGAGTGGGCTCTTCAGCTTCATGGCTTCTACGTAGATACACAGAAGAAAGAGATGCGCTTCGACGTAGTCTTCAGCTTCGATATCTCTCACGTGGAAGGCACGGAAATAATCTATCGCGAAGTTTTAAACGAATATCCGGAGTATACGATTCAGATTGCTGCGGATGTGGATATCACAGATTAATTCGTGAAAATAAAGACATGCCAGTAGATAGACTAAATTGGCTAGTAGCTATCTAGCTCTTGGTATTACTCAAGCGAAACATTCTAAGTTGAGCGGAGTAATACCAAGGCTTGAGAGCGTAACTAGCCTCTCAGCCTATAGTACTGGCAAGGAGGATATATGAAACAGACGCAAGATAAAGCCAGAAATTTGACTATGATGATGGACGAGTATGAGCTTACAATGGCGAATGCTTACTTCAACGATCCTACAATTGACCCAAAGACCAGGGTCAGCTTTGATGTATTCTATAGAGTTAACCCAGATGGCGGTGGCTTTGCCATCTTTGCTGGTCTTCAGCAGATAAAGGATTATCTTTTGAATATGCACTTCACAGATGAGGATATTGAGTATCTCAGAAGTGTAGGTCATTTCACAGAGGATTTTTTAGAGTATTTGAAGAACTTTAAGTTCACAGGTGATGTGGATGCTTTCCCAGAGGGAACAATTATGTATCCAAACGAGCCAATCATCACAGTGACAGCCCCAATCATCGAGGCTCAGCTAGTGGAGACAGAGATTTTGGCACAGGTAAATCATCAGTCACTTATTGCTACAAAGGCAAGCCGAATCGTAAGAGCAGCCCAGGGTCGAGCAGTATCTGATTTTGGTGCACGTCGCGCTCACAACAATGATGCTGCGATTTATGGTGCGAGAGCAGCCTACATTGGAGGTGCAGCTGGCACTGCTACAGTTTCTGCAGGTCAGTACTTCAACATTCCAATCGGTGGAACAATGGCCCACAGCTATGTTATGTACTTCACAAGCGATGACAATGATTATCGTACTTCTGAGCTTACAGCCTTCAGAAGCTTTGCAAAGAGCTATCCAAACAATTGCATCCTTTTGGTTGACACCTACAACGTTCTCAAATCAGGTGTTCCAAATGCGATTAAGGTTTTCCAGGAGATGAAGGATGCGGGCATCCAGTCAAAGAGTTTTGGTATCCGAATCGACTCAGGTGACTTGGCATATCTTACGAAGAAAGCTAGAAAGATGCTTGATGATGCAGGCTTCACAGAAGCAAAAATCATCGTAAGCAATTCACTGGATGAATATACCATCACCTCTATTCTTCAGCAGGGTGGGCAGGTTAATTCATTTGGTGTTGGCGAGCGTCTCATTACAGCAAAGTCTGAGCCGGTTTTTGGCGCAGTTTACAAGCTTTGCGCAGTAACTGATGCAAAGACTGGTGAGACAATTCCAAAAATCAAGATTTCTGAGACTGTTGAAAAGATTACCAACCCAGGTCTCAAGGATGTATACCGTATCAAGGATGAAAACGGAAGAGCCGTTGCAGATATGCTTGCAATTAAGGGTGAAAAGGTGGATATGTCTGTAGAAGGCGGCTATCGTTTCGTAGACCCAGAACAGCCATGGAAGAGCACTCATATCTTCGAAAATTGTACTGCTGAGCTTTTGCAGCAGCCACTCATTAGAGATGGAAAAGCAGCAACTCCAGACGAGGATATGCAGACAATCAGAGCCAGAGTTCAGGAGCAGCTTACTACAAGCGTATGGCTTGAGGAGCAGCGTTTTGAAAATCCACACAAGCACTATCTTGATATGACACCTGATTATTACAACATGAAGATGGAACTCCTTCGCAAAGAGGATAAATAATTGATATCAGAATCGAAAATTAATGAATATAATACAAAGCTTGCAAAGTTAGAACTAGCCCTTGAGTCAACAGACCAAGGGCTTTGTCTTACTGATGGGAAGCTTCAAATAATGGCAGATTTCAGGGAGATGCTGCCTCGCTTAAAGCAGAGCAATCTTCAAAGGGAAATGCTTGTGAAGGCGGCCCGTATCAAGGGGCAGGAAATGCCTCAGACTCTTGTTGATGCTACGGCGGGTTTTGGTGAGGATTCTTTAATTCTTGCAGCAGCAGGTTTTGAAGTTCGTCTATACGAATTCGACGAGATTATTGCAGTATTGCTTCAGGATTGTCTGGATCGAGCAAAAGATATTCCGGAACTGAAGGATGCAGTTTCAAGGATGACCCTATGCTGTCAGGACAGTGTAGAGGCAATGAAGAAGCTTGATTTCAAACCGGACATTGTGTTGCTAGACCCAATGTTCCCAGCAAGGCAGAAGAGCGCCTTGATTAAAAAGAAATTCCAACTGATTCAAAGATTGGAAAGCCCATGCTCCACTGAGGAGGAGCTTTTAGATGCTGCAATAGCAGCCGACCCAAAGAGAATTGTTATCAAGCGTCCATTAAAGGGACCTTATTTGGCGGAACGTAAACCTAGCTATAGCTTAGAGGGCAAGGCTATACGGTATGACTGCTTTGTTTTCGCTAGAAAATAATAGTTTTTTCACAGAATTCTCCAATTTATGTATTAGTATATGATTAATATAATGTCTATTAATACCTTGGAGGGAATTCAATGGGTTTTAATTCTTGGAACTCGATAAGGCATAAGGTGTCCAGGAGGGTTGTAGTAGCCCTGTTGGTTACTGTGTTTGCTCTATCTGTGGTTAATTTGATATATATGACCAGACGTGTCCAAAATGAGCAGGAGGTTGAGCTGAATCTAGTGGCCTATGTTAGTGCTCATCAGATTGACGAATGGGTTGTGGAGCTGGAAGGCGTCACGAATGGTATTGCAGACAGCCTGTCAGGAATGGAAAGTCTGGATGAGCAGGTAATTCGTAAAATAATCAACAAGGTGGCTGAACGCAGACCAGACCTGTATTTCGTATATGTGGGTACCGAAGAGGGCAATATGTACATGGCAAGAGGTGTGCGGTTCGCAGAAGGTGTAGATGTTCGTGAACGTGGTTGGTACAAGCAGGCTAAGGCAGCAGGCCATACTATTGTTACAGACCCATATGTAAGTGCCACCAGAAACGATGTTATGATGGCCACTGTTTCGACCCCGATTTATTTTGGGTCGAAGATGGTTGGCGTAGTTGGTGTAGATGCTGATGTTTCAACTATCGGTGAGGTGGTTAAAGAGCTGGACTTCAAAGATGGCGCGTATGGTTTTTTGACAGACTCCGCAGGCAATATTGTTGCCCACAAAAACGATGAGTACAATCCAACTGTTAATGGATTGACAAATATAGTAGAGACAATCCCAGAAATTAAGAAGATTATTGATGCACCTGGAAGTAGCCTCGTTTCTGCACCAGATTATACGGGTTCAACAATGATTTATAGTACTGCAAGACTTGATGCCTGCAACTGGGTTGTAGGAGTTGCTTATCCAGCAAAGGTTGTTGCCAGAATAGTTGATCGTGGAATTCGTATCTGTCTTTTTACTGCATTTATATGCATTTTCTTAGCAGCAGGCGACATGACAGTGGCAATAAAGAAAATCCTTCTTCCAATCGACAATATTAACCCAGTTCTGGATAGATTAATGGTGGGAGATTTATCTAAGGGAATCGCTATTACAGACCAGGATGATGAGCTTGGATTGCTTCAACAGAAGATGTCATTGCTGGTAAGAAGGCTTCAGGAAATTATTGGAGAACAGAAATATGTTCTCGGTGAAATGGAAAAAGGAAATCTTGTTGTAGAAGATATTGAACAGCTCCCAGGTGATTTGGCTGAGATTTCAAATTCAGTTAATTCTATCAAGGCAACCTTTAATGATATTATTGCGGATATTCAATTTTCTGCTATCAATCTCCAAAGCTTTGCTATGGGCGCAGATGAGACTACAGATATTGAACAGATGAGAATGCTGTTCGAGGAGCTTTCTGCTGAGGCTAATGCCTTAATGGAAAAAACATCAAAATTTATCACAAAATAAGTAATATGGGAATTAAAGAGTCTCCACAAAATATGGAGGCTCTTTTTGTATGCTTTTCACGAAATGAGCGCAACCGATTGCAAAGCGCAACTGGTTGTGCTAATTTTTTTATGAATGAGAAACCACCTGTTGGTGGGTGAGGTGAAAAATGGCACATACATTAGATTCAATTGCACAAGAGTTAGGTCTGAGTAAGACCACAGTTAGCCGAGCTATATCTGGTAAGGGACGTATCTCTGAAGAAACCAGAAGGAAGGTTAATGATTATATAAAGAAAATTAACTACAGACCAAGCGCTGTAGCTCGTTCTTTAGCTGCAAATCGCACATTTAACGTGGGGCTTGTTGTTCCAGCAGATTCTGCTCTTGGAGAGATGCCTTATTTCCAGACTCTTATGACAGGAGTCTGCGATCGCGCTATGGATTATGATTATGATGTGCTTATTATCCTTGCGGATAATGATGGTATAACACCTCTTAAGCATGCGGTACAAAACCGCAAAATTGATGCGGTTATCGTCAGCCGCTGCGAACGTGATTCAAAAGTTAATGCGTTCCTGAAGCAGGCAAATATTCCATACGTAATCATGGGAAATCCTCAGGATGAAGGGGTTTTGTTTGTGGACAATGACAATGAGGGCGCTGCAACCAGAATGATTGAGACCCTCATTGATAAGGGAATTCATAAGATGGCCCTTATTGGCGGTGGCGAGAATATTAATGTAACAATCAGCCGATTGGAAGGCTACAGAAAAGGCTTTAAAAATCGCGGTATGACTGCTGATGAAAGCCTTATATTCTTAAACATGCATAAAAGTGAGCGATTGGATACTGTTATCAAAAATGTAATGGAGGACGAAGTGGAGTGTATTGTCTGTATGGATGATATGCTTTGCAACTCTGTGCTCAATTGCTTACATAATCAGGGGGTTTCAGTGCCTGGAGATGTAAAGCTTTGCTCATTTTATGACTCAAATCTTTTATTAAATTCCAAGCCATCTATAACCAGCCTTTATTTTGACGCTAAAAAGCTGGGAGCAAGTGGTTTGGAGCTCTTAATGCGCAACTTAGACGGTGAAAACGTCGCAAGTCAGACACTTACAGACTTTAATATTCAAATGCGAGACAGCACAACTTAGCAAATATTTATAAAAAGAGTAGACAATACTTGTTAAAATTGATTAGTTGACTTAAAACGGACACAAGTATAGGATTATGTATGTAGAACAACCGGTTGCACAGGGAAGCAACCTGGGAGTATAAATATCACATGAAAAAATGGAGGATTTATCATGAAGAGAAAGTTAGTTTCAGCGCTTCTTGTTTCTACAATGGCAGTTTCAGCTTTCGTAGGATGTGGCGCAGCAGCTGAGGACACAGCAGCAGACACAACAACAGAGACAGTATCTGAGGATGCTACAGCAAGTGATACAGCATCTACAGAGGATGCAATTGCAAATCTTATCGCTGCAACAGAGGGTACAGTAAACATCGATCTTTGGTGCTCAGAGACAGAAGAGTATCAGACAGTTATGAAGAAGCTTTGCGATGATTTCGCAGCTCAGTATCCAGATGTAGATTTCAACATCACACTTGGTGCTGTTTCAGAAGCTGATATGAAGGACAGAGTGCTTGAGGATGTTGAGGCAGCAGCTGATGTATTCGTATTCCCAGATGATCAGCTCGAAGCACTTGTTAAGGCAGGCGCTCTTAACGAGGTAGCAGCTCAGTATACATACGATATGAACGAGACAGATACTCCAGCAACAGTTGAGGCTGCTCAGTATGATGGAAAGCAGTATGGCTACCCATTCACAGCTTCTAACGGATATTTCTTATACTATGATAAGAATCAGTTATCAGATGAGGATGTAGCTTCTTGGGAAGCTCTTACAGCTAAGGCTGATGAGCTTGGCAAGGAAGTTGGTTGCGAAGTCGCAAACGGCTGGTACTTATACGGATGGTTCAAAGGTGCAGGATGTGACCTTTCAGAGAACGAAGATACATCAAACAACTGTGACTGGAACTCAGAGACAGGTCTTGCAGCAGCTGAGTCAATTCAGTCAATTGCTTCTGCTAAGTCATTCAAGAGCTATGGTAACGATGACCTTCTTGCAAACCTTGCAGATGGTAAGGTAGTAGCTTATGTATCTGGTACATGGAATGTTAACGCATTCTCAGATGCTTACGGTGATGGATATGCAGCAACAAAGCTTCCTACATTCCAGGTTAACGGCGAAGACAAGCAGATGGCTTCTTACTCAGGATACAAGTTCGTAGGTGTTAACGCATACGCTGAGAACACAGGTTGGTCAATGCTTCTTGCTGAGTACCTCACAAACGCAACTTCTCAGGAAGCTGTATACGAGGCAACAGGTGAGGGTCCTTCAAACACAGAGGCACTTGCAAAGGCTTCTTCTCCAGCACTTGATGCTCTTGCAGCTCAGTCAGCATTCGCAGAGCTTCAGAGAGTTGGCGGAAAGTACTGGGATCCAGCTTCTTCACTTGGAAAGAACATTCTTGAGGGCAAGGTAAGCCAGGCTGTTCTTGACGATGCAGTAGCAGGTATTACACAGGCTCCAGACGCTGAATAAGCAAGTTTTAACCCCCTAATAAATAACTCACTAACACTCGTCTCACGGGCTGAAGAGATTTAGTCCGTGAGACTTTTTAAAGGAAAACTCTATGGGAAATTTGTTGAAAAAAATTGGAAACAGTTTTAAAGACTTTGGACATGCAGTAGCCTATGGTGATATCTGGGTGAAGCTATCACTTGTAATCATGGGTGCAGGATATTTTGGACGTAAGCAGTTTGTCCGCGGTATCCTCATGACTCTTTTGGAGGGAGGAATTCTCGCTTCAATTTTTGGTGTATTCGCACCATATATGGCAAAGCTTAATACTCTCGGTACAGTGCAGAGAGAAGAAGTTTTTGACATAGTAACTATGAAAAAAACTGTAAACAATTATGATAACTCTCTTTTGATTCTCTTATATGGAATTATCGGAGTTCTTGTAATTCTTGCATTTATCGCTTTATATATCAGCAATATCAAGGCCGTTTACCGAATCCAGAAGATGAAGGAGGAAGGTGAACATATCAATACCTTCTTAGATGATGTTGCTTCATTCAAGAATGAAAGATTTCACATTACACTTCTTACTCTTCCAAGTATCGGTGTAATTCTTATCAATATCATTCCAATTCTTTTCATGGTTTGTATCGCATTTACGAATTATGACGAGAATCACCAGCCACCTACATACCTCTTTACATGGGTTGGAATCAAGAACTTTGTGAACCTCTTCACTACCAGCCAGACAATCACCTTTGGCTATGCATTCGTGAGAGTACTTGCATGGACACTTATCTGGGCAGTGCTTGCTACAGCAACTACATTCCTTGGTGGTATTCTTCTTGCACAGTTTATCAATCATGAGCATACATACTTCAAGGGTATGTGGAGAACATTGTTCGTAATTACGATTGGTATTCCACAGTTCGTAACACTTCTTCTTATCAGTAAGATGTTTGGTGATTACGGTATCGTAAATACCTGGTGTGCAAATATCGGACTTTTGGACTTCTTTAAGAACATTGGTCTTTTAGGACAGGGAGCTCAGTGCATTCCATTCCTTTCACAGCCTGGTTGGGCACATGTAACTATCATACTTGTAAACATCTGGGTAGGTATTCCATATCAGATGCTTGTTGCAACAGGTATCCTTATGAATATCCCTTCAGATCAGATAGAATCAGCAAAGATAGATGGTGCCAACAAGTTCCAGATTTTCTGGAAAATTACAATGCCTTATGTAATGTTTATTACAGGACCATCACTTATTCAGTCAGTAATCGGAAATATCAATAACTTTAACGTTATTTACTTGCTTACTTACAACTACACAACCACAAATATGGCAATGGCAAACTCAAACGCCAAGGAGGTTGATCTTCTTATTACCTGGTTGTTCAGACTTACAAATGAGTACAGTAACTTCAAGATGGCATCTGTTATCGGTATCGTAACATTTATCATCTGTGCAGCCCTTTCACTTCTTACTTTCTCAAGAATGATTGGTGGAGATAAAGAGGGGGTATATAGATAATGAAGAAAACATGGAAAATCGTCGTAAGACACTTAGTTTTAGCATTTTTAGCTTTCGTTTGGCTTATCCCAATTTTCTGGTTGATAGTTACAACCTTCAGTGTTCAGAAGGGAATTAATACTAACCATTTCTTCCCAGAGCAGTGGACACTTGCAAACTATCATCAGTTGTTCTTCGAACCAGATGCTGCAGCTAACTTCCCAGCTTGGTTCAAGAATTCTATGATTATTGGTACATTCAGCTGTCTTGTTTCATCAATCTTTGTAATTATGACAGCGTATGCGTTTTCATTCATTGATTTTAAGGGAAGAAAGCAGCTTATGAGCTTTTCTCTCATCTTGGGAATGTTCCCAGGAGTACTTTCAATGATTGCTATGTACTTCATCTTAAAGATGATTGGACTAACAGATAGTGTTGTTGGACTTATTATCCTTTATTCCGGAGCATCTGGACTTGGATACTTAATTCTTAAGGGATTCTTTGATACAGTTCCTACATCACTTCATGAGGCTGCCAAGCTTGAAGGTGCTTCAGAGGCTACGATTTTTGCAAAAATTGTAGTACCACTTTCAAAGCCAATGATCGTATATACGGTAATCAATTCATTCCTGAATCCTTGGATGGATTTCGTAATGGTTCGCCTTATGATTAAGTCAAAGGATGCATCAGACTGGACAATGGCTTTAGGACTTTTCAATCTGTTACAGAGAGCACTTGTTAACCAGTACTTCGCATACTTCTGCTGCGGTGGATTGATGATTGCGGTTCCGATTTCAATACTGTTCATCGTGATGCAGAAATTCTATGTAGAAGGAGTTACTGGTGGGGCGGTAAAGGGCTAATAATTTAACTGCCGAGAAAACAGCAAATTATGGGCATTATGTGAATTGCGCCCCACTGCTGTAAGTGATTCTATTTTATTTCATAAATTTTGCTTACTCTTTACACAATTATGCTGTAATATACTAGTTACAAAACGGGGAAAGTTATGCTAAGGAGGAACCCGCGATGAGTAATGAATTCAAAGAGTATATTACATTCGTTGTTAGCACTAAAGATGGCGACGAGGTTGAGATGGCAGTTATAGACCAATTCGAATTCGAAAATAAAGGTTATGTAGCTGCAGCGCTTGTGGAAGGAGATACAGTCAGTGATGAGGGATGCTTCATCTACCGAGTAAAGGTTGGTGAGGATGACTTCAAGGTTGAGAAAATCACTAATCAGATTGACTATAACAGAATTGCAGAAGCATACATGGAAATGAATTAAGAAAGGGGCTAGCCAAAAATATTGGCTAGCCTTTATTTTATGCTATACTAGAACTATCAGTAATAGAAAGGATTCTCAACAACAAATACAATGACAAAAAAGCTTACTAAAAGAAAATTATTCACATGGATAATCAGTATATTCTTAGTTGTAGTTATTTTTGTGAAAATTTCATTATATTCGCAGGACTATTATCGAGCATCAGCCAGTGCTATGGACTACATCAACAATCCTGCCCCAGGCGTAACTGTAGAGGATAAAAGAGATACAATTGTCTTCACTCCTGAGAATGTGGAGGCGGGATTTATCTTTTACCCTGGTGGCATGGTAGAACCAGAGGCCTATGCACCGCTTATGGAGCAATTAGCAGAAAATGGAGTAGAATGCATAGTTATAAAGATGCCACATTATCTGGCTTTCTTTGATGCCAATGGAGCCCGTGGGATTCAGCAAAAGTACCCTGAAATTGACAAATGGTACATCGGTGGTCACAGCCTTGGTGGTGCAATGGCTTCAATGTATGGAAATTTACACGCGAAGGAATATGAAGGAGTTATTTTCCTTGCCGCCTATGCAACAAACGATATGACAGATAAGGATATCAAAGCTCTCCTGATTCGTGGCGATCAGGATGGTGTATTAAATATGGACCGATACAATGAAAGCTTTGCAAATCTTCCAAAAGAGACAAAAGAAGTAGTAATTAAAGGTGGTTGCCATGCATACTTTGGAGATTACGGTCCTCAGTTTAATGATGGAACTCCAAACATTACTGTGGAGGAGCAAACCCAGCAGACTCTTGCTGAAATTGTAGATTTTATTAAGGAATAAAGAACTTTCTGTGAAACAGATTGTGTGATGCTAAACATGGTTGTATTGTAAGCTTGTAGGATTGTTTTCTAGAATCAGGAGGCACTATGGATTTACGAGAACAACATGTTTATGAACGAAATAAATTAGCTTTCAAATTGGGAAGTATTATTCAGCTATTTCAGTTGGTTGCTACGGTAGCATATGCAGACCAAAGAGTAGGTTTTATGAATACCACCATAATGGTGGTGCTGCAGGTTATTTGCGGAGCATTCTTTGTATACAGTTATTTGAGGTATAGTCACAGGAATCGTGGAAAATATTTCATGATGTTGGCTGGGCTTTTCAGCTATCTGGTTGTTATGCTTGGTTCCGTACATATCACCTATATGTGGGCGTTCGGAGCTGGTCTTTTGATACTAGTACTGCTTTTTGCGGATAACACGTTAACATTTGCCACGTCAATAGCAGTGATGACAATAAATGTTCTATATGTGCCACTTTTCTACAAGTATTCAATAGAAGTGGCGGATAGGCATTGGGCGGTTATAACAGATGTAGTATTTGCCCTGTTGCTTGGATTGATGGCTATTTTCTATGTGCGCTTGAATAGTAGACATAATAGAGAGTCAGTTGAGGAAATAGAGGAAGCATCAAGACAGCAGCAGGAAAGTGCAAAGCATATTGAAGAGATAGGAATTCAGATAGCCGATAGGTTGGAAAATGCAAACGATGCCATGGAGGCTTTGGCAGATAAGGTTTCTGCATCAGCTGAGAGTGCTCAGCAAATCTCATCCTCAGTCACATTAACTGCTGAAGCAATTCAGACCCAGACGGAGATGAATTCAAGCATCACAGAAGCTCTTGATAATATTGCTCATCAGTCAAGGGCGATGAGGCGAAACTCTGATGAGGTTACCGAGAACATTACAGATGGAAATTCTCTTGTAAAGGAGCTTAGAAAAAAATCTGAAGAAGCTTCGGCAATCAATGCAGAGACAGCAGAAATGACCTTGGCACTTCAGTCATCAGCTGATACGGTAAAGGATATTGTTAGCACAATCCTTGATATTAGTGGACAGACCAATTTGCTGGCTCTAAATGCATCAATAGAGGCAGCAAGAGCTGGCGAAGCAGGCAAGGGCTTTGCGGTGGTCGCAGATGAAATCAGAGCTCTTTCAGAGCACACTAAGGAATCGGCGGAGGAAATTGCCAAGACTATAGAAGACCTTATTAAAAGAGTGCAGATTGCTTCGGAGAATATGCAGAAGTCTGTTGATTCCGCAAATCAGCAGGGTGAGATGATTGTGGAAACAGGAGATAAGTTCAAGGAAATACTTGATAAAGTTACTGATCTGACCCGCCGTGCGGCAACCATTTCAGAGAATGTTGATGAGTGTGTTGATGCCAATGCAAAGGTAATGGATGCTATCAGCAATCTTTCAGCTACTTCAGAAGAGGTTGCAGCTTCTGCTGAATCAAGCATCACAATTAGCCAGGAGTGCGAGGATGATATGAAGGCGACAGAAGATATTCTCCATGAAATTTTGAAAATCAGCCGTAACAAATAAATACAAATGAACTTTGGAGACCTGTAGATTTTCTGCAGGTCTCTTTTAAATAGGCTTCCCCTTGAGGGGAAGCTGTCAGCAGAGCTGACTGATGAGGTGTATTTTAGAACAAATGTTTGACAACGGCATCCTCTGTGTTATAATTCTTTTATAACATTGTACACAATCAATTTAGGTGAAATTATGGATTTCAAATTACATTCTGAATACAAACCAACTGGTGACCAGCCCCAGGCAATAGAGGCCCTTGTCCAAGGCTTTAAAGAGGGCAATCAGATGCAGACACTCCTTGGTGTTACTGGCTCAGGAAAGACTTTCACCATGGCAAATGTCATTGAGCAGCTGAACAAACCCACACTTATTATTGCCCATAATAAGACTCTTGCTGGTCAGCTTTATTCAGAGTTCAAGGAATTTTTCCCAGAGAACGCAGTTGAATATTTTGTGTCCTACTACGATTATTATCAGCCTGAGGCCTACGTGCCTAGCACTGATACCTATATCGCCAAGGATTCTTCTATAAATGATGAGATTGATAAATTACGTCTTTCGGCTACAGCATCGCTTTCGGAGCGTAGGGACGTAATCATCGTGTCATCTGTTTCATGTATCTATGGTATCGGTGAGCCAGACGATTTCCAGAACATGATGGTTAGTCTTCGCCCGGGTGATATGAAGGACAGGGATGATGTTATTCACGAGCTTATCAATATCCAGTACATGCGAAATGACATGGATTTTGCTCGTGGAACCTTCAGAGTTCGTGGAGATACGCTAGAGGTTATTCCAGCAAACACCAGTGACTATGGAATCCGCATCGAATTCTTTGGAGATGAGATAGATCGTATTTGTGAAACGGATATTATGACAGGGCAGGTGAAACGCACTTTGGAGCATTGCGCGATTTTCCCTGCCAGCCATTATGTTATTCCTCAGGATAAAATTAATGCAGCCTGTGCCAGCATTGAGGCTGAGCTTGACGAGCGGGTGAAATACTTCAAATCCGAAGATAAGCTGATAGAGGCGCAGCGAATAGCTGAACGAACCAATTTTGATATAGAAATGCTTCGTGAAACAGGCTTCTGTTCAGGAATCGAAAACTATAGCCGTCACATGACAAATCAGCAGCCGGGAGAGCCACCGAAGTGCCTTATAGACTATTTTGGAGATGATTTCCTAATAATTGTGGATGAGAGCCATATTACACTTCCTCAGGTTAGAGGTATGTTTGCAGGTGATCAGGCCAGAAAGCGTACCCTTGTGGAGTACGGGTTCAGACTACCTTCAGCTCTTGATAATCGTCCTCTGAATTTTGGTGAGTTCGAGTCAAAGCTTGACCAGATTATGTTCGTAAGTGCCACACCAGGTGACTACGAGGAGGAGCATGAGATGCTTCGCACCGAGCAAGTCATCAGACCTACTGGACTGCTTGACCCAGAGGTGGAGGTTCGCCCAGTGGAGGGACAGATTGATGATTTGTTTGCAGAGATTAAAAAGGAAACAGCAAACAAGAATAAAGTGATGATAACCACTCTTACCAAGCGAATGGCTGAGGATTTGACAGATTATCTTGCCGAGCTTGGTGTGCGTGTGAAATATATGCATTCGGATATTGATACCATGGAGCGAGCGGAGATTATTCGTGACCTGCGTTTGGATGTATTCGATGTTCTTGTCGGAATCAATCTTCTTCGCGAGGGCTTGGACATTCCAGAGATTACATTGGTTGCAATCCTTGATGCCGATAAGGAAGGCTTCCTTCGAAGTGAGCGCTCACTGATTCAGACTATTGGTCGTGCGGCTCGAAACTCTGAAGGTCACGTTATTATGTACGCTGACACCATAACAGAATCAATGGAAAAGGCTATCTCAGAAACTGAGCGCCGTCGTGAGATTCAAAAGGCATATAATGAGGCCCATGGCATAACTCCAAAGACTATCCAGAAATCAGTTCGCGAGCTCATTTCTATCTCCAAGGATATTGCAAAGAAGGAAATGCAGTTCAAGAAGGACCCTGAAGAAATGGACAAGCAGGAGCTTGAAAAGCTTATTGCAGATATTCAGAAGAAGATGCAGAAGGCTGCAGCAGAGTTGAACTTCGAAGCAGCTGCAGAATATCGTGACAAGATGGTAGAACTTAAGAATATGATGATAAAAATGTCTGAAGAGTAATTTATTTTCTTGCTTGCAAGAAGAATAAATTCTCTTGAGACATCTAACAACATGAGGAATTTGGAACAAATTCCGAATGCTTGTTAGACTTGTGAAACAAGTCATTTTTATGAGGTGTAAATGTGAAAGAAAGAAAATATATAAAGATTAAAGGCGCAAATGAGCATAACCTAAAAAATATTAGTATTGATATCCCAAGAGACGAATTCGTTGTCCTCACAGGACTTTCCGGCTCGGGAAAATCTTCCTTAGCCTTCGATACAATCTTTGCCGAGGGACAGCGTCGCTACATGGAGTCATTATCATCCTATGCACGTCAGTTCTTGGGCCAGATGGAAAAGCCAAACGTGGAGCATATGGAAGGAATGCCTCCGGCTATCTCGATTGACCAGAAGAGCACAAACCACAATCCACGTTCTACAGTGGGTACAGTTACAGAAATTTATGACTACATGAGACTGCTTTATGCCCGTTGCGGAGTGCCACACTGCCCTAACTGTGGTAAGCCAATCAGCAAGCAGACTGTAGACCAGATGGTAGATGCTATTATGGCTCTTCCAGAGCGTACTAAGATTCAGCTTCTTGCACCAGTTGTAAGAGGTCGCAAGGGTACCCATGAGAAGCTATTTGAAAAGGCAAAGAAGTCGGGCTATGTTCGTGTTAATGTAGATGGAAACGTATATGACCTTTCAGAGGAAATAAAGCTTGATAAAAATATAAAGCACAACATTGAAATCGTTGTAGACCGTCTTGTAATAAAGGAAGGCATTGAGAAGCGTCTTACAGATTCCATCGAGGCTGTTTTAAAACTGGCTGATGGACTGATGATTGTAGATGTAATCGATGGAGAACCAATCAGATTTTCTGAGGGATTCTCATGCCCAGATTGTGGAATCAGTATCGACGAGGTAGAGCCACGTAGCTTCTCCTTCAACAATCCATTTGGTGCCTGCCCAGAGTGCTTTGGTTTGGGATATAAGATGGAATTCGATGAGGATCTTATGATTCCTGACAAGAGCCTGTCTTTCAACGAAGGTTGCGTCCAGGTTATGGGATGGCAGTCTTCTAATAAAAAGGGCAGCTTCGCTCACGCGCTGTTAGAAGCATTGGCTTCTGAATACGATTTCTCATTGGATACACCTTACAAGGAGCTTCCAGAAAAGATTCGTGACATGTTCCTTCATGGCTTTGACCGTTCAGTAGATGTGCATTATGAAGGACAGCGTGGACGAGGAGTTTATCCTACAGTATTCGAGGGACTAATAGAAAATGTTAACAGACGCTATAAAGAGACCTTCTCTGAATCAGCAAAGCGTGAATATGAGGAATTCATGTTTTATAGTGAATGTCCTTGCTGTCATGGTCAGCGTCTGAAGAAGGAAAGCCTTGCTGTTACAATTGCAGATAAAAATATCTTTGAGATGACCCAGTACCCTGTTCACGAGCTATACGATTTGATTGAAAATCTTAAGCTTACAGAACAGCAGATGAAGATTGGTGCTGTGGTTCTTAAAGAAATCAGAAATAGATTGAAATTCATGGTGGATGTGGGATTGGATTATCTCACCCTTGCCAGAGCTACAGCTTCTCTTTCAGGTGGAGAGGCTCAGCGAATCCGTCTTGCCACACAGATTGGTTCGGGTCTGGTTGGCGTAGCCTACATTTTGGATGAGCCATCTATTGGCCTTCACCAAAAGGATAATGACAAGTTATTAGCATCCCTTAAGGGATTGAGAGATCTTGGAAATACGCTAATTGTTGTTGAACACGATGCGGATACCATGAAGGCTGCGGATTATCTTGTGGATATCGGACCTCGCGCAGGCAAGGATGGTGGAGAAGTGGTTGCTGCGGGTACTCCAGAGGAGATTATGGCGAACCCTAATTCCATCACAGGTCAGTACCTCAGTGGAAAGCTTTGCATCCCTGTCCCATCGGAGCGCAGAGAACCAAAGGGATGGCTTACTATAAAGGGTGCAAGGGAGCACAACCTTAAGAATATAGATGTAGATATTCCGACAGGAATCATGACTGTTGTTACAGGTGTATCTGGTTCAGGAAAGAGCTCACTTATCAACGAGATTTTATATAAGGATCTGGCAAAGCGCCTTAATCGCGCAAGAAAGATTTCTGGAAAGCATGATGATATTCTTGGTGTGGAGGTTCTTGATAAAGTAATTGATATCGACCAGTCACCTATCGGACGTACACCTCGTTCAAATCCTGCTACCTATACAGGCGTATTCGATTTGATTCGTGATTTATTCGCCGGTACTACAGAAGCAAAGGAACGCGGTTACAATAAGGGGCGCTTCTCCTTCAACGTAAAGGGCGGTCGCTGTGAAGCCTGCTCTGGAGATGGAATCATCAAAATCGAAATGCATTTCCTTCCCGACGTATATGTGCCTTGTGAGGTATGCGGTGGAAAACGTTACAACCGCGAGACCTTAGAGGTCCACTATAAAGGTAAGACCATCTATGATGTGCTTGATATGACTGTTGAGGAGGCTTGCGAGTTTTTCAAAAACGTACCAAGTATTTACAACAAGATACAGTGTCTGTATGACGTTGGACTTGGCTATATCAAGCTTGGACAGCCATCTACAACCTTGTCCGGTGGAGAGGCACAGAGAATCAAGCTTGCCACAGAGCTTTCGCGTCGAGCTACTGGAAAGACTATTTATATTCTTGATGAGCCTACCACAGGTTTGCATTTTGATGATGTGAATAAGCTTGTTGAGATTATGAGAAAGCTTTCTGATTCTGGAAACACTGTTGTGGTAATCGAGCATAATCTGGACGTAATCAAGTGTGCAGATTACATCATCGACATGGGACCTGATGGTGGAGACCGCGGCGGCACTGTGATTGCTAAAGGAACACCTGAGGAAATCGTAAAAGTAAAGCGTAGTTATACGGGCCAGTATCTTAAAGATTATCTATAGCCAGTAGCAATCAATTTCTTAGTGTTACTGAAAGGAACATGTAGTGACTGAAAGTGACACTAAGGATTAATAGTGTAACTGGTTAAGAAGGACTTGAAACCTTAAATATTTCGTATATAATAGAAAAGTAAAAATGCGTTATTGTGTCCAATTGGGCAATTCTATTATATACAGAAATAAGAAAGGAATAAGAAAATGGCAGGATCAGATATCGGAATCGATTTAGGTACAGCGAGCGTCCTTGTTTATGCAAAGGGCAAGGGTGTTGTTTTAAAAGAGCCTTCAGTAGTGGCTTTTGATAGAGATACAAACAAGATTAAAGAAATCGGCGAGGAGGCACGTCTTATGATTGGACGTACTCCTGGAAATATCGTAGCTGTTCGTCCACTTCGTCAGGGTGTTATCTCTGATTACACAGTTACTGAGAAGATGATTAAGTACTTCGTTCAGAAGGCAATGGGCAAGAAGAGCTATCGTAAGCCACGTATTGCAGTTTGTGTTCCTTCTGGTGCTACAGAAGTAGAGAAGCGTGCCGTAGAGGACGCTGCATTTGCAGCAGGTGCCCGTGAGGTTTCTATCATTGAAGAGCCTATCGCAGCAGCCATCGGTGCTGGTATCGATATTTCACTTCCTATGGGAAATATGATTGTAGATATCGGTGGTGGTACAGCAGATATCGCTGTTATCTCACTTGGTAGCTCAGTTGTCAGCACATCTATCAAGGTTGCTGGTGATGATTTCGATGAGGCTATCGTTCGTTACATGAGAAAGAAGCACAATCTTCTTATCGGTGAGCGTACTGCCGAGGATATCAAGATTAAGATTGGTCGTTGCTTCCCACTTGGCGAGGCTGAGACTATGGATGTTAGAGGAAGAAACCTTGTTTCAGGTCTTCCAAAGACTATTACAGTTTCATCAGAGGAGACAGAGGAAGCTCTCAAGGAATCTACAATGCAGATTGTTGAGGCTATCCACTCAGTTCTCGAGAGAACTCCACCAGAGCTTGCAGCAGACGTTGCCGACAGAGGTATCGTTCTTACAGGTGGTGGTGCACTCCTTCGTGGTCTTGAGGAGCTTATCGAGGACCGCACAGGTATCAACACTATGACAGCTGACGAGGCTATGACTTGCGTAGCCATCGGAACAGGTCGTTACGTAGAACTTTTATCAGATTAATATAGGCTTTCATATGAGGTAATAACCCCTTTTGTTATATTTTTTAACAGAAGGGGTTAATTTTATTTATAAGAGTCCGATAACCTAGATGTAGAATAGTGTAAACGTTGCAAAATACGTAGGGGGCATACATGGTAAAAGGACTCTATACAGCCTTCACAGGCATGGTCAATGAGCAGAAAAGAATGGATGTTATGACCAACAACTTGGCAAACTCTGCGACCACTGGATACAAGAAAGAGGCAATGGTTGCTCAGGCCTTCGATGAAAAGCTTGCAATCAAGATAAAGGACACCTCACATTGGCATAATATGCCAGAGAAGATAGGTTCTATTTCACTAGGTGCGAAGGTTGGTGAGACTTACACTAATTGGGACCAGGGAGCATTTCAGGTTACTGACAAGGATTCTGATGTAGCTCTTGGTGGAAGAGGTTTCTTCGCAATTGAATTTACTAATAAAGCAGGAGAGACTTCTATCAAGTATACGAGAGATGGTGCATTTACCGTGGATGTTGATGGATATTTAAGAACCTCTGACGGCGACTATGTACTGAATTCTGATGGAGCTTTATCCTCACAATATGGTGATGGCTACCGAGTTCAGATTGACCCTGTGCTGAAGTATACTATAGCTAGTGATGGAACAATCTATCAGAACAATGAAGAAGTGGATACCATCGGAGTTATTGACATTGATAACTACGATTACATCAATAAATATGGCGAGAATCTTTATGACCTGATTCCTGGCGGCAATATTGTAGAAAGCGAAGCCATCGTTGAGCAGGGAATGCTTGAGGCATCAAACGTCAATGTAGTTGACGAGATGGTTAGTATGATAACCATCGCCCGCGCCTACGAAGCAGGCCAAAAAATGATTCAAACCGAAGACTCTACACTCGAAAAAACCGTAAACACAATAGGTAGAGTTTAATCGAAAACCAATAATGATTAGCTAGCAAATGTAAATAACTTATAGTTATCTAGAATTTAGACCTATAGAGTAAAAATAGCTGGTAGGCAACAAGCTCTTAGGTCTCTGAATGAGGCGTGTAGCCGAAGAAAGAGACACTAAGGCTTGAGAGCGTAACCAGCGAGAGATAACCTTGGGGGGTATTCAAGTATGGTAAGATCTTTGTGGTCAGCAGCTTCAGGTATGAAGGGCCAGCAAACTCAAGTTGATACAATTGCAAATAACTTGGCAAATGTAAACACTACAGCATATAAGACTCAGTCAGCTCAGTTCAAGACCCTGCTGTATCAAACATTGGAGGCAACCTCCACAAATGCAAATGGTGATAGTAAACCTACAAGTGCTCAGGTGGGTCTTGGTACAAGAGTGGCATCTTTGAATGCAAACTTTGCTCAAGGTAATCAGATAGCCACAGAGAGCCAGACAGCAATGTGCATTGTAGGAGAGGGCTTCTTTGCAGTTCAGGATAGTGATGAAACCCACTACACCAGAAATGGTAACTTTACCTGGGCTATTAATGAACAGGGAAACAAGGTACTTACCACAGCAGAGGGCTATCAGGTACTTGATCAGGCAGGAAATATTATCGCCATTCCAAACACAGCAGGCGATTTGAACTTTGCAGTAGATCCAGAGACTGGCGCAACTTCTTATAAGAATGCTCAGGGACAGGTTGTTCAGACGGGACAGAGAATTGCACTTTATCAATTCACCAATAGAGTTGGCTTAGATAAGATAGGCGAGAATCTTTATGATGAGTCTGCAGCATCTGGAGAGCCTCTTTCAGAGTGGAATACACAGGGAGTTACAAGAAGCCAGATATTCCAGAATTACCTAGAAGGCTCGAATGTAAATGTTGCTGATGAAATGGTAAATCTTATCATTGCACAGCGTGCATATGAAATGAACTCAAAGGCTATAACAACTTCTGACACAATGTTAGAACAAGCTAATAACCTTAAGAGATAAAAGTAATTAAAGTGAAAATGGTTCTTTTTTAACACAGGGGGATACGAAAATGATGGATGTAACAGGAATGAGCACGTACCTGCAGACGCAGTACGCAAACCAAAACAAGGCGCTTGCCGAGACAACTTCAAAATCTATCAGTGGAATTTCAAAGGATTCCAGCGAAGAGGAAATCACCAAGGCGGTGAAGGACTTTGAAACCTACATGATGGAAAAGGTCATCAAGCAAATGAAGGAAACTGTCACCATGGAGGAAAAGGACAACGATACCATGAGCATGTACAAGGACCTTTATCTCGATCAGGCAATCACACAGATTGCTTCACAGCTTGTGGATGAAATTGGTGGTGATATCACCGATGATTTTGTACAGCAGATTATGCGAAATTATGGAATCACCGGAAACTCAAATCTGCCAACAGAAAACGCAGGTCTAGGTAATGATGTTGTTTCCGAAAACATTGCAAACACAACAGGTTCTACAGTAACCGGCGTCCAAGCCTAATTTAAGTAAATCAAATGCCACCCAGAGTTAAAACTCCTGGGTGGTATTTTTAATGTTAATGAAAAAGAGGACTTCTATTATCAAATTGCAGGCAGTTTATGATAATATATACCCTATGGAAGAATTAACAGGATATGTAGAAAATATAATATTTAGAAACGCAGATAATGGCTACACAGTGCTGGATTTCGTATATGATGAGATGCTAATCACCTGTACGGGACTGTTTCCTACCCTGGGAGAGGGTGAGAACCTGTTGTTGAGAGGTGATTTCGTGGATCACCCAACCTATGGCAAGCAGTTCAAGGTGGCAAGCCACGAGGTGGTGGAGCCAGCGGATGAGCTTTCAATGGAGCGATATTTAGGCTCAGGAGCTATAAGAGGTATAGGTCCAAAGTTGGCAGCAAGAATCATAAAGCAGTTTGGCGCAGATACCTTTAGGTTAATCGAAGAGGAACCTGAACGTCTGGCAGAGGTAAAGGGAATCTCATTGAATAAGGCTATGGAGATTTCCGACCAGATTGTTGGAGCTAAGGATATCCGAAACGCTATGATGTTCCTTGATAAATATGGACTTCACGGCAATACTGCCATCAAGATATACAATCGCTTTGGAAATGATATTTATAATGTCATTCAAAGCAATCCATATAGGCTTGCGGATGAGGTGGCAGGTATCGGCTTTAAAACAGCCGACGAGATAGCAGGCCAGGTTGGAATCAAGGTGGATTCTGAGTTTAGAATCAAGGGCGGAATACAGTATATTCTCAGCCAGGGTGCTGGAATGGGACACACATATCTTCCTATTGAAAAGCTGACTGAGATGTCCGTGGAGCTTTTGAGGGTTGATGCTGATTCTGTGGAGGCTCAGATTATGAACCTTGCCATGGATAAAAAGCTGATTATTAAGCGTGACGAGGATGACAATAAGCAGGTTTATTCCAGAGCTTTTTATCGAATGGAAGAATCAATTGCAGGAATGCTGAAGGAATTGAATCTGACCTACAAGGTTGATAAATCCGACCTGGAAAAAGTCATTCGAAGAATCGAAAAAGATGAGAATTTCCAATTGGATGAGCTCCAAAAGGAAGCTGTTATAAGTGCTGCGGAGCGTGGACTCTTCATTCTTACAGGTGGTCCTGGTACTGGAAAAACTACCACAATCACCACTATGATTCATATTTTTGAGGAAGAGGGCTACAGCATCTTTCTTGGAGCCCCAACAGGCCGTGCTGCAAAGCGAATGAGTGAAGCAACTGGCTACGAGGCACGTACAATTCATAGAATGCTTGAGGTTTCGGGCAGGCCAAGTGAAGAGGACGATGTAGCAAGCTTTGCAAAGTTCGAGCGAAATGAGGAGAATCCTCTTGAGTGTGATGTAATTATTATTGATGAGATGTCAATGGTGGATGTTTCTCTGATGTATGCTCTTTTAAAGGCCATAACTCCAGGGACAAGGTTAATTCTGGTTGGCGACGAGCACCAGCTTCCAAGTGTTGGCCCTGGAAATGTTTTAAAGGATATTCTGGCGTCAAACCAATTTACATCTGTCACTTTGGAAAAGATTTTCCGTCAGGCTCAGGAGAGTGATATTGTCATGAACGCCCATAAGATTCACAAGGGCGAGCACATGGAGCTTGATAATAAATCAAAGGATTTCTTTTTCCTTAAGAGGAATGATGCAGACACGATTATCAATGTAATGCTCACTCTCGTAAAGGATAAGATGCCCAAATATGTAGATGCCAATATTAGCGATATTCAGGTTCTCACACCAACCCGCAAGGGCTTGATTGGTGTGGAGCGACTAAATGGAATTCTTCAGCAATATCTTAACCCTCCATCAATGAAGAAAAATGAGTGGAAGGGTGAGACTAGAATATTCCGTGAGGGTGATAAGGTTATGCAAATTCGCAACGATTATCAGCTTGAGTGGGAAGTGAAGGGTAACTACAACATCACTATTGATAAAGGATTGGGTGTATTCAATGGCGATGTGGGAATTATTAAGGAGATTAACGATTGGTCCAAGTCGGTTGTAGTTGAATTTGAAGAGGGAAGAACAGTTAGCTATCCGTTTGCCAGCTTAGACGAGCTGGAGTTAGCCTATGCAATCACTATTCACAAGTCACAGGGTTCGGAGTATCCAGCTGTTGTAATGCCTATTATGGAGGGACCAAAGATGCTTATGAATAGGAACCTTCTTTATACTGCTATTACCAGAGCAAAAAAATGCGTCACCATGGTAGGCGACGCAAATGTCTATTATTCAATGATAGATAATGTCTCTCAGGCAAAGCGCTATTCAGGTCTTAAGGCCAGAATAGAGGAAGCCTTTAGAGAATCGATTTAATATAAAGGTCATTAAAGGCACTGTCAGCAAGATTTATTATATCACCAGTGTCCATTTGAACAACAGGTCGTGAAAGGTTTGATTTATTAATGTAAACCACGCGGCCTGTTTTTGCATTGTTAAGCATAATTCGGCTGTTGTTATAGGTGTTGGCAATATGCTCCAAGAAGGTGAGGATATATTTGGTGTTAAATTTCTTCAATCCTTCCTGTTCGAATTGGTTGATGACCTGGAAGGAGCAGAGTGGGTCGCGATGAGCACGGGCAGAAGTCATGGCATCGTACACATCAGCTATAGCCACAATGCTGGCAAAATCGTCAATCTCATCCTCCTCTAAACCTCTAGGATAACCACTGCCATCACTTCGTTCGTGATGCTGGAGTGCAGCATAGAGAATTCTTGGGTCGAAACCTTTATCATTTAACAGTTTTTTGCCAAGAACAGGGTGGGATTTCATGGTTGCATATTCTTCATCGGTGTATTTCCCTGGTTTATTCAAAATGCTTTCAGGAATTTGAGTCTTTCCAATATCATGTAAAAGGCCTGCAAGGGTTAGAATGTTTAAGTCCTCTCTTGGCATCTGAAGCCACTTTCCTATACAGCGAGAGATGAGAGCTACATTAAGTGAGTGACAGTAAAGTGGATCCTCGAGGTTTCGCATATTACCTAGCATATCTAGAAGTTCAAGAGCAGTTTTTGACTTGAAAAGTGCCTCGCAATTTTTAAGCATAGAATCGATACACTCTGCACCGCCTCCTGCAATGATGATTTTGAAATCTTCCTTCAGAGTAGTGAGATTAAGTGCGTAATCCGATTGGAATTTTTGAAACTTAGGTGAGGCCTTGAGCCTCTGGGTATAGGTAATCTGATTACTTACATAAGCTTCTTTGCTTGGAGACTCTTTTTTTTCAGGCTTAGTTTCGGTCTCAACTTCTTGCTCAGGCTCAGGAATTTCCTCAGGTTCAGGTTCCTCAACATTTGCAGATTCTATCTTATAAAAAGTGAGCTTGGCAATCATTTGCGGAGTCAGTTTATCGCCAGCTTTGATAAGAACCTGACCGCGCTTTGTGACCACAGGCTCAGCTACAATCATATTAGGTTCTAGTGCATCTACAGTCAGTGTAATCATATTCAACCTCACGTATTGTCTATACAAATAAATTATAGGGAAGAAAAAATCTAAATACAATACACTTCACAGTAGTTACAAAAAATAGTATTTTTTGTGAAATGGTTGTGAATTAAGACAAAAGCAACAATATGCCTATTGCTAAAGGGACATTAGGGGTATATACTTAGTCTACCTAAGTATGGTCTTAGGCAAATTTCATTTTTTATTTTTATAGAAAGAGAGTCGAAAATGGAAAAGTTACTTTTTACTTCAGAGTCAGTAACAGAAGGCCATCCTGATAAGGTTTGTGATGCCGTATCGGATGCCATCCTCGATGCTTGCTTAGCTGAAGACCCAATGAGTAGAGTAGCTTGTGAGACTGCTTCATGTACAGGTTTCGTACTTGTTACAGGAGAAATCACAACAAAGGCTCAGCTCGACGTTCCAGCTATTGTTCGCAAGACTCTTCTTGAAATCGGTTATGACGATGGAAAGAAAGGCATTGATGGAAACTCTTGCGCTGTTATGGTCGCTCTTGATCAACAATCCGCAGACATTGCAATGGGTGTTGACAAGGCTCTTGAGGCAAAGGAAGGCTCACTTACAGATGACCTGGATACAGGCGCTGGTGACCAGGGTATGATGTTCGGTTTCGCTACAAACGAGACAGAAGAGCTCATGCCTTATCCTATTTCTCTTGCTCATAGACTTGCTCTACAGCTCGCAAATGTCCGCAAAGACGGTACACTTAAGTACCTCCGTCCAGACGGAAAGACACAGGTTTCTGTAGAGTATGACGAAGCTGGCAAGCCAGTTAGACTTGAAGCTGTAGTTTTATCTACACAGCATGATGAAGATGTTACTCAGGAACAGATTCACGCAGACATTAAGAAGTATGTCTTCGATCCAGTCCTTCCAAAGGACATGATTGATGCTAAGACAAAGTTCTACATCAATCCAACAGGCCGCTTTGTTATCGGTGGCCCACACGGTGATGCTGGCCTCACAGGCCGTAAGATCATCGTTGATACATACGGCGGATACGCTCGTCACGGCGGCGGTGCATTCTCAGGTAAGGATTGCACAAAGGTTGACCGCTCAGGTGCTTATGCAGCTCGCTACGTTGCAAAGAATATCGTTGCCGCAGGCCTTGCAGCTAAGTGCGAGATTCAGCTTTCATACGCTATCGGCGTTGCAGAGCCAACATCTATCATGGTAGATACCTTCGGAACAGGTAAGCTTTCAGATGAGAAGCTTGTTGAGATTGTTCGCGAGAACTTCGATCTTCGTCCAGCAGGTATCATCAAGATGCTCGACTTACGTCGTCCAATCTACCGTCCAACAGCTGCTTATGGTCACTTTGGCCGTACAGATGTTAAGCTTCCTTGGGAGCAGACAGACAAGGTAGATGCTTTAAAGAAATATCTTTAAAATTATCAATATGATATAATAAAAGCAGTCCATATGGACTGCTTTTATTATATCTGGAGACTGTTTTATGAAACTAAAAAACCGCTTAATAATATCATTTTTTATAATAACCATTGTCCCAGTTTTAATTTTCAGCACGTTGATGCTTACCATAAGAAGCTTGGTACAAGATGCGGCTGAAAGACAGATAATAACAAACGAGTTTGTCCATGCAGTTAAGAACTATATGGATGATAGTGGTAAATTTAATGAGCTGGTAGTTAGTTTTTGTATTGCTGAATTGATTATCTTGATACTGACTGCCGTAATTATGATAGTCTGGATATACCGCGGTATCGCACCACAACTGAAAACTCTAAAAGCGGCTGCCAACAATGTAAAAGAAGGCAATCTTGATTTTAGTGTAGCCAGTACAGGAAAGGACGAAATGTCGGAGCTTTGCAATGCTTTTGAGGATATGAGAGTCCGACTTAAGAATAATGCTAAGGACAGGTTGGAGGATGAGGCAGAACAACGAGCTCTCATTTCAAATATTGCCCATGACCTGAAGACTCCAATTACTGCAATCAAGGGATACGCAGAGGGAATGCTTGATGGTGTGGCAGACACCCCTGAAAAGCGTGAGAAATACATCCGCACCATTTACAACAAGGCCAATGAGATGAATACGCTCATCAATGAGTTGACCCTGTATTCAAACATCGATACAAACAAAATTCCATATAATTTCCAGAAGCTTAATCTTCATGCTTATTTTTCTGACTGCATCGAGGAGTTGGGAATGGATTTGGAAAATCAGCATATTCGCCTTGATTATGCGAATTTTGTTGACCCAGATGTGCTTATAATTGCCGACCCAGAGCAGCTTGGACGAATTATTCATAATATCGTCAGCAATTCTGTGAAGTATATGCGAGCAGATGTTGCAAGTAAAATCGCCATCACGATTAAGGATGTGGGAGATTTCGTACAGGTTGAGATAGCGGATAATGGCAAGGGAATCGCCACACGGGATTTGCCTTATGTTTTTGATAGATTTTATCGAGCAGACACTTCCAGAAATTCTGCAGCAGGTGGAAGTGGAATCGGTCTTTCTATTGTTAAAAAGATTGTTGAGGACCACGGCGGAAAGATTTGGGTTACCAGCAAGGAAAATGAAGGTACGACAATGTACTTTGTAATCAGAAAGTATACGGAGGTAGCGTATGAGTAGAATTCTTATAATCGAGGATGAGGAAGCAATAGCGGAGCTTGAAAAGGATTACTTGGAGCTTTCTAACTTCGAGGTGGATATAGAAGCAGATGGCGAGAAGGGTCTGCAGAAGGCCTTGGCTGGTAACTATGACATGTACATTCTGGATTTGATGCTTCCTGGAGTGGATGGTTTCGAGCTTTGCAAACGAATCCGAGAGGTGAAAAATGTGCCAATTCTTATGGTTACAGCAAAGAAAGAAGAAATCGATAAAATCAGAGGTCTTGGCCTTGGCGCAGATGACTATATTACAAAGCCATTTTCACCAAGCGAGCTGGTTGCCCGTGTAAAGGCACACCTTTCCCGCTATGAACGCTTGGTTCAGTCACCTGCAATCAAGAAAAATGAAATCAGTATAAGAGGCCTTCGAATTGATAAGGCCAGCCGTAGAGTCTGGATAAATGGCGAGGAGAAAATCTTTACAGCGAAAGAGTTTGATTTACTCACATTTTTAGCTGAAAATCCAAATGTTATTTACTCAAAGGAACAGCTTTTTGAGACCCTTTGGGGAGAGGAGTCCATTGGCGATATCTCAACTGTGACAGTGCACGTAAATAAAATTCGTGAGAAAATAGAACTTAACACTTCAAAGCCTCAGTATATCGAGACAATTTGGGGCGTAGGTTATCGCTTTAAGGTTTAGGAGATTGGAACCTGAAAATGTGACTAATGTGTGAAAAATACACAAAACACAGAATTTAGCACTTTAAAAGTGTTAAGATAAATTAAAGTTTTACAGGGGGAAATGTAATGGTAGACGTAATTTTTGAAGATGCCAGTATATTGGTGTGTTATAAGCCTGCGGGGGTAGCAACACAGACAAGAAATATTGGCGAAAAGGACATGGAAAGTGAGATTTCCAACTATTTAAAGGGCAAGGGGGAAAGCCCTGAGATTCATGTGGTTCACAGACTTGATCAGCCTGTTGAGGGCGTGATGGTTTTTGCTAAGACTAAAGAGGCAGCAAATAATCTTACAAAGCAGATAGCGGAGCATAGCTTCAAGAAGCGCTACTACGCTATTATAACCAGGGAATCCTTCCCAGAGGAGGGGCAGCTGGTTGATTATCTTGTTAAGGACAATCGCACCAATTTATCAAAGGTAGTTAAGGCGTCTGATCCTAGAGCAAAGCGTGCCGAGCTTGAGTACCACACAATAGACCAGTGGGACGATAGAAAGCTATTGGACATCGAGCTCCACACAGGCAGACATCATCAAATCAGAATACAGCTTGCAAGCCGTACCGCACCAATTCTTGGTGATGTAAAATACGGTGGCGCAGCAACAGGAAGAAATCTTTCACTTTGCTCTTGGTTTATAGGCTTTACACATCCGACCACGGGCGAATCAATGAGTTTTAAGTGCACTCCTAGAGGCGAAGACTTCAAGGATAGCAAAGTTGCCAGCTAAGGGGGATATCATTTGATTAAGCTATACGTACTATTTTTTCTGCTTACCGTATTTATCATGCTGGCTTGCGTGGTTTATATTGCAACCAGGCATATCATTAAAAAGAACAAGCTGAATATTTCAATCATTCAGCTGTTAATTGTGGGTATAGTCACAACTTTGGCCTATTGCCTTGCGATAACTGCCAGGGAAGAGCTTTATGCAGAGCTTGGATATGCCACGTATTTTGCTGGTATTGACTGGATCTTGATAACCTTTATGTTTTATGCCCGGCATTATACTAAAATTTGGCAAGATACATACGCAGCACCGCTGATAACCACAACGATTGCGGTAATCGACAATATCAGCATTTTTCACAACTTCAAATGGCATCATGCTTTTATGCTTAAGCAGGTTACGATTGGTGAAGACTGGTTCTATTCCTTCGCTATCAACGATTATTATGTGGTCCACTTGGTGTTCTGCTATATCCTGGTGGCTCTAATAGTGTTGATGTTTGCCCAGAAAACACTGCAGACAAGCGGATTTCACCGAAATCGATATCTATCGATTTTGGTGATGTTTACTGGAATTATTTTGTTGAATGTGCTTTATCTGTTCTTCGATTATCCGGTGGATGTATCAATTTGTCTGTATTCAGTGGCATCAATTTTTGTAAGTTATTACACATTGATGTACAATCCGAAGACGTTTGTGGAGTTCATGCTCAGCACCATTACCGAGCGAATGGAATGTGCCTTGATTTCCTTTGATGAGAATGATTCCTATATCTATTCTAATCAGGTTGCCAATAGAATGTTTTGCCAAAGTGGTGATAAGAAGCTGCTTGAGGAGCGTTTCAGAAAATGGCGAGAGGGTAAGGATGCAAATTCAATCTCCAATGCTAATTGGAATGATATTTACAACATAAATGGTGATGAATACCGTTTCGATGTACACTTCAATAAGGTGTACGATAAGAAGGGATTTTACTGCGGTTGTTACTTTTCTTTCTATGATGTAACAGGAGATTTCCTGGCATACGAGGAGGAAAAATATCGCAACAGTCACGACAGTCTGACCGGTGCTCTGAAGCGTGAGAGCTTCTACGAGGAGGTTAGACGCATTCTGGATGAAAACCCTCACACAGAGTATGTAATGGTTTGCACCAATATTAAGGGTTTCAAGCTTATTAATGATATGTACGGTGTGGATGAGGGCGATAAGCTTCTTATCAGATGTTCGGATTTGATTCGCGAGAAGATTTCTAGTGCATCGGCATTTGCCAGACTTGAATCCGACAGATTTGCAATTCTTATGCCAAAGAATCGCTACAGCGAGGAACTGTTCATGACTGGTATGAACCAGGTAAGCCATTTTATGAACAACTCTCAGTATAGAATGGTAATTTTGGTAGGTGTCTATGATATTTTCGACAGACATGCTACTGTTGTTTCCATGTGTGACGGTGCATTCCTTGCAATAGATTCAATAAAGGATAGCTTTAAGAATAGCATCGCATACTATGGTGATATGCTCCGCAGGGAATATATGAGTGAACAGAAAATCCTTGGTGAGTTCGAGGAGGCCTTGCAGACAGGGCAGTTTGCCATGTTCCTGCAGCCGGTTGTTACAACTGACGGCAGAATGACACTTTGCGAAGCGCTTGTTAGATGGATTCATCCAAGCCGTGGAATTATTGCACCGGTGTCATTCATTCCACTTTTGGAGCGAACAGGATATATCTACAAGCTGGATCAGTACATTTGGGAACAGGCTGCAAAGCGTTTGGCATACTGGACCTCTTTAGGTCATGACGAGCTTTCAATATCTGTAAATGTTTCCGTGAAGGATTTTTACTACATGGATATCTACGATACCCTTGTTTCGTTGGTTGAAAAGTATCACATTGATCCTTCAAGACTGAAAATCGAAATCACCGAATCGATTTTCATGACCGAAAAGGAGCGTCAGATAGAAATAATCACATCTCTGAAGGAATACGGATTCCTCATTGAAATTGATGATTTTGGAAGCGGTTATTCTTCACTTAACATGCTGAAGGAGGTGCCGGCCGATATATTGAAGATGGATATGGCCTTCCTTTCTGTGGATAAGAATCAGAACAGAGGCCGCAAGATTGTAAATACAATCATAACTCTTGCAAAGGCTCTTGGAATGATGGTTATTATCGAAGGTGTAGAAACAGAGGAGCAGCTTGATTACCTTAAGGGCACAGGAGCTGACTACCTGCAGGGATACTATTTCAATAAGCCACTTCCGGTGAAGAAGTTCGAGGACATATATTTATAGTGATTTTACACAGGTCCACCCTATCAAAGGGGTGGACTTGTTTTTACTTTTGGTATAAAATAGTGAAGCTTATATAGATTTTATAAATAAAAAGTAAGGAGAAAAAAATGGCACAGGAAAAAAAGCTGGTAGAAGCGATTACCTCTATGTCAGAGGATTTCGCTCAATGGTATACCGATGTTGTTGTTAAGGCTGATTTGATTGCATATTCATCAGTAAAAGGATGCATGATTATCAAGCCCGATGGGTACGCTATTTGGGAAAACATCCAGCACGAGTTAGACAGAAGATTCAAGGAGACAGGCGTTCAGAACGTATACATGCCTATGTTTATCCCGGAGAGTCTTCTTCAGGTTGAGAAGGATCATGTTGAGGGGTTTGCACCAGAGGTAGCTTGGGTTACACACGGTGGTCTTAACCCGCTTCAGGAGCGTCTTTGCGTTCGTCCTACATCTGAAACTCTTTTCTGTGATTTCTATAAGGATATTATTCACTCTCACAGAGATTTACCAAAGGTTTACAACCAGTGGTGCTCAGTAGTTCGTTGGGAGAAGGAGACACGTCCATTCCTTCGTTCTAGAGAGTTCTTATGGCAGGAAGGCCACACAGCTCATGCTACAGCAGAGGAAGCAGAGGCTCGTACAGTTCAGATGCTTAATCTCTATGCAGACTTCTGTGAGGAAGTGCTTGCTATGCCTGTAGTTCGCGGACAGAAGACTGAAAAGGAGAAGTTCGCAGGTGCTGAGGCTACATATACAATCGAGGCGCTCATGCACGATGGTAAGGCTTTACAGTCTGGTACATCACACAATTTTGGCCAGAACTTCTCAAAGCCATTTGGTATTCAGTACTCTGACAAGAATAATCAGCTTCAGTATGTACATCAGACATCATGGGGCATGACTACACGTCTTATCGGTGCTATCATTATGGTACATGGAGATGATTCAGGTCTTGTACTTCCACCACGTATTGCACCTACACAGGTTATCGTTATTCCTATTCAGCAGAAGAAGGAAGGCGTACTTGAGAAGGCTGCAGAGGTTTGTGAGAAGCTTGGCAAGACTATGCGTGCTAAGCTTGATGATTCAGACAAGTCACCAGGTTGGAAGTTCTCTGAGGCAGAGATGCGCGGTATCCCTGTTCGTGTAGAGCTTGGACCAAAGGATATTGAAGCAGGCAAGTGTGTACTTGTTCGCCGTGATACACGCGAGAAGATTGAGTGTCCACTTGATCAGGTAGAGGCAAAGGTTGCAGAGCTTCTTGAGACAATCCAGAAGGATATGTTTGAAAGAGCAAAGGCACACCGTGACAGCCACATCTGGGATGCTCACAACTATGCTGAGTTTACAGAGATTGCAAACAACAAGCCAGGTTTCATTCGTGCTATGTGGTGCGAGGACGAGGCTTGTGAGAACAAGATAAAAGAAGATTTAGCTGTTACTTCACGTTGTATGCCATTCAACGATCAGGAGCAGATTTCTGACGTATGTGCATGCTGCGGTAAGCCAGCTAAGAAGTTAGTATATTGGGGTAAAGCTTATTAATATGAATTTACCAGCAGACGTTCAAAATATTATATCGATATTAGAATCTAACGGACACGAAGCCTATGCAGTAGGCGGCTGTGTCCGTGACTGCATTCTAGGGAAAAATCCTCACGATTGGGATATTACCACCTCGGCTTTGCCTGAACAGGTCAAAGCCTTATTTAAGCGCACTTTTGACACTGGCATTGAGCATGGTACTGTTACTGTACTTATGCACGGTGTGGGCTACGAGGTTACTACCTATCGTGTTGATGGTAAGTATGAGGATGGTCGTCATCCTAAGGAGGTTACCTTCACAGCTTCTCTTGAGGAGGATCTAAAGCGTCGCGATTTCACTATTAATGCGATGGCTTATAACGATACCAAGGGACTTGTTGATTTATTTGGTGGAGAGGCTGATTTAGAGGCTGGAATTATTAGAGCTGTTGGAAATCCTATCGAGCGTTTCACTGAGGATGCTCTTCGTATGCTTAGAGCTCTCAGATTTTCCGCACAGCTTGGGTTCGAGATTGAGGCTGATACTTATCAGGCGGTATGCGACTTGGCACAAACCTTGGAGCGTATCAGTGCGGAGCGTATTCAAGTGGAGATGGTGAAGCTTGTGACATCTGAACATCCAGAGAGGATTCGTCAGGTGTATGAGACTGGACTTACCAAGATATTTTTCCCAGAGTTTGACGCAATGATGCAGTGCGATCAAGTGAACAAGCATCATATGTATTCAGTTGGTGAGCATACTATTGTTTCAATGGGATTAGTGGCGCCGGAAAAGGTGCTTAGACTCGCTATGATGCTTCACGATATTGCGAAGCCTGTTTGCAAGACTACTGATGACAATGGACAGAATCACTTTAAGATGCACCCAGTAAAGGGGGCTGATATGGCACGGACTGTGCTTCGCCGTCTGAAATTTGATAATGATACAACGGACAGAGTCTGCAATTTGGTTAAAAATCACGATGACAGGCCGGAGATAAATGAGCGGAATGTCCGCAGAATGATTATTCGTGTTGGGCAGGAAAATTTCCAGGATTTATTAGCTGTGAAACGGGCAGATTTACTGGCTCAGTCCATGTATCATCGAGAGGAAAAGCTTGCTTATGTGGATGAGCTGGAACAGGTATTTAACAGTATTATTGCAGCAGGGGATTGCCTGAGAATCAAGGATTTAAAGATTAACGGCAAGGACTTGATAGAGATGGGTGTTCCTCAAGGACAGCGCATCGGAGAGGTTTTAAAGGCTATATTTGATGAAGTTGTGGATAATCCACAATTAAATGACAGACAAATTCTGTTGGATATGGCGAAAAATATGATAAAATAATCCCATGAGAGGGATTTTCACGAAAAAATGGTTCAATTTCATATTGATAGTATCCACTAGCGGAGTGGTTTTGACTGGTTGCAGTAATCATCCTAACAACGCAACGGTCCAAAACTATACCGGCTCAGCCATCCTCAATAATCAGGAGCAGGCTGAAGTAGTGGAGGCTGATTCACAGACAGAGAGCGAGGAAGAGCCGGAGTACGAGAACCACGATTTGTATATTGTGGAAAATCTTGATATGACTGAGGAGACCATTGCTCTCTATTCAGTTTCAGAAGACAAATTACTTCGCTATAACTACAATATGACTACAAAATTCTTAGATAAATATGGCGGCAGCAGCTCCTGGGCTGAGTTTACCACAGGAACAGTTGTTAATATTGGTGATTTGCTGCCAGCTTCTGGTGCTCTAAGTCAGATTCAAAAATCCGATGATGTTTGGTATTTTGAAGATATCAAGAAATATACCATAGACGAAGGGCGAAATCTTATTAATATCGACAATAGAAATTACAAGCTGACAGACTCAACGAAGGTTTATTCAGATTCAGAAAAGGTCCTTATTTCTAGCATAAGCAAGGGTGATAAGATTACAGTAATTGGAAAGGACAAAGAGGTTATATCTATAGCTGTAACCACAGGACATGGCTATTTGAACATAGCAAATACCTCTCTTTTTGATGGAAGCCTGATATTTATTGGAAACAAGATTGTCTCTATGGTAAACGGAAATGAGACAATTGAGGTGCCTGAGGGAACCTATAAAATTACAGTAGCAAATAATGGTTGGGGAGGTTCAAGAGAATATACTGTAAAACGTGATGAAAATATTCTGGTAGACCTTGATTCCATGAAGGGGGATGGACCATCTTATTGTATGATTACCTTCCTTGTAACTGTGCCGGAGACCTATGTATATATTGATGGAACCATGATAGATACAAATGAGCCTCAATATGTGCAATATGGAAACCACAAGCTGGTGGTGAGATGTAGTGGGTATGAACCTTGGAACAAGACTTTGGTGGTAAATTCTGAAAGTGCAGAGATAACTCTTGCCATGGAAGCAGAGGATAATTCTGTGACTGAAAATGTGGCAAATACGACAGAGAATTCAGAGCAGTCAGAAACATCAGGGGAGACCACTGAAAATGTACGAGAGGAGGAGACTGCAGGCAGCGCAATTAAGAACGATTATGATTACGAAGTTGACTATTTATCAACGATTTCTGACCTGATAAGTAACCTCATGAACTAAGGAAAATCTGATTATTTGACAAATCACCGATAAATGTGTGAAAAAAATGTGAAATCCTAGGAAAATCAAGGGTTTGTAAATGGTAATAGTGCTTAAAAATTACGCAAAAAATTTGTAATAATCCATAAAAACCTTATAAAATGGGGATTTTTGGGGTCAATGTGTTGACACTGCTATTTAAAACAATTATAAAGAATATTGTAGTTATTAAGGATTTCGGTCCCAAAATAAAAATAACAAATTCTCGAGGAGGAATAAGTAATGAACAAGACAGAATTAGTAGCAGCTATCGCTAGCAAGGCTAACATTTCTAAGAAGGACGCTGAGGCTTCTGTAAAGGCTTTCACAGAGGTTGTAGCTGAAGAGCTTAAGAAGGGGGAGAAGATCCAGCTCGTAGGCTTCGGTACATTCGAAGTTTCTGAGAGAGCAGCTCGTACAGGTAGAAATCCACAGACAGGCGCTGAGATGAAGATCCCTGCATCTAAGGCTCCTAAGTTCAAGGCTGGTAAGGCATTAAAGGATTCTATCAACTAATAACTTTTGGAATCATCTAGGGTTCGGCAGTGCCGGACCCTTTTTTTAAGGCCGGCGCATGTTACGGCTACAATCCTTAGATACTCTTTGTCGGACTAAATGTCCTTACAAAGAGCACTAAGAGATTGATGCCTACATGCTTGGGTTGAGAAAAGAGGTAGGTACATGAGATTAGATAAATACTTAAAAGTAAGTAGACTGATAAAACGACGCACTGTGGCAAACGAAGCTTGTGACAGCGGGCGTGTACAAATTAATGGAAAAATTGCGAAAGCATCCACTGATGTTAAAATTGGTGATATAATAGAAATAGCATTTGGAAACAAAAATGTTAAAGTTGAGGTCCTGGATATACAGGACACTACTAAAAAGGATGCAGCTGCAGACCTTTTCAAGTATCTTTAATTATGGGTTATGGCGAAGAAAAAGAGAAATAATGTTAGAAGACGAAAGAAAACCTCTACAGGTAGAATATATGTTGCAGTAATCATGCTTTTCATGATAGGCGTGATGATGGTGCAGGTTGTGCGTCTCTACGACAAGAATGAGGAGCTCAAGAAAAAGGAAGAGTCTCTTCAGCTTGAACTTGATGCAGCCAATGAAAAGGGCCAGCAGTTAAAGGAACAGGAAGAATACGTCGGCAGCGACGAATATATAGAAAATGAGGCTTCACAGAAGCTTGGACTGACACATGACAATTGGATCATTTTTAAAGAAAACAAGATTAGGGAGTACATCGACAAAAATGATATGTTATCTAAAGGCGACAGAGTGGTCTTGGGTTTATCCGGAGGACCTGATTCTGTGTGCCTTTTTTTTGTACTCTTAGGACTGAGGGATGAATATGACCTGACAATTTATGCCCTCCATGTAAATCATTGCATAAGAGGCGAGGATGCAGATGGCGATCAGGCCTATGTGGAGGAGCTTTGCAGGCAATTCGAGGTGCCTGTTAGAACTCTTAAAATCGATGTACCAGCATTGGCAAGAGAATCCGGCAGAGGCCTTGAGGAAGAGGCACGCCTAGCAAGATATCAGGCATTTGAGGATTATGCTAAGGAATTGGACAATGACGGACATGAAACAAAAATCGTCATTGCTCACAATGCAGACGATAATGCTGAGACTGTTCTTTTCCACATGGTAAGAGGTTCGGGACTTGATGGTATGTGCGGAATTGCACCTAAACGAGGCAGAATTATTCGTCCTCTTCTTGAGGTTCCAAAGAAAGAAATTATGGAGCTCTTGGAAGAGAATCAGATTGATTACTGCATAGATGAGACTAATTCAGATGTAAATTATGACAGAAATAAAATCCGACACAATATAATTCCAGAATTTCAGGACATCAACCCTAAAGCTTTGACACATATTACCGAAATGACTAATAGACTGACTGAGGTAGCTGAGTATATTTCTATCGAGGCGCATGGTCTTCTTCAAATTGCAAAGGAGGATGGCGATAAGCTGCGAAAGCGAACCATTGCCACTGCGCCAAGGGTTATTGCAAGTCAGGCACTGAAGGACTATTTGAGCAGATTTATGCCTCAGCAAAAGGATGTTAGTGCAACTCATATAGAGACAATTCTTGGCCTTTTAAACGAGGACGGAGAGCGTCAGGTGAAGCTTCCATATAAAAAGACTTTGATTATATCTTATGAGACTATATATGTGGTGGAAGATGAAGGGGGTGAAGCGGAGAGTGGAGAACCCTTAGAATCGGATTTTTCCTTTAGAGAATTCGATTATGAACAGGGCGTGAAATACCCTACAGATACCTATACTAAATGGTTTGATTGTGATAGAATAACGGATAATGTTGTTATAAGAACCCGTGCTGAAGGGGATTATCTGACTATAGATGCAGTAGGAAATCATAAATCCATTCAGGATTATTTTGTGGATGCAAAAATCCCTCGTCACCTTCGTGACACGATTCCTCTTGTTTGCGATGGAAGCCACGTTATGTGGGTTGTCGGATATAGAATCAGCGAATTTTACAAAATCTCTAATGATACCACTCGCGTCTTAGAGATAGTATATGGAGGAACACAGAATGAGTGAGAACATCAGAGTCCTTTTACCAGAGGATGAATTAGCTGCCCGTATTGCGGAGCTTGGAGCACAAATCAGCAAGGATTACGAAGGTGAGACAGTATTTTTGGTTTGTATCCTTAAGGGTGCTTCATTTTTTGCCTGCGAGCTTGCTAAGAGAATTACAGTGCCAGTTATCATTGATTTCATGGCTACATCAAGCTACGATGGAGGCACCGTATCATCGGGCGTGGTAAAGGTAAAGAAGGACCTTGATTTAGATCCAACAGGTCAGAACGTTATCATCGTGGAGGATATCATCGACAGTGGAAACACTCTTAATTACCTTGGCCAGCTTTTCAAGGAGCGTGGCGCTAAGTCAGTTCGCATGGTGACAATGCTTGATAAGCCGGATCGTCGTGAGGTTGATGTTCACGTTGATTATACAGGCTTTACAATCCCAGATCAGTTTGTTGTTGGTTACGGTTTGGATTATGATCAGAAGTATCGTAATCTCCCATATATTGGCGTAGTTGAGCTAGACTAGGAGGCCATTTTGAAGAAAAATAGAGCTTCAGGAATGATTATTTATGCCTTGTTTGTGACTGTAGTCCTGGTGATTCTCTATACAAGCATGGGCAATAAATCTACAGCTTATTCCATGAAACAGTTTAAAAAGGCTATTTCAAAGGATGAGGTCGTATCTGTAGTTATCTCTCAGAACGAACAGGTGCCTACAGGTAGTGCCACTATCAAGCTGAAGGGGGACGAGACCGCCACCCTTTATGTATCTGATGTAAACAGCCTTCAGGAAATGCTGGATGAGAGCGAAGTTTCATATACTTTGAATGATGTCCCTCATGACAGCTGGATTTCTGAACTTTTGCCGATGCTTATTGTCCTTGGTGCGGTTTTCATTCTTTTTATGATTATGATGAATGCCCAGGGAGCAGGCGGCGGTGGGGCCAATGCCAAGATGATGAATTTTGGCAAGAGCCGTGCAAAAATGACCAGCAAAGAGGACATCAATACCCGATTTGATGATGTTGCCGGTCTCAAAGAAGAAAAGGAAGAGGTTGAGGAGCTGGTAGATTTCCTCAAGGATCCTAAGAAATATACAAGACTCGGCGCCAGAATTCCTAAGGGCGTTATTCTTGTGGGCCCTCCTGGAACAGGTAAGACTCTTCTTGCAAAGGCAATTGCTGGAGAGGCAGGAGTACCATTCTTCTCAATCTCTGGTTCTGATTTTGTGGAGATGTTCGTAGGTGTTGGTGCTTCACGTGTCCGCGACCTTTTTGCAGAAGCAAAGCAGAATTCTCCATGTATTGTTTTCATTGATGAGATAGATGCTGTTGCAAGACGCCGTGGTACTGGAATGGGCGGTGGTCATGATGAGCGAGAGCAGACATTGAACCAGCTCCTTGTTGAGATGGATGGCTTCGGTGTGAACGAAGGCATCATTGTTATGGCTGCTACTAACCGTGTGGATATTCTTGACCAGGCTATCATGCGTCCAGGACGTTTTGACAGAAAGGTTTATGTAGGTCGTCCAGATGTTAAGGGTCGTGAGGAAATCCTCAAGGTCCATGCTTCAAATAAATCACTTGGTGATGATGTTGATTTGCACCAGATTGCCCAGACTACAGTTGGCTTCACAGGCGCAGATTTGGAGAATTTATTAAACGAGGCAGCTATTCTTGCGGCAGGTGAGAATCGCCAGTACATCATCAATGATGATATTAAAAAATCCTTTATTAAGGTTGGCATCGGCAAGGAAAAGAAGAGCCGTGTCGTTGCTGAAAAGGAAAAGAAGATTACTGCATATCATGAGGCTGGACATGCAATTTTGTTCCATGTGCTTCCTGATGTAGGGCCTGTATATTCTGTTTCCATTATTCCTACAGGTGCTAGCGCTGCTGGTTATACAATGCCTATTAATGAAAATGACGATATGTTCCTGACTAAGGGGAAGATGGTTCAGGATATTATTGTTTCCCTTGGTGGTCGTGTGGCTGAGGAGCTTATTTTTGATGATGTGACCACCGGAGCATCAAATGATATTAAGCAGGCTACACAGATGGCTAGAAATATGGTTACTAAATATGGCTTCTCAAAGAGCATCGGCATGATTCATTATGGCGATGATGACGAGGAAGTTTTCATCGGAAGGGATTTGGCTCATACAAAGGGCTTTTCAGATGCTACAGCAAAGGCTATCGATGACGAGGTTAAGAGTATCATCGATGATTGTTATGAAAAAGCTGTGAAAATTTTGCGAGAGAATGAAACAATTCTACACAAATGTGCTAATCTATTGTTAGAAAAAGAAAAGATTAACCGCACAGAGTTCGAAGCTTTATTTGGAGATGAAGTGATAGATGGAAATACCGAAGAAAGCCTCGAAGGAGTCGCTGTAGAAGGTATTAATTGGGGAGAATAGTGCAATATGCACAAAAAATAATTGAGGGTTTTGGCATGTTTGTGCACACTTGAGTGTTGCACCGCCATATAATAAACATCGTAAAAACCCCCCAATACATTATATAATTTTTACTAACCCCATAGTAAAAATACCTTCTCCTAAAAAGACAGCGATCGTTGCTGTCTTTTTTACTATCTAAAAATATTGCTGGCAGAGGGGAGCACAATAATGAATATTCAAGCAATATACTCAGACGGTACATCTGAATACAGATATCCAATGGAGCCAGAGGCTAATTCTCAGGTTACAATCAGTATCAGAGTTTATCATCAGGAGGATGTGGATGTTTTCCTGATGTCGAAGACTGATAATATCAGCGAGAGAATGCATCTTGACCGTACTCGTGGTGAGTTTGATTTTTATTCATGCACAGTAAAGCTGGGAGAGAAGGAATTCAGATATTATTTTGAACTCGTAGTGGGTTTTGATCATTATTATTATGACAGAGTGGGCTTGTGGCGAGATTATCGCGAGCACTATGAGTTTTCTATCATGCCAGGGTTTTCCACACCTGCATGGTCAAAAGGTGCAGTTATGTACCAGATTCTTGTGGATAGATTCAACAATGGGGATCCTTCAAACGACGTAGAGACAAATGAATATCATTATGTAGGTGCGGCTGTTGAGCATGTGACCGATTGGGATTCTATGCCTGCAAATCTTGATGTAGGTCGCTTTTATGGTGGCGATTTAGAAGGGGTTAGGCAGAAGCTTCACTATCTAAAGAGTCTTGGTGTTGAAGTAATATATTTCAACCCGCTATTTGTATCCCCATCTAATCATAAGTATGATATTTCGGATTATGACCATATCGATCCGCATTTTACAATTATAAAAGTGGATGGCGGAGAGTGCCTGTCTTCGGGAGACTACGATAATACTCATGCTACAAAGTTCAAGCAGCGTGCTACTAATAAAGCAAATTTGGAGGCTAGCAATCAGTTTTTTGCTGATTTTGTGGATGAGTGCCATCAAAAGGGTATCCGAGTTATTATTGATGGAGTGTTTAATCACTGCGGTTCTTTCAACAAGTGGCTGAATCGAGAGAAGATATATTCCAAGGAAGAGGGCTATGCACCTGGCGCTTACGAGAGCAAGGATAGTCCATATCATAACTTCTTCAAATTCTATGAAGATAATTGGCCAGACAATAAGAGCTATGATGGCTGGTGGAGTGTTGATACTCTTCCAAAGCTTAATTACGAGGAGTCACCAGAACTTTACCAATACATTATGGATATTGGTAAGAAGTGGGTTAGTCCACCTTATAATTGTGATGGCTGGAGATTGGATGTGGCTGCGGATTTGGGTCACTCTGAGGACTTCAATCATAAGTTCTGGCATGATTTTAGAAATGCAGTGAAGTCTGCAAATCCTAATGCTATTATTTTGGCTGAGCACTATGGAAATCCTACAGCCTGGCTACAGGGTGACCAGTGGGATACAGTCATGAATTATGATGCCTTTATGGAGCCGCTTACCTATTTCCTTACAGGAATGGACAAACATTCCGACGAATTCCAACCGGCCGCTTTAGGTGATGGCGACAGATTCAAGAACACGATGCTACATTTTATGGCAAGGTTAAAGACTCCATCTTTGTACTGCGCCATGAATCAGCTTTCAAATCATGATCATTCCAGGTTCCTTACCAGAACTAATCATACAGTTGGACGAATTGCCACAAAGGGCTCACAAGCAGCAAATGACGGCGTTAGCATACCGGTTATGAAGCTTGCTGAGATGATGCAGTTTACCTGGCCAGGAGCTCCTACGCTTTATTATGGAGATGAGGCGGGTGTATGTGGCTTTACTGATCCAGATTGCCGTAGAACCTACCCTTGGGGCCACTGTAACTACGATTTAGTGGACTACACCAGAGATATCATTATGATTCACAAGCAGAGCCATGCGATTAAAGAGGGCTCTTTCAGATTTTTGAATTGTGGACAGGGATTTGTTAGTTATGGTCGTTTTACAAGTAATGAGCAAATAATAGTTCTCATCAATGTGAATAGGAATGCTATCGACGTGGACGTGCCTGTGTGGATTGCTGGAGTTCCACTCAATGGAAGGCTTGAAAGAATGATTTTAAGTAATGAGGTTGGCTATTCAATCATGCCGACCGATATAAACATTGAGGGCGGAAATTTACATATTTCCATGGGAGCCTATTCCGGCATAGTATACAAAAGAGTTTAGACAATCTTGCAGATTCTTCTAATTTACAAGAATTTATTCTCTATAGTATAATTTTCTCAGGTTTAGGCTAGGTGTTACATACGCTTGGTTGAATATCAAAGCGGGAGAAATTTTATGGCAAAGAATCTCACATGTCAGAGCAAAATCGACATGCAGGCACTTGAGAGACGACATAAAGAGTTAGAGAAAGCATGGAACGATTTATTAAAAGAAAAGAGAGAGGTAGAGGCTAGAATCCACACTCTCGAGCAGCAGGAGAAGCAGTTCAGTCTCAAATGGGATATGCTCATTCAGGAGACGCAGAAGCTTGCTGATGATAAAAGACAGTTTGAACGCAAGAAGAAATTCTATGAGCAGGTTCAGGCTAATTCCTATGAGCCTATGGTGGAGCAGGACAATATAGTCCATGGCGAGCTGTTCTTTTCCGGCGTCTCAAACAAAAAGGACCTTAAGAAGCGTTACAAGGATTTAATTAAGATTTACCATCCTGACAGCGACGCTGGTGATACAGCTACGGTAGCTGAAATAAATCGCGAATACGAGGATCTTAAGGCACAGATGAATTAAATATTTCAGACATATCATTAGGCAGTGGGGCTACGAACTCCATTGCCTTTTTTGTTATAGGATGTCTAAACTCAATCTTATGCGAGTGTAGCGCTTGCCTCTGCATATACTCCATATCTGGATTATAGAGGTGGTCCCCAATCAGTGGGTGGCCAATATATTTAAAATGAACACGAATTTGATGGGTGCGACCAGTTTCAAGATGAATTGAAACCAGGCTGTGCCCGTTTTCTTCTTTAATAACCTTGTAGTGTGTGACAGCTCGTTCACCATTTTCAAAATCAACCTGTCTGGTGATAATAGAATCATCTACACGTCCGATAGGGGCGTCAATAGTGCCAGAAACAGGCTCTAAACATTCTCTGACTATTGCATAGTATTCTCGATGGAATTCCCTGTTTTTGACCATTGTAGATAGGATATTGGCGCTTACAAGGTGTTTTGCTATTACTGTAAGCCCAGAGGTATTCTTGTCCAGTCTGTTGGCGCAGCGGAAAATGAATGGCTTTCCCTGAGATGCATAGTAGTAGGCGAGACCGTTTGCAAGGGAATCCTCATAATGATTAAGGCTTGGGTGAATAGGCAAGCCAGCAGGCTTGTTGATTACGATAATATCTTCATCCTCATAAACTATATCCAGTGGAATCTCGACAGGTGGAATCTTCTCTGAGGACTCTTCTTCATGAATGTTTACGGTTAAAATCTCTCCTGAGGAAAGTCTTCTGTTCATATGTACCCATTCGTCATTGACTACCACGTTGTTTGGCATTTTCTTAACTGCGGTAATATTGGCAGAAGAATAACCTTGAGTCTTGAGATATTTATCTATAGGAAGGCCATCGGCTTCATTTTCAATTGTATATATTAGTTGTCTGTCCATGATTATCATTAAACAGCAAAAGAGCCAGACGTGTCAACGTCCAGCTCTTTGCTTGAAGGAGAAGTAATAAATATATATGAAGAAAAATGAAAAGAAATTACTGCATGGTTGCAACGACACTAACTGTCTTCTTGCTGCCATCAAATGGAATAATATTTCCTTCTATTTCTTTTCCGTCAACAAGCAAGCTTGCAACACCCTTTTGTACCTTGTTAGGGTTCTTGATTTCGATGTTGTAAGTAACGCCGCGGTAAACACGAGTTACATTGAAATCTCCGAACTCTGCAGGAGTACATGGGTTAACAGAAAGTCCCTCAAGTGTAGGATAAATACCTAAAATGTACTGAGAGATATTTGTAAATGTCCAAGCAGCTGTACCTGTAAGCCAGCTATTCTTCGCCTCACCATGGAACTTAGCGTCTGCGCCAGCTACCATCTGTGAGTATACATAAGGCTCAGTTCTGTGAATCTCTGAGATATCCTCAATGTATGAAGGACATGTCTTCTTGTATACCTCGAATGCTCTATCACCTCTGCCAATGCATGTCTCTGCAATAGAAATCCATGGATTGTTATGGCAGAAGATACCAGCATTCTCCTTGTATCCTGGTGGATATGATGTGATTTCACCAAGCTCTAGATGATATCTGGTATAAGCTGGCTGAAGAATCATAACACCGTACTTTGTATCAAGCTTCTCTTTAACCGAATCAAGAGCCTTCTTAGCGTTGCCATCATCAACGCCAACACCAGCCATTACGCACATACCCTGAGGTTCGATGTAAATCTTTCCCTCGTCACATTCCTTAGAACCAACCTTATGGCTGTATGCATCATAAGCACGTACGAACCACTCGCCGTCCCAGCCATCCTTCTCGATAGCAGCAGTCATCTTGTCAACTTCGCCGAGAACTCTTGCTTCCTCAGCAGAATCACCCATAAGCTTGCAGAGAGCTGCATACTCTCTACCATATTTTACAAACATACCAGCGATGAATACTGATTCAGCAACTGGTCCTTCAGAAGGGCCGAAGCACTGGAAGCTCTCTCCTGGATGCTCAGAGAAGCAGTTAAGATTCAAGCAGTCGTTCCAGTCAGCACGACCAATAAGTGGAAGATCGTGAGGACCCTTGTGGTTTACGATGTAATCAAATGAACGCTTTAAGTGCTCCATAAGAGTGGTTGCAACAGACATATCGTTGTCGTATGGAACCATCTCCTTAAGGATTGAAGTATCACCTGTCTCACGGATGTAAGCTGATGTTCCAGCAATGAGCCAAAGTGGGTCGTCATTGAAGCCTGAACCGATATCAGAGTTACCCTTCTTTGTGAGTGGCTGATACTGGTGGTAAGCAGAGCCATCCTGGAACTGTGTAGAAGCAATATCAATAATACGCTCTCTTGCACGGTCTGGAATAAGATGAACGAATCCAAGAAGATCCTGACAAGAATCTCTAAATCCCATTCCACGTCCGATACCAGTCTCATAGTAAGAAGCAGAACGTGACATGTTGAATGTGACCATACACTGATACTGGTTCCAAATGTTAACCATGCGGTTTACATGCTCATCCTTTGAAGCAATGTGGAACTTGCTGAGAAGACCGTCCCAATAGCTACAGAGCTCTGCAAAAGCTTTATCGAAATCCTCAGTAGTTTGATATTTAGAAAGAAGAGCGTGAGCTTTCTTCTTATTAATGATGCCTGGTGCAGCCCACTTGTCATCCTCGTCATTTTCAATATAACCAAGTGCAAATACAAAGGTTTTAGATTCTCCTGGATTAAGAGAAACATTAAGCTGGTGAGAAGCGATTGGATACCACCCAGAAGCGATTGTGTTGTGAAGCTTTCCTTCGATAACAGCAGCTGGCTTGTCAGGTCCGTTGTAAGCGCCTCTGAACTCATCTCTGCTTGTTTCGAAACCATCGATATCGGCATTTACTGAATAAACAGCGTAATGATTGCGACGCTCTCTATATTCAGTCTTGTGATAAATAGTAGAATCAACAACCTCAACCTCACCAATTGAAAGGTTACGCTGATAATTTTTCATATCATCATCTGCGTTCCAAAGACACCACTCAACGTAAGAGAAGAGCTGAATATCTTTCTTGGCATTACCCTTATTAGTAAGAGTAACTTTTGTAAGCTCAACAGGATCATTTATAGGAACGAATGTAACAAGAGCTGCTTCAACATCGTTCTTAACTCCTGTGAATTTGCTGTATCCAATACCATGACGACACTCGTAAGAATCAAGCTCAGTCTTGGTTGGCTGCCAGCCTGGGTTCCAGATTGTGTCGCCATCCTTAATATAGAAATACTTACCATTTGTATCTGGAGTTGTATCATTATAACGATATCTAGTCATACGAAGAAGCTTTGCATCTTTGTAGAAGGTATAACCTCCGCAAGTATTAGATAATAATGTAAAGAAATCCTTGCAGCCTAGATAATTAATCCATGGCAAAGGAGTCTTTGGAGTTGTGATAACATATTCTTTATTGTTATCATCGAAAAATCCGTATTTCATGTGTTCCTCCCTCGAATAATGAATTTATAAGTATCACAAAATGGAGCTCTTAGTAAACGATTAAGTAGTTGAGAGCTAGTACTAAGCCCCAAACTGTGATTAATATGTGAAATAGCGGCCGTAAACGTTTAAGTAAATGGGCATACTATTTACACCTAAAGAATAACATATACGCGATAAAAAGCAATTAGGTAAATGTTTTTTGTGGAAAATGTACTAAACGAGAAAACGAAACTGTCACGAAAGGACAAATTTTCGAAAAAGACTTGTAACCAAACTTAAATCGAGCTATATTTAAGTTGCGAAAACGATTAAGAAAAACGATTAAGCGTTTTAAATACACTCATAGGGAGAGGGCAATGGTTTCATTGAAAGACATTGCATCAGAGTGTGGCGTATCAATAGCTACAGTAAGTAAGGCGTTAAACGACCACAGTGATATTGGTGCAGAGACTAAGATTAGAATTCGAAGAGCTGCCAAAGAAATGGGATATGTTCCTAATGCAGCAGCAAAATCGATGAAAACGAATCGCACTCATAATATAGGAGTCCTTTTTATGGACGAAGCAAACAGCGGTTTGACACACGATTTCTTCGCAGGAGTATTAGAAAGCTTTAAGAGAGAGGTAGAACGAGAGGGTTACGACATTACCTTCGTTTCAAATGATAGAAGTAAACCTGGCAGGGCTTCATATTTAGAACATGCCAGATACAGAAGATTTGATGGTGTGATTATTGCAAATGTTCATTTTGATGATCCGGAGGTTGTAGAACTTGTTAAGAGCAACATCCCAGTAGTCACCATTGATCACATATATAATGAAACAACCACGATTCTTTCTGATAATGTGGGAGGTATGTCAGATTTAGTTGATTTTGTCATTGCGGCAGGACATACAAGAATCGCTTATATACATGGTGCTGAATCAGCCACAACAAATTTACGACTCACTACCTTCCATAAGAAGTTGGAGGAATATGGAATCGATATTCCAGAGGAATATATAAAGGAATCTCCTTACAGAGATACACACGGTGCATATGAAAGAACACTGGAGCTACTTAAGCTTCGAACAAGACCTACCTGCATCTTCTATCCGGATGATTATGCTACCTATGGCGGGATGAGAGCAATTTCGGAGAGAGGATTAAAGATTCCAGATGATATATCAGTTGTTGGCTTTGATGGAATTAAGGTGGCAAGACACATTAGACCACGTCTTACAACATACCGTCAGAATACTGAGGATCTTGGAACCTTAGCAGCAAAGAATCTTGTAGATTTAATCGAAAGACCTAAAACAACATTAATCCAACAGATTGTTGTTAAGGGCAACTTGCTTGAAGGGGATACCCTTAAAAAGCTTAACTAAGGCATTTGGTGGAGAACCCACTCATATAAATGCAATAACCATTAAAAAATACGTGAATAACACGTAAAAAAATTTGGGAGGAACAAAAAAATGAAAAGAAGATTAGTTAGTTTGCTAGCAATAGCAACAATGACAGCAACAATGTTTGCTGCATGCGGAAGCTCAGACACAGCAGCTACAGACACAGCGGCACCTGCTGATGACACAGCTACTGTAGAGGCTCCAGCTGAGGAAACAGCAGAGCTTCCAGAGGACACAGGTAAGGTCCTCAACATCCAGTGCTGGAATGATGAGTTCCAGTCAAGACTTAAGTCACACTATCCTGGATACGAAGAGGTTGACGCTACTCATGGTAAGATTGGTGATGTTGATGTAGTTTGGACAATCACACCATCTACAGACAATGCATACCAGAACAACCTTGACGAGGCACTTCTCGCTCAGGAGTCAGCAGCAGCTGATGATAAGGTTGACTTATTCTTAGTAGAAGCTGATTATGCTCTTAAGTATGTTGACACAGATTATGCAATGGCATTATCAGATCTCGGTATTACAGATGCTGACCTTGCAGATCAGTACACATATACACAGTCAATCGTTACAGATAGCAACGGCAAGTTAAAGGGCTCTTCATGGCAGGCTTGCTCAGCTGGTCTTATCTACAACAGAGAAGCAGCTAAGGAAGTTCTTGGCACAGACGATCCTGATGAAGTACAGGCAGCTGTAGCTAACTGGGATAAGTATAATGAGACAGCAGCTAAGGTTGCTGAGGCAGGCTACACAATGTGCTCTGCAAACGATACATTCCGTGTTTACTCTAACAACGTTTCTGGCAAGTGGGTACAGGACGGCAAGGTTGTTATAGATAAGAACATTGAGAAGTGGATCGATGATTCTAAGGCTCTTGTAGATTCAAAGGCTGAGGATACAGATGATCTTTGGGGTGATGACTGGGCAAAGGGTAAGAACCCAGAAGGAAAGGTATTCTGCTACTTTGGACCAGCTTGGTTCTTCAACTTCTGCCTTAACGCAGATGATGATGCTTCAATCGCTAGCAAGGGCGGCTGGGGCTACTGCGTAGGACCACAGTCTTACTACTGGGGTGGTACATGGATCTGCGCTGCAACAGGTACAGACAATGCTAACCTTGTAAAGGACATCATTCTTACAATGACAACAGATAAGGCAGTTCTTAAGGACATCGCTACACAGGATCAGGATTGTGTAAACAGCAAGTCTGTTCTTGCAGACCTTGCAGGTTCTGATGATGGTAACATCGCACTCCTTGGCGGACAGAACCCATACAAGCAGCTCGCTGATGGTGCTGAGAAGGTGGACCTTTCAAATATCTCAGCTTATGATCAGGGATGTAACGAGGAAATCCAGAAGGCAGCAAAGAACTACTTCCAGGGCAACGCTACAAAGGATGAGGCTCTTGATATGTTCAAGAAGGCAATCGTTGAGAAGTATCCAGAGCTTACAGCTGACTAATACTTAATAGTATTTGATAAAAGTAAGTTAAAAGAGGGGGCGCACGGGTTTGTACCCTGCGCCCCATATTAAAGAAACTAAAAGGGAGCACTTATGAACAAGAAGAGCAAAGTAGTAAGCTACAATAAATGGGGATACATTTTCTTAATACCGTTTGTTGTTATCTTTTTAATTTTCCAGATGATACCTCTGGTATCTACCATTTACAATTCGTTTTTTGAGAATTACCGTTCAGGTCTTACTCAGATTGGTCCTAATTTCATAGGGCTTCAGAATTATGCGACAATCATCACAAATGGTGATTTACCTACTTATTTTGTTAATACAATGATTATGTGGATTATGGGATTCATTCCACAAATCGTTCTTTCATTACTTTTAGGTGCATGGTTTACAGATCCATCACTTAGATTAAAATGTCAAACATTTTTCAAAACGGTAATTTATTTACCAAACTTAATCATGGCTTCGGCTTTTGCAATGTTATTCTTTACATTGTTCTCAGATAGCGGCCCAATCAACTCAATGCTCATCCAGATGGGTGTATTTAAAGAAGCATACAAGTTTATGGGCAATGAGTGGTCAGTTCGTACATTGATTGCTACAATGAACTGCCTTATGTGGTTTGGAAATACGACAATTCTTCTGATGGCCGGGATGTTGGGTATCGACCCATCACTCTTTGAGGCTGCACAGGTAGATGGCGCTACATCTACTCAGATTTTCTATAGAATTACATTACCATTACTTAAGCCTATTCTTATTTTTGTTATGATTACATCGCTTATTGGTGGTTTACAGATGTTCGATGTTCCTCAGATTTTAACAAACGGAACTGGCGATCCAATGCGTTCATCAATGACACTTATTATGTATTTGAATAAGCATCTGTTCAGCAAGAACTATGGTTTGGCTGGTGCGCTTTCAGTATTCCTGTTTGTAATAACTGGTATATTGAGCTTGATTGTGTTCAAGTTTACAAATTCAGAAAAGGTTAAATAGTTGGGATATATAATAAGGAGAATAAAATGGATATGGCAGCAACTAATACAACAAGTATAGCTGGACAGCAGGAAAAAGGTGCATCTGTTCACGCTAGAAGATTTATTTCATACATAGTATTAATTCTAGTATCCTTCTTGTGCCTGTTTTGGTTTTATGTATTGTTTATCAATGCTACAAGAAGTAACTCTGAATTAAGCTTGGGCTTCACTCCGTTCCCGAGCACACATCTGGTAGAAAACTGGGTAAACCTTAGAAGTGGAACATTACCTATCTTTAATGGTATGATTAACTCTCTGGTAATTGCTTTGCTTACAGCAGGCCTTGCAACCTATTTCTCAGCAATGACTGCTTATGCAATTCATGCTTATGATTTCAAGGGTAAGAAGTTTATGTTTACTTTTATCCTTATGATTATGATGATTCCAACACAGGTTACTGTTCTTGGTTTCTTACAGTTAATTGGCAAGATGGGACTTGATAACAATGCACTTGCACTTATCGTTCCTGCGATTGCATCACCAGCTGTATTCTTCTATATGAAGCAATACATGGATTCTACACTTCCTCTTTCTCTTGTAGAGGCAGCCAGAATCGATGGCTCTGGTGAGTTTAGAACCTTTAATCAGATTGTTGTACCACTTATGAAGCCAGCTATTGCTGTACAGGCAATTTTTAGTTTCGTAGGTAGCTGGAATAACTACTTCACTCCAGCGCTTGTACTTCATGATGATACAAAGAAGACTCTTCCTATTCTTTTAGCTCAGCTTCGTTCTGCTGACTGGCTTAAGTTTGATATGGGACAGGTTTACATGATGATTGCATTCTCAATCTTCCCTGTAATCATTGTTTACCTTATTTTCTCTAAGCATATTGTTGGTGGAGTTACACTTGGTGGTGTTAAAGGTTAATAGACTTGATTTATTATTCGGGGTCATGTTAAAATGGCCCCGAAATTTTTTGAAAATAAAAGATTTTCTGAAAGACTTGACAGACTTGACTAGCTGTGATATATTTTGCTAGCGACTAAGAAAAGCAGGTCTTTTTTTTATGCTCTTTTTTCGCCTTGTCAAATTGTTCGCTATGACAAGTGAGTGTAAGTAAGACCAAAGTAGAAATTTAACGGAGGTGGAAGTTGTGCGCACAAAGATAACATTAGCTTGTACAGAATGCAAGCAGCGTAATTACAACATGACAAAAGACAAGAAGACACACCCTGACAGAATGGAAACAAAGAAGTACTGCAGATTCTGCAAGACTCACACATTACACAAAGAGACTAAATAGTCTTAAGGAGGATGTGATTATGGCAGACGAGAAGAACACTAAGTCAGGACGCTTTAAGGGTCTCAAGGCAGAGTTTAATAAGATTGTCTGGGCAGATCCAACAGACGTGTCAAAGCAGACAACAGCAGTTGTTGCTGTGTCAGTAGTTGTTGCGTTGATTATCATCGTATTAGATGCAGTAATCAACAAGGGTGTAAATATCCTAGTTAATTTATAATGGAGGCATCGGATATGGCAGAGGCAAAGTGGTATGTAGTTCATACTTACTCAGGCTATGAGAACAAAGTCAAGACAAACATTGAAAAGGCTATCGAGACACAGCATCTCGAGGAGCAGATTCTTGATGTACGCGTACCTATGGTTGAGGTTACTGAGACAAAGGATGGCGTTAAAAAGCAAGTTTCAAAGAAGATGTACCCTGGTTACGTTCTTATTGAGATGATTATGAACGATGAGACCTGGTACGTTGTCAGAAATACCAGAGGTGTTACAGGCTTCGTAGGACCAGGAAGCAAGCCAGTGCCATTGTCAGAGGCAGAAGTTAAGGCTTACTTACTAGGTGATAACACAGAAAAAGTTAACGTTGAGGTTGATTTCGAAGTCGGAGATACTCTTAGTGTCATCGATGGTACCTGGAAAGATACCGTTGGCGTTGTTAAGTCTATCAATGCTAAGAAACAGACTGTTACCATCAGCGTTGAAATGTTCGGACGTGAAACTCCAGTTGAGATTGATTTCACGGACGTACGCAAGATGGATTAGGAGGAATAGGAAATCATGGCAAAGAAAATCGAAGGCTATATCAAGTTGCAGATTCCAGCAGGCAAGGCTACACCAGCCCCACCAGTTGGTCCAGCACTTGGTCAGCATGGTGTAAACATTGTGGAGTTTACAAAGCAGTTTAACGCAAAGACAGCAGATATGGGCGATACAATCGTTCCTACAATCATCACTGTTTATGCAGATAGAAGCTTCAGCTTCATCACAAAGACTCCACCAGCAGCAGTTCTTATTAAGAAGGCTTGCAAGATCCAGAAGGCATCTGGCACACCTAATAAGACAAAGGTTGCTAAGATCACAAAGGCTCAGATTCAGGAGATCGCAGAGACAAAGATGCCTGATCTTAACGCAGCTTCACTTGAGGCAGCTATGAGCATGATCGAGGGAACATGTAGATCAATGGGCGTTGAGGTTGTAGAGTAATCACAGCTTAGCGAAAACAACGTTCTTACTATTAACTATTTGAGTGGGAGAGCTTAAGGCTCGATAAACCACAGGAGGTAAACATGAAAAGAGGAAAGAAATACGTTGCAGCTGCACAGTCATACGATAAGTCAGTTGCATACGATCCAGCAGAAGCAATCTCTCAGGTAAAGAAGAATGCTACTGCAAAATTTGATGAGACAATTGAGGCTCATATCAGAACTGGTTGTGACGGACGTCACGCAGAGCAGCAGATCCGTGGTGCTGTTGTACTTCCACACGGAACAGGTAAGACAGTACGAGTTTTAGTATTCGCTAAGGGTGCTAAGCTTGACGAGGCTCAGGCTGCTGGTGCTGATTTCGTTGGCGGCGAGGAGCTTATCCCAAAGATCCAGAACGAAGGTTGGGCTGAGTTCGATTCAGTAGTTGCTACTCCAGACATGATGGGTGTTGTTGGTCGTCTTGGTCGTGTACTTGGACCTAGAGGATTAATGCCAAACCCAAAGGCTGGTACAGTTACTATGGATGTTGCTAAGGCTGTTGAGGAAATCAAGGCAGGTAAGATTGAGTATAGACTTGATAAGACAAACATTATCCATGTACCTATCGGAAAGGCTTCTTTCTCAGAGGAGCAGTTAGCGGACAACTTCCAGACTCTTATGGATGCAATCAACAAGGCTAAGCCATCAAGCTTAAAGGGTCAGTACATTAAGAGCATTTCACTTGCTCCTACAATGGGACCTGGCGTTAAGCTTAATGTTGCAAAGGTTTCAAACTAATTGTTGACAATCCAATATACATAATGATATAATGCACAAAGTTGTTGCCGAAGACAGCAGGTGGCGCAAGCCGTAAAGAGTTATCTCTACCAGCCGAGGACGATTAAGTATTTATCGATTACTTATCCCCTGTGTCTTTGGATACAGGGGATTTTTTTAGATGAATAAATCCTCATATAAGCAACACAAGAAATTTATAAGGAGGAAAAATTCGTGGCAAAAGTTGAATTAAAGCAGCCAATCGTTGACGAGATTTCAGCACAGGTTAAAGATGCAGCTTCAGTTGTAGTTGTTGATGCTCGTGGACTTACAGTTGCAGAAGACACACAGTTACGTAAGCAGCTTCGTGAAGCAGGCGTTACATATAAGGTTTACAAGAACACACTTATGAAGCGCGCTTTCGAAGGAACTGACTTTGCAGCCCTTGACGAAGTTCTTGAAGGACCTAGCGCAATCGCTGTTTCAAAGGATGACGCTACAGCTCCAGCAAGAATTCTTGCTAAGTTTGGTAAGACAGCACAGAACCTTGAGATCAAGGCTGGTGTTGTTGAGGGAACTTTCTATGATGCAAAGGGAATGCAGGCAGTTGCAGCAGTACCAAGCAGAGAGGAACTTCTTTCAAAGTTACTTGGAAGCTTACAGTCACCAATCACAAACTTCGCTCGTGTTCTCAACCAGATCGCAGAGCAGGGTGGTGCATCTACAGAGGCTCCTGCAGCAGAGGCAGAGGCACCAGCAGAGGAGCCAGCTGAGGCTCCAGCAGAGTAATTTATTACTCATACCAATTTAATTGATTTATATTTTTAATGGAGGAAAATAATCATGGCAAAGATGACAACAGAAGAGTTTATCGCAGCTATTAAAGAGCTTAGCGTATTAGAGTTAAATGACCTTGTAAAGGCATGTGAGGAAGAGTTCGGCGTTTCTGCAGCAGCAGGCGTTGTAGTTGCAGCAGCAGCTGGCGATGCAGCAGCAGCTGAGGAGAAGGATGAGTTCGACGTAGAGCTTACAGAAGTAGGTTCTGAGAAGGTTAAGGTTATCAAGGTTGTTCGTGAGGCAACTGGCCTTGGTCTTAAGGAAGCTAAGGAGCTCGTTGATGGCGCTCCTAAGCTCATCAAGGAAGCAGCTGACAAGGCTACAGCAGAGTCAATCAAGGCTCAGCTTGAGGAGATCGGTGCAAAGGTTACTCTTAAGTAAGAATTGTTCTGAATTATTTATTGGCAGGTTCGTAAAGAACCTGCCAATTTTTGCTTTTAAATAAATACAAGATTTTTCTTGACTTTACTATTGCTTTTGGCATAGAATGTAGTTTGCACTATTATGGTGCAGTGTGCATTGCTATGCCTTTTTTCATGGGCATTACAAGGGACACATTTCTTTAAAAGATATATCCAAATTTAACTATAAAAATGAGAGGTGGAACGTCAATGGAGAAAAACAGAATACGTCCAGTGAAAGCTGGAAAGAACTTGCGTATGAGTTACTCGAGACAAAAAGAGGTACTTGAGATGCCTAATTTAATCGAGGTCCAGAAGGACAGTTACGACTGGTTCGTTAAGGACGGATTAAAAGAAGCATTCGCAGATATCTCACCTATCCAGGATAGGGGTAACCAGCTTGAATTGCATTTTGTTGACTTTACACTGTGCAAGGATGAGGTGAAGTATACAATCCCACAGTGCAAGGAAAGAGATGCAACATACGCAGCACCTTTAAAGGTAAAAGTGCGCCTTGTTAATAAGGAATCCGGCGACATGCAGGAGCACGAGATTTTCATGGGTGATTTACCACTTATGACAGACACAGGCACATTTGTAATTAACGGAGCAGAGCGTGTTATCGTTTCTCAGCTCGTTCGTTCACCTGGTATCTATTATGCAATCGGTCACGATAAAATCGGTAAGGAGCTTTACTCTTGTACAGTTATTCCTAACCGTGGTGCATGGCTTGAATATGAGACAGACTCCAATGACGTTTTCTATGTACGTGTAGACCGTAACAGAAAGGTTCCTGTTACAGTTCTTATTCGTGCTCTCGGTTTAGGTACAAACCAGGAGATTATTGATGTATTTGGTGAAGAGCCAAAGATTCTTGCTACATTTGCAAAGGATCCAGCTATTACAGAGAAGAACCCACAGGGTAGCTATGAAGGAGGTCTTTTAGAGCTCTATCGTAGACTTCGTCCAGGTGAGCCTCTCGCTAAGGATAGTGCAGAGTCACTTATCCATGGTATGTTCTTCGATCCACGTCGTTATGACCTTGCAAAGGTTGGCCGTTATAAGTTCAATAAGAAGCTTATGCTCAGAAACCGTATCACAGGTCATACTCTTGCAGAGGATGTTGTTGATGTTACAACAGGCGAGATTATCGCTAAGGCTGGTGACAAGATTACACTTGAGATGGCTGATGCTATCCAGAATGCTGCAGCTACTCACGTGTTCATTCAGACAGAGTCTCGCAATGTAAAGGTTCTTTCTAATATGATGGTAGACATCACAAAGTTTGTTAATTGTGATGCAAAGGCTCTTGGCATTACAGAGCTCGTTTACTACCCAGTTCTTGAGAGAATTCTTGAAGAGAATTCTACACAGGAAGATATCGAGGATGCTATTGCTCGTTCAGTAGCTGATTTGATTCCAAAGCACATTACTGTTGAGGATGTATTTGCATCTATCAATTACAATATGCACCTTGAGTACGGCATTGGTAAGGATGATGATATCGATCACCTTGGTAACCGTCGTATTCGTGCAGTTGGTGAGTTGTTACAGAACCAGTATAGAATTGGTCTTTCACGTCTTGAGAAGGTTGTACGTGAGCGTATGACTACACGTGATGTAGAGGATATTTCTCCACAGAACCTCATCAATATTAAGCCTGTTACAGCTGCAATCAAAGAGTTCTTTGGTTCATCACAGTTGTCACAGTTTATGGATCAGAACAACCCTCTTTCAGAGTTGACACATAAGAGACGTCTTTCAGCACTTGGTCCTGGTGGTCTTTCACGAGACCGTGCCGGATTCGAGGTTCGAGACGTTCACTATTCTCACTATGGACGTATGTGCCCTATCGAGACACCTGAAGGACCAAACATCGGTCTTATCAACTCTCTTGCTAGCTATGCGCGTATCAATGAGTATGGTTTTGTCGAGGCACCATACAGACGTATTGATAAAGAAGATCCAGAGAATCCTCGTGTAACAGATGAAGTAGTATACATGACTGCTGATGAAGAGGATAACTACCACGTAGCACAGGCCAACGTCAAGCTTGACGAGGAAGGCCACTTTATGAGAAAGAACGTATCTGGTCGTTTCCGCGAGGAGACACAGGAGTACGATAAGAAGATGTTTGATTACATGGACGTATCTCCTAAGATGGTATTCTCAGTTGCTACTGCTTCAATTCCATTCCTTCAGAACGATGACCCTACACGTGCCCTCATGGGATCAAACATGCAGCGTCAGGCCGTTCCACTTCTTACTACAGAAGCACCAGTTGTTGGTACAGGTATGGAACCTAAGACAGCTGTCGATTCAGGTGTCTGCGTTGTTGCTAAGCGCGCAGGTATCGTTGAGATGTCTGAGACAAATAGAATTATTGTTAAGGCTGACGAGGATGGTACACGTGATGAGTACACACTCTTCAAGTTTACACGTTCTAACCAGTCTAACTGCTATAACCAACGCCCAATCGTATTCAAGGGCGATCATGTAGAGGCTGGCGAGGTTATCGCTGATGGTCCTTCTACAAAGAATGGTGAGCTTGCCCTTGGAAAGAACCCGCTTATCGGTTTCATGACATGGGAAGGTTACAACTACGAGGATGCTGTTCTTCTTTCAGAGCGCCTCGTTCAGGATGATGTTTACACATCTATTCATATTGAAGAGTACGAGATTGATGCTCGTGATACAAAGCTCGGACCAGAGGAAATCACTCGTGATGTAGCTGGTGTTGGTGATGATGCTCTTAAGGATCTTGATGAGAGCGGTATCATCCGTATCGGTGCTGAGGTTCGTGCAGGTGATATCCTTGTTGGTAAGGTTACACCTAAGGGAGAGACAGAGCGTACTCCAGAAGAGAGACTTCTTCTTGCAATCTTCGGTGAGAAGGCAAGAGAGGTTCGTGATACTTCACTTCGTGTACCACACGGAGCATATGGTATCGTTGTTGATGCTAAGGTATTTACTCGTGAGAATGGCGATGAGCTTTCTCCAGGTGTTAATAAGTCAGTTCGTATCTACATCGCTCAGAAGAGAAAGATTGGTGTAGGTGATAAGATGGCCGGTCGTCACGGTAACAAGGGTGTAGTTTCCCGCGTGCTTCCAGTAGAAGATATGCCATATCTTCCAAACGGTCGTCCACTTGATATCGTACTTAACCCATTGGGCGTACCTTCACGTATGAACATTGGTCAGGTCCTTGAGATTCACCTTTCACTTGCTGCAAAGGCTCTTGGCTTTGACATTGAGACACCAGTATTTGATGGTGCAAAGGAAATTGATATCCAGGATACTCTTGAGCTTGCAAATGACTATGTAAATATGCCATTTGATAAGGAAGAGGCTGAGAACGGTGAGGAGACATTCTACGATAAGTATGTTGACGTACTTCGCGAGGATGTTATGGAATACTTATCTACTAACCGTGCTCATAGAGCTCTTTGGAAGGGTGTTCCTATTTCTAGAGATGGTAAGGTTCAGCTTCGCGATGGACGTACAGGTGAGCCATTTGATGGTCCAGTTACAATCGGTCACATGCACTACCTGAAGCTTCACCACCTTGTAGATGATAAGATCCATGCTCGTTCAACAGGTCCTTACTCACTTGTAACTCAGCAGCCACTTGGTGGTAAGGCTCAGTTCGGTGGACAGCGTTTCGGAGAGATGGAAGTTTGGGCTCTTGAGGCTTATGGTGCATCATACACACTTCAGGAAATCCTTACAATGAAATCCGATGATGTTATCGGACGTGTTAAGACATACGAGGCAATTATCAAGGGTGAGAATATCCCTGAGCCAGGTATCCCTGAGTCATTCAAGGTATTACTTAAGGAATTACAGTCACTTGGTCTTGACGTACGTGTTCTTGATGAGAACCGTGAAGAAGTTGAACTCATGGAGACAAGTGAATATGGAAATACAGACCTCAACGCAATTATCGCTGGTAGCGATAGAAACTTCGCTTTCGAGGATGACAGCTCATTTGCACAGGCAGGCTTCTCAAAGAAGACTTTCGATGCTGAGGGCGAGCTTGTAGATGACGAAGATGAAGTTTTCGAAGATGAAGAAGACGATTTTTCTGATATACCAGAAGATTTTGATGAGGAATAATTAGGAAGGGAGCTACAAAATGCCAGAGAATAAAGAAGCGACATATCAACCAATAGCATTTGACGCAATACAGATTGGATTGGCATCACCTGAGAAGATCAGACAGTGGTCTCGAGGCGAGGTTAAGAAGCCTGAGACAATTAATTATCGTACACTGAAGCCTGAAAAGGATGGTCTTTTCTGCGAGAAGATTTTTGGACCTAGCAAGGACTGGGAATGTCACTGCGGAAAGTACAAGAAGATTCGTTATAAGGGTGTAGTTTGTGATCGTTGTGGTGTTGAAATCACAAAGGCATCAGTTCGTCGTGAGCGTATGGGTCACATCGAGCTCGCTGCACCAGTTTCACATATTTGGTATTTCAAGGGTATTCCTTCACGTATGGGACTTATTCTTGATCTTTCACCAAAGACATTAGAGAAAGTTCTCTACTTTGCATCATACATCGTACTTGATGCAGGTGAGACAGCTCTTATGTACAAGCAGGTTCTTACAGAGGCTGAGTACCAGGAGGCTAGAGAGCAGTATGGTAGCAGCTTCAGAGTAGGAATGGGTGCTGAAGCTATTCAGGAGCTCCTCAGAGATATCGATCTCGATGAGGAAGCTACAAGACTTCAGATTGAATTAGATAACGCTACAGGCCAGAAGCGTTCACGTATCATTAAGAGACTTGAGGTTGTTGAGGCATTCCGCGAGTCAGGAAACAGACCTGAGTGGATGATTATGACAGTTATCCCTGTTATTCCACCAGATCTTCGTCCAATGGTACAGCTTGATGGTGGCCGTTTTGCTACATCTGATTTGAACGACTTATATCGTCGTATCATTAATAGAAATAACCGTCTCCGTAGATTATTAGAGCTTGGTGCTCCTGATATCATCGTACGTAACGAAAAGCGTATGCTTCAGGAAGCTGTTGATGCTCTTATCGATAACGGTAGACGTGGTCGTCCAGTTACTGGTCCTGGTAACAGACCTCTTAAGTCACTTTCAGACATGCTTAAGGGTAAGTCAGGACGATTCAGACAGAACCTTCTTGGTAAGCGTGTTGACTACTCAGGACGTTCGGTTATCGTAGTTGGACCAGAGCTTAAGATTTATCAGTGTGGTCTTCCAAAGGAGATGGCTCTCGAGCTTTTCAAGCCTTTCGTTATGAAGGAGCTTGTTGGCAACGGAATGGCACACAACATTAAATACGCTAAGAAGATGGTTGAGAAGTTTGAGCCAGAGGTTTGGGACATCCTTGAAGATGTCATTAAAGAGCATCCAGTTATGCTTAACCGTGCTCCGACACTTCACCGTCTTGGAATTCAGGCTTTCGAGCCAATTCTTGTAGAAGGTAGAGCTATTAAGCTTCACCCACTCGTATGTACAGCGTTCAACGCCGACTTCGATGGTGACCAGATGGCTGTTCACCTTCCACTTACACAGGAGGCACAGGCTGAGTGTAGATTCATGCTTCTCTCACCTAACAACCTCTTGAAGCCTTCAGATGGTGGTCCTGTTGCCGTTCCTTCACAGGATATGGTACTTGGTATTTACTACCTCACACAGGAGCGTGGTACTACTGTTGGCGATACACGTGAGGAGCTTGGCGAGGGTAAGGTATTTAAGAACCTTAACGAAGCAATTCTCGCATATGAGAACAAGGCTCTTACAATGCATGCACGTATTAAAGTTCGTATTTCAAAGACTAAGGCTGATGGAACTGTAGTTACAGGCGATGTTTCTTCAACACTTGGTAGACTTCTCTTCAACGAGATTATTCCACAGGATCTTGGTTACGTAGACCGTACAAATCCTGAGAATGAGCTTGTACCTGAAGTTGACTTCCATGTTGGTAAGAAGCAGTTAAAGCAGATTCTTGAAAAGGTTATTAATACACACGGAGCTACAAAGACAGCAGAGGTTCTTGATGACATCAAGGCTATGGGTTACCACTACTCAACAATTGCTGCCATGACAGTTTCTATTTCAGATATGACAGTTCCACCTCAGAAGCCAGAGCTTATTGCTAGCGCCGAGGAGACAGTTGATAAGATTACTCGTCAGTATAAGCGTGGTCTTATCACAGAAGAAGAGCGTTATCGTGAAGTAGTTGATACATGGAAGGAAACTGATGATCAGCTTACTAGAGACCTTCTTGATGGTCTTGATAAGTATAACAACATCTTCATGATGGCTGACTCAGGTGCCCGTGGTTCTGAAAAGCAGATCAAGCAGCTTGCTGGTATGCGTGGTTTGATGGCTGATACAACAGGTAAGACAATCGAGCTTCCTATTAAGTCAAACTTCCGTGAGGGTCTTGATGTACTTGAGTATTTCATGTCAGCTCATGGTGCTCGTAAGGGTCTTTCTGATACAGCGCTTCGTACAGCCGATTCTGGATACTTGACACGTCGAATGGTTGACGTTGCTCAGGAGCTTATTATCCGTGAGTCTGACTGTGTAGCTGGTACAGGACGTGAGATTCCAGGTATGTGGGTATACGCATTCATGGATGGTAAGGAAGAAATCGAGTCACTCAAGGATCGTATCACAGGTAGATTCTCATGCTACTCAATCTACGATGCTAAGGGCGAGATGATTGTTAAGGCTAATCATATGATTACACCAAAGCGTGCAGCTGCAATCATTGATCGCGGTGTTGACGAAAACGGCAACCCAATTAAGAAGGTTAAGATTAGAAACGTACTTAACTGCCGCTCACACGTTGGTGTTTGTGCTAAGTGCTACGGCGCTAACATGGCATCAGGTCGTGCTGTTCAGGTCGGTGAAGCAATTGGTATCATCGCTGCACAGTCAATCGGTGAGCCTGGTACACAGCTTACAATGAGAACCTTCCATACTGGTGGTGTTGCTGGTAACGATATTACACAGGGTCTTCCTCGTGTCGAGGAGCTTTTCGAGGCTAGAAAGCCTAAGGGACTTGCAATCATCTCTGAGATTGCTGGTACTGTTACAATCGAAGAGGACTCTAAGACAAAGAAGAGAGAGGTAGTTGTTACAAATCCTTCAACAGGTGATGTTGAGAAGTACCTCATCCCTTACGGTTCACGTATCAAGGTTCTTTCAGGACAGGAAATCGAAGCTGGTGATGAGCTTACAGAAGGTTCTGTAAACCCACATGATATCCTTTCTATTAAGGGTAAGTCAGCTGTTCAGGATTACCTTATCCGCGAAGTTCAGCGTGTATACCGTCTTCAGGGTGTTGATATCAACGATAAGCATATCGAAGTACTTTGCCGTCAGATGCTTAAGAGAATCAGAGTTGATGAGGCTGGTGATACAGGATTTATGCCTGGCTCACTTGTTGATTGGCTTGATTTCGAAGAGGCAAATGAGCAGATGGAAGCTGAAGGTAAGGAAGTTGCAACAGGTACTCAGGAACTTCTTGGTATCACAAAGGCAGCTCTTGCTACTAACTCATTCCTTTCAGCTGCTTCCTTCCAGGAGACAACAAAGGTACTTACAGATGCAGCTATCAAGGGCAAGGTTGATCCACTTAACGGTCTCAAGGAGAACGTTATCATTGGTCGCTTAATCCCAGCTGGTACTGGTATGAAGAGATATTCAAATATCCCACTTTCTACAGATGTTGATGCATCAATGCAGGAAGCTTTAGAGGATTTTGTTGAAGATACTGAGGGCGCTGAGGAAGTTGCTTCAGAAGAATTAGTAGAAATCGAAGAGTAATTCATATGTATATAATGACTAGGGCTAGAGAAATCTGGCCCTAGTTTTTTCACAATTTAAGGGTTGACATATCAAAAAACAGGAAATATAATGTTCTAGCATGCGCAAATAGGATAAGTATGCCTTTTTGCCAGCAGAGAAATAAATTAGGAGGTAAAAAAGAATGCCAACATTCAACCAGCTAGTTAGAAAAGGTCGTCAGACATCTGTAAAGAAGTCTACAGCACCAGCACTTCAGAGAGGTTACAATTCTCTTCAGAAGAAGCCTACAAACACTTCTTCTCCACAGAAGCGTGGTGTTTGTACAGCTGTTAAGACAGCTACACCTAAGAAGCCTAACTCAGCTCTTAGAAAGATTGCCAGAGTTCGTCTTTCAAACGGAATCGAAGTAACATCATACATTCCAGGCGAGGGTCACAATCTTCAGGAGCATAGCGTTGTTTTGATTCGTGGTGGTCGTGTTAAGGATTTACCAGGTACACGTTATCACGTAATCAGAGGTACACTTGATACAGCCGGCGTTGCTAACCGCAAGCAGGGACGTTCAAAGTACGGCGCTAAGAGACCTAAGGCAGGTAAGTAATTAAAATAGTCTTACCCAATTAATTGTAATTCACATGCACTTTGGTTAATGTTGTATTTTATTTTTTACATAGGAATAAATACTGCATGAACACATAGTAATTAATGTGAGTACCGTTGATCTAACAAATAATTAGTTAAGGAGGGAAGTATCGTGCCAAGAAAAGGACATACTCAAAAGAGAGACGTTTTGGCAGATCCTATATACAACAGCAAGGTTGTTACAAAGCTTATCAACAACATCATGCTTGATGGTAAGAAGGGTGTAGCACAGAAGATTGTATATGGTGCATTTGACAGAGTCGCAGAAAAGACTGGAAAGCCTGCACTTGAGGTTTTCGAAGAAGCTATGAACAACGTTATGCCTGTACTTGAGGTAAAGGCTAGACGTATCGGTGGTGCTACATATCAGGTACCTATCGAGGTTAGACCAGATCGTCGTCAGGCCCTTGGCCTCAGATGGCTCACAACATTCTCACGTTCACGTACTGAGAAGACAATGGAAGAGCGTCTTGCAAACGAGATCATGGATGCAGCTGGCAACACAGGTTCAGCTGTTAAGAGAAAAGAAGAAATGCATAGAATGGCAGAAGCTAACAAGGCATTTGCTCATTACAGATTCTAATAGGAGGGACAAACAGTGGCAGGAAGAGAATATCCACTTGAGCGTACCAGAAATATTGGTATTATGGCTCATATCGATGCCGGAAAGACTACACTTACAGAGCGTATTCTTTACTATACTGGTGTTAACTACAAGATTGGTGATACTCATGAAGGTACTGCAACCATGGACTGGATGGAGCAGGAAGCTGAGAGAGGTATCACAATCACTTCAGCTGCTACAACATGTCACTGGACTGAGCAGGAAAACTGCAAGCCTAAGAAGGGTGCTCTTGAGCACCGTATCAATATCATTGATACACCAGGCCACGTAGACTTTACTGTTGAGGTTGAGCGTTCCCTTCGTGTACTTGATGGCGCCGTTGGTGTCTTCTGTGCAAAGGGTGGCGTTGAGCCACAGTCAGAGAATGTTTGGAGACAGGCTGACACATACAACGTACCAAGAATGGCTTTCATCAATAAGATGGATATCCTTGGTGCAAACTTCTACGGAGCTGTTGATCAGATCCGTGACAGACTTAAGAAGAACGCTATCGTTCTTCAGCTTCCAATCGGTAAGGAAGATGATTTCCAGGGAATCATTGATCTTTTCGAGATGAAGGCATACATCTATAACGATGATAAGGGTGATGATATTTCTATCACAGACATCCCAGCTGATATGGCAGAGGATGCTGAGCTTTATCACACAGAGCTCGTTGAGAAGATCTGTGAGTTAGATGATGATCTTATGATGGCTTATCTTGAGGGTGAGGAGCCTTCAGTTGATGAGCTTAAGGCTGTACTTCGTAAGGCAACTTGCGAGTGTAAGGCTATCCCAGTATGCTGTGGATCTGCATATAGAAACAAGGGTGTTCAGAAGCTTCTTGATGCTATCCTTGAGTTCATGCCAGCTCCTACAGACGTACCAGCTATCCAGGGTGTAGATATGGATGGCAACCCAGTTGAGAAGCACTCTTCAGATGAAGAGCCATTCGCAGCTTTAGCATTTAAGATTATGGCTGATCCATTCGTTGGAAAGCTCGCATTCATCCGTGTATATTCAGGTACATTGAACTCAGGTTCATACTGCCTTAACGCTACAAAGGATAAGAAGGAGCGTGTAGGTCGTATTCTTCAGATGCACGCTAACAAGCGTACAGAGTTAGACAAGGTTTACTCTGGTGATATCGCAGCTGTTGTAGGTCTTAAGGTTACAACAACTGGTGATACAATCTGCGACGAGCAGCATCCAGTAATCCTCGAGTCTATGGAATTCCCAGAGCCAGTTATCGAGCTTGCTATCGAGCCTAAGACTAAGGCTGGACAGCAGAAGATGGGCGAGGCTCTTGCAAAGCTTGCTGAAGAGGATCCTACATTCCGTCAGCATACTGACCAGGAGACAGGCCAGACAATCATCGCTGGTATGGGTGAGCTTCACCTTGAGATCATTGTTGATCGTCTCCTTAGAGAGTTCAAGGTTGAGGCTAACGTTGGTGCACCTCAGGTTGCATACAAAGAGACATTTACAAAGCCTGTTGACCAGGAATACAAATATGCTAAGCAGTCAGGTGGTCGTGGACAGTACGGTCACTGTAAGGTTAGATTTACTCCAATGGATGCTAACGCTGAGGAAACATTCAGATTTAAGTCTTCAGTAGTTGGTGGTGCTATTCCTAAGGAATACATCCCATCTGTTGGTGAGGGTATTGAGGAAGCAGCTAAGGCTGGTATCCTTTGCGGATTCCCTGTTCTTGGTGTAGAAGCAGACGTTTACGATGGTTCTTACCATGAAGTCGATTCATCAGAAATGGCATTCCACATTGCTGGTTCAATGTGCTTCAAGGAAGCTATGGCTAAGGCAGCTCCAGTACTTCTTGAGCCTATCATGAAGGTTGAAGTTACTATGCCTGAGGAATACATGGGTGATGTAATCGGATCTCTTAACGCTAAGAGAGGTCAGATCCAGTCTATGGATGATCTTGGCGGCGGCAAGATCGTTAGAGCACTTGTTCCACTTGCAGAGATGTTCGGATACTCAACAGAGCTTCGTTCATCTACTCAGGGTCGTGGTAACTACTCAATGTTCTTCGAGAAGTATGAGCCAGTACCAAAGAACGTTCAGGAGCAGATTATCTCTAATCACGCTAAATAATTCTAAATAGTTGAAAAATCTCGATATTTCCATTATAATCGGAAATATCGAGAGTTTAGAACTAAACAGCCCGGAGCGGGCATTAATCTAAGGAGGATTTTTAAAAATGGCAAAAGAGCATTTTGACAGAACCAAACCACATTGTAACATCGGTACTATCGGACACGTAGATCACGGTAAAACTACACTTACAGCAGCTATCACAAAGGTACTTGCTGAGAGAGTAGCTGGTAACGCAAAGGTAGATTTCGAGAACATCGATAAGGCTCCAGAGGAGAGAGAAAGAGGTATCACAATCTCTACAGCTCACGTTGAGTACCAGACAGAGAAGAGACACTATGCACACGTTGACTGCCCAGGCCACGCTGATTATGTAAAGAACATGATCACAGGTGCTGCTCAGATGGACGGCGCTATCCTTGTAGTTGCTGCAACTGACGGTGTTATGGCTCAGACAAAGGAGCACATCCTTCTTTCTCGTCAGGTAGGTGTACCTTACATCGTTGTATTCCTTAACAAGTGTGATATGGTTGATGATGAGGAGCTTATCGAGCTCGTAGAGATGGAAGTTACAGAGCAGCTTGAAGAGTATGACTTCAACGATTGCCCAATCGTTAAGGGATCAGCTCTTAAGGCTCTTGAGGATCCAAACGGCGAGTGGGGCGACAAGATCATGGAACTTATGGATACTGTTGATTCTTACATTCCAGATCCACAGCGTGAGACAGATAAGCCATTCCTTATGCCAGTAGAGGACGTATTCACAATCACAGGTCGTGGTACTGTTGCTACAGGTAGAGTAGAGCGTGGTGTTCTTCACCTTAACGACGAACTTGAAATCATCGGTATCAAGGAAGATACACAGAAGACTGTTGTAACAGGTATCGAGATGTTCCGTAAGCTTCTTGATGAGGCTCAGGCTGGTGATAACATCGGTGCACTTCTTCGTGGTGTTAACCGTGACCAGATCCAGCGTGGACAGGTACTTGCTAAGCCAGGTACTGTAACATGCCACACAAAGTTTACAGCTCAGGTTTACGTTCTTACAAAGGATGAAGGTGGTCGTCATACTCCATTCTTCAACAACTATCGTCCACAGTTCTACTTCAGAACAACAGACGTTACAGGTGTTTGCGAGCTTCCAGCAGGTACAGAGATGTGCATGCCTGGCGATAACGTAGAGATGACAATCGAGCTCATCCACCCAATCGCTATGGAGCAGGGTCTTACATTCGCTATCCGTGAGGGTGGTAGAACAGTAGGTTCTGGTCGTGTTGCTACAATCATCGAATAATTTCGAGCGAACAGCCCAACCCAAATAGTAAAATCAAGGCTTCCGAGAATTTCCTCGGGAGCCTTTTTTAATGCCAAAATAGGAAAACGGGGTTAGTAAAAAATAGTGTCTGGTACTATTCTGGTACTATTTTTAGAAGGTTTAGTACCAGAACATAATAAAAAAGACTTCTTCTCTATGATATGTACCCTCTTTACTGAACTTTTCATTGTCCAGTAAAGAGGGTACATATCATTCTGGTAGAGAGTCTTTTCTTTAATAAAGTTATAATTAATAGACATCAGCCAGATTTTACACTAAAATAGTTATACTGCGCAAAATTTAATGAATGAAAAATTGGGAGAAATAATGAGAAGAAGATTAATAAAAAATACAGCTATTATGACACTTGTAATATCTGTATTTTGTGGGTGTAGTACATCAAAAAATGATGTACCAGAAAATATAAAAGAATTACCAGAAGTAAAAATTGAAAAACAACAAGTTACCATTCATGCGATATCCTATTATTGGGCAAAGGAAGATAACACTGGAATCTATTATTTTGCTGACAAAAAACTATGGAAATATGATTCGAACACTGATTTAAATGAAGTTGTAACTGAAAATCTTATTAATCCATATGATTTTGCAGTGTATGAAGGAACCATTTATACTCTGGAATATGACGAAGCAGATTCAAATGGATTAGGACTTTTTGTTTATGATAAGAATCATGATAAATTTGAGGAATTGATGAGCTTTGATAATCAGGTACATTCGATTATTACATCAGGCCATTATTTAGTTGCGGCTACAGATAATGAAGACCAATATGAAGTATATGATATTTCAACACCAGATAATCCGCAGAAAGTGAATGAAGATGAAGTTGAGATAGTTAAGGAAACACCTGTTGTTGAACAAGACGAAGCCAATGAAAAGGTGATTTATGAAGGTCAAACTATAGCTGACATTAATCAATTAGAAGCAGATATAGTTGAAGTATGGGGCTGGAATGAGTCTTATGCATATATTTGTGCTTCTGTTCAAGGAGAAGATGAGTTTTATAAAATCAATCTCACCAACACAGATGAAATAACAAAGCTTGCTGATGACACAGCGAAAGTGGCTGTGTTTGAAGATACAATACTAACAAAGAATAAGGACGGATTAGTTGAAATTGAAGACTAGATATGTAAAGCAAATAATAATGGTGTTATCACTAACTTCTATTATTGGACTTGTAGGATGTGCAAAAAACGATGAGCCTACAATTCAAAATTCTGAGGAACAAATCACTCAGTCTACAGATAATATTGATATAGAAGCTAATGAGGATGAAGAAAATTATACGATTTCTCCAGAAGATTATTCGAGCTATGAAGGTAGTTGGACGTTAGATGGTGCACCATTAAGAGATTCTGGAGCATGTCTTGATATAAAAATAAGCGATGGAAACAATCTTGAAGGCGATATTTATACTCGTCAGTCATTAAGTGGTCGTGATGCTGAAATTGAAAACATATATGGAGCAGGTTCGTGAATGCACCGATATAGCCGTATATTGTTATCCTATTTATGATACGGATAAGAGATATTATGAGGCTTCTGATTTTTCTGATGATCCATGGATTATTATTAACATAGCTAAAAATGAAATATATGCTCGACATGGATACATTTTTACAGACCCAGATTTATATGATTTCTTTATGGGGCAGCTATGGTATGTGCCAACTGTAGAAGCTGAAGATTTTGACGATTCTGTTTTTAATGAGTATGAGAGGGCTAATCTACAGTTAGTATCTCAATTAGATAAGCACTAAGAGGAATAGAGAAAATGAAAAAGACAATTATACTTATCTTGGCAAGTGTAATCATACTACAAGGCTGTGGTTCAAATAAAGTTGAATCCACCCCTACAATCTCAGAAGAAAAAGAATTAACAACTGAAGAAAAAAATGATTCATTGATACCTTCAAAAGACAAAGTACTTACTGTAAGGAAAAAGTGTTTAGAAGGAATGACTGATGAGGAAATATCGGATTTAACAAGTTGGATTGCTGCGCAAAATCTATCTCTAGAACAGGAATATGTTTATGACGGAGAATTTGAAAAGTACGAAGACCCTGATGCATTAATTTGGAACTTATATGATGAAACTGGTGAAGAAGTTTTGATAGAATATGCTTATGATCCTGATGAAAAAGAGGCAACCTACCCTGAAATGGATGAAACTGAGTATGGGGAAAAGTATGGAGAACCAGTAGTAACATCAAACGAGTACAATGCAGATGCCTATATAGAAAAACTTCAAGCGTTACAGGAAACTATTGATAATGAAGATTTTTCGGCAGATTTTCAGAAGCTCATCGGTTACTACAATGAAATAAAAGAGTCTCATAGTGTTGAAGCTCTGCGTAATATTTATTATATCTATCATGACATGGATTATTATTTATTAAGATATGCGCCAGAGGATTTTTCTGAAGATATGATTGTAGATAAAAGCACAATGGAAACATATTACGGTGTGCTTGATGTCATGAAATGATAGGGAGTAAATGCAACATGAAGAATATCTGGAGAATTATTTACTGTTTACCTTATGGATTAATAATATATTGAATGACAATAAAGGATTGGGACGGTTTTATTTATTTAATTATGTTGTCATTATTCTATAGTTTTTTGCTTATGTGTGCAATTACGATGCTTCAGCAAATTGTTCTAGCCTGCAATCATACTTCATTTGCCTATGAGATTGTTCTGTTTTCTATAATAGTTTATATGATTTCAGTAAAAAATGATGAAGTTGTCTTGTGGCTTATTCCCAATATACAAGTGTTATTAGGACATTATGTAGGTTTTAAGCTGGGTAGAAAAATAAAAAATAAGGTGGATATTACTGATGGCGGGAAACAGATTTCATCAATAATATCTGTAATTGTAGCAGTAGTATTAACGGGTACCTTCTTATTCTATTTTGTTATTTATGGAGATGTTCATTATCTTTCGCCAAAATCTCCAAATGGTGTACAGCTTTATGCTAAAAATGTTGGATTTGGGTTTGATTCATATAGCCATGTTTATGTAAGGTATTCTTTATTTAATTCTAAGGATACAGGTGTAGTATTTTGGGAAGATGATGGACCAAGTCTTTATGGGAAAGATGCAGATTATAAAGTCGAATGGATAGATGACTCACATGTGTCGGTGTCATTTAAGGGTAGTGGTTATTCGGATTATAAAACAGAAATAATAGAATATTAAACCTGTTTCACAAATGTATGTGTAATAGTATATATATCGGAGCTTTAAATATCATAAGTGGAAAAATACTGGGCTTACGTAAAAGCTGCCTATGGAAAATAGTTGTTGACAAGTTTAAAAATCTTGTTAAAATGTACTCAGATGATGCGATTACACATCTATTGGGGTTTCGCCCCCACAATGTGCGAACGACTTTATTGGGGTTTCGCCCCCACAATGTGCGAACGACTTTATTAGGGTTTCGCCCCTATAAGAGCGAGCGAATGTAATCAAGATTAAGGCGAGCTTCGGCTTGCCTTAATTTTATCTAGGGAGAAATATATGAAAATATCATTTTATTATGTTGATGAAGACTACATCAATTATTTAAAAGAAGTAGAAATCAATTCTAGAGGCTTTACAACAGTGCCTAATGTTAGGTATGCAAATTCTAGTAAGTTTGTATATGGTGTTGTTTTAAAAATAGATGATATAGACTATTATGTTCCTATTTCGTCCTACAAAAAGTCACAAGAGGACAACATCATTATAAAAATTGAAGATCATAAAAAGCTTGTGGCTAGAGGCTCGATGAGATTCAATTTTATGATACCTATTCCAAAACAATGCTTAATACCAGTAGATTTTAAAGATTCAATGTTTACTGAACAAGAAAAAGTAATGCTTCAGAAAGAGTATAAAGCATGTAAGAAACTCTTAGTTCAAGCTCAAAAGAGAGCAAAGAAAACATATGATAAAGTTCTAGCTGGCTTAGACACTGAGTTGCTCAAGAATAGTTGCGACTTTAAGCTATTAGAAGAAGCATGTAAGAATTATAGTCCTAAGAAAGAAGAAAAATAGGACTTGGTACCATTCTGGTACCAAAAACTTTAAAAACAGCAAATAATGATGCGAATATAGATAATCGCATAAAAAGAAATACTGAAAAATCAACGATTGTAACTACGATAAACGTAAGCATGAATCGTGAAGGTGGTAGAACAGTAGGTTCTGGTCGTGTTGCTACAATCATCGAATAGTCGCGAGTGACGAGAAGCAAATTCTTAATGAAATAATTAAAATGCTCAGCACAAGCTTGCTTGGAGCTGAGCATTTTTTATTTCATGAATGTTTGCGGCGACAGACGCGAACATGAAGATTGCGTGGCAATCTGAATTTGCGAGCAAACGAGCGTCATACTGCTATTATTTAGGAGATAAAATGAAAAAATCAATTAAGAATATTAATTGAACAGCCCAACCCAAATTTTAAAATTATGCCCTTCGAGGATTTCCTCGGAGGGCTTTTTGTAGTTTGCGCGCCATGGGCGCGCTCTAACGGGTGTAAGTCCCAAACACGCCCAGATAGTGGGAAGTGTATAGCCGAACAGCAAGGGTGTCCATCGTGAGGTGGAATCTGAAGGAAGCTGTAAGCAAATCTCTGGTCCGACGAACAGGAATCACATACAAGGCTAGGCTACGAGAGACAAGTTGGCTATAAGCAACGAAGTCCAATAACTATCACATTTGTAGTAGCAGAGTAAATGTGGCGGATATATGGAGAGAAAGAGCGTGCACCTTAAGCGTGGAGGTCTCACAGAGGTTCCATTAGCCTAGTAACAACGAACTGTGAGAAGTCAGCCGAGCCCATAGTAGCGAAGAAGTCTCTGTAATGGAGATGGAGCAAAGGGGTGAACAATCAACAAGTTTGAGTATGTCTCGCGTTGCAGAGATGACAACATCTGCCGTAACCAATCGGGAAAAGGGTGGTCAAATCAAGCGAGGCGGAAAGGAAAGAACGCATGGACACAAGTAGTCTAATGGAGCAGATACTATCTAGTGATAATCTCAATAGAGCATATCTGCAAGTCGTACGAAACAAAGGTGCAGAGGGAGTGGACGGAATGAAGTACACAGAACTCAAAGAACATCTTGAAAAGAACGGCGATATCATCAAGGAACAGTTGAGGTCAAGAAAGTATAAACCTCAGCCAGTACGAAGAGTGGAGATACCAAAACCTGATGGTGGTGTCAGAAACCTAGGAGTACCAACAGTAACAGACAGATTTATACAACAAGCCATAGCACAGGTCTTAACACCAATCTATGAGAAGCAATTCCATGACCACAGTTACGGATTCAGACCTAATAGATGTGCACAGCAAGCAATCCTAACAGCACTCAATATGATGAATGATGGTAATGACTGGATTGTAGACATTGACTTGGAAAAGTTCTTTGACACAGTTAATCACGACAAACTTATGACTATCATAGGTAGAACTATAAAAGATGGAGATGTTATATCTATCGTAAGAAAATATCTAGTCAGTGGAATCATGATTGATGATGAGTATGAGGACTCCATTGTGGGGACACCACAAGGAGGAAATCTCTCGCCATTATTGGCAAACATCATGCTAAATGAACTTGATAAGGAAATGGAAAAGCGAGGGCTTAACTTTGTAAGATACGCAGATGATTGTATCATCATGGTTGGTAGTGAAATGTCTGCAAATAGAGTCATGAGAAATATCTCTCGATTCATTGAAGAGAAACTGGGGCTCAAGGTCAACATGACCAAGAGCAAAGTAGACAGACCAAGTGGATTAAAATATCTTGGATTCGGATTCTACTTTGATTCAAGGGCACATCAGTTTAAGGCAAAGCCGCATGCAAAATCAGTAGCAAAGTTTAAGAAGAGAATGAAAGAACTCACTAGCCGTAGTTGGGGCGTTAGCAACAGTTACAAGGTGGAAAAGCTCAATCAGCTCATCAGAGGTTGGATAAACTACTTCAAGATAGGTAGTATGAAAACACTTTGCAAGGAAATGGACTCAAGAATTCGTTTTAGATTGCGTATGTGTATTTGGAAACATTGGAAAACTCCACAGAATCGTATAAAGAATTTGATGAAGCTTGGAGTTGATAAAGACACGGCTTGGATTACAGCCTATACGGGCAAGAGGATAGCCTACGTATGCCAACTAAGAGTAATGAACTTTGCGATAAATAAAGAAAGACTAACTCGCTTTGGATTAGTCTCAATGTTAGATTACTACACCGAAAGATGTGTTACTTGTTAAGTTGATTGAACCGCCGTATACGGAACCGTACGTACGGTGGTGTGAGAGGTCGGGAAAATTTATTTAATTTTCCCTCCTACTCGATTATTTGAAAAATGTTTAGTAAAATGTAGAATTATATTACGAAATAGTGAATTCAAATTATCTTTGAGAAAAATCAAGTGTTGTTTGATGTATTAAAAACATAGCCTAAAGTATCATTAAATCATCAATAAACAACAATGATTTTTGGAGGTAAATAACCATGAAACAAAATAATATATCATCTTTTTTAGGAGAGCAGTGTAGAAAGTATCGTAAGATTCTTGGGATTACACAGGAAGAACTTGCAGAGAAAATGAATACCACACCGCAGACAATTAGTAACTATGAGCGTATGGGCATAAAAGATGTAGATGTTGAAAAAGAAATTTCTACAATACTAGGTGTAAATTTACGTGAAGAGACTGAAGATAATGAAGGAACTCCTGGAGAGCTAGGCAAAGAAATTCTTTTCTACTTGATGGAGCATAACGGTAACTGTTTAATAGTTGAGCTATTAAAAGATGATGTTTTGTACGGTATAACAAAGGAACGATTAGATCATGAAATAGAAAAAATTGCAAAGCTAGATTTATGTTGTAGAGATAATTTTAAAACTGATTCTAGCAGCGGAGAATGCATTATTGGATATACCGAAGGAGTGTTTAAAGGAAATAAATTTGATAGATTATTTATTACAGCAAAGGGAATAGTAACAATAAAGAATTTGGCTACAAATACATATCAAGTAGAAAGAATAAATAAATGCATCAATGATGTAAAGTCATACGAAATGCTTTTGGCTTCAAGAACCCATGGCGATAAAGTGAAAAAAGTCCCTGTAGCAAAAGATATGGAAGAATTTCTGGAATTACGTCCTTGGTATAGATTAATTAATGGATTGACAAGAAGTGGAGTATGTAATTATAAAGCAGACTATATAAAATACCTATATACTAATTGGATGAATAAATTTGAATTTGCAGATCCATGGTTATGTCCTGGTTTTTCAACAGAAGAAATAGATGTCCTAATTTCTGGTAAGAATTTTTATTACGATTTAATGTACAGAATGGCTTTTGGCTTTACTAACAAATATAGACTTGAAAATCATATAGTTCGAGATGCAGGTCGTAAGAGTGTATCATATGAGACTGCATGTTACTTTTATGATGAAGAAATAGCAGAACGGAATGGAGATTATAAAAGAAGCCGTTTAGAATGGTTCAAAGCAAATGAATGGGTACTGGTTGCTGATGAAGAAGAATATTTTGAAAGTTTACAGGATGATTATTTTGATGAAATGATGCGTGAATGTGAGAATGATGAACTAGTATTTTTTACAAACGATGCGTTGAGTTCAAATTCTATAATAGGTAAACTGGACCAAAAAAAGAGATTAAGTAGTATCTATAGAGAAAATGTAAGTGATGAGTTTGTTGATGAAGTCATGGAAAATATGTCGTTATTCTACGTATTACCTAAAGAACCCAAAGTAGGGGCAGAGAAGATTAATATTGTTGATGAAAAACTATTGGTTGAGGAATTAAGAAAAAATGTCCCTAACATAGAAGAATATCCTGACAATGTTTTAAAGTGGTTTACTAAGGATCAAATTGAAAGTTTTATCAGAGAAAACTACAAAAAGCCAGAGTATTATAATGAGTTAATAATTCAAGAACAGTTAAATGAAATTGAAAAGCTTATTCCCGAAGCAAAAGAGGAATACTATCGTTTTCCTAAAAGCTGGGAAGAGAATGGGCTTGCTGATTTAGTTCGTGAGGTTTGTTGCTTAAATATGTAATTACAAGGGGTACAAAATGGAATCATATGAATATAATGGTGAAAAATATTATTTCAAAAAAGGAAAGTGGCTGAAGTCTGATTATACTGTGGCACCAATCTCGATTGTTAATTCGCTGAATAAGTTATTAATGGAAAATGAAGATTTTGAAACAGAAACTGTGGATGAGATAATTAAATTGCTAGACGGTGCTAAAATGTCTGGGAATACAGGGTTTGCTTTAAAACTAGCTGAAGAGTCACTGGAAAAGGCAACGCTTTCAGAAGCAAGAGCATTGTTGCCAAGAATTACATCATTGTATCGGATAAAAAATAGACCCGAGCGAGCTGTGGAGCTAGGTGAACACTATATAAGAGTATATGAAAGTAAAATATGGTCTCCATCTTTGTTTACTTCTCTTGCAGCTGCTTATTGCGACTTAAATAAATTGGAAGAAGCTAGAAAGTATGCAAATAGGGCAAGGGCAATATCTGGAAATAATAGTACTATAGAATTGATGAGTGTATATTCTAGGTTAAAGAAACTTGAAGAAGAAAGTCCAAATATAGTACGACATGATAAAGTCGTTGAAAAAATAATAGAGTCAACAGAACCTAGCACTTCATTAAATGATATCGAAATGGAAAGTGTGGAGCAGCATTTTACTCAAACAAATGAAATAGACGATAAATCACTCTTTAATAAAGAGAGCGAGAATACTTTAATATATGAGGAAAAGGAAGAAATAAAACCACAGGTAGTTGAGAAAACGCTTAAGAAGAAAAAAACTTATGATGACTGGGTCGAAGAGTATCCAGACAGGGTAGTTATTAGAAAAGAAGGATTTTTTTATACAGTAAAAGATGAGTGCGCTACCGTAATTGCATCAATCCTGAGATACAATATTGGAGAGTATTATGGGCGATATATAACAGGATCTCCTTCTCTAGAAATAATGACTAATGAATTAAAGAATCATCATATAAGCTATGTGGCAATTGTAAGTGATGAAATAGTTGATGAAGAGGTATTTACGGATAATCAATTCTATGCTTGGGTGTCTGAAAAAGAACGACTAGTGTCTTTGGAACGAATCCGTGAAAGAAAAAAACGGAACATTACAAAACTAGGTAAAGATGGTATTGAAGATATTCTTAATTTTATTGACGTACTGAATCAAGGAACAGACCCTATTACTGGAGAAATTTATGACGAGGAACATTTTCTAAATACTCCGGAAATGAAGGTTATATTGGAAATAGCAAAAAAGAGACTTCAAAGTAAAATATCAATAGAGGAAAGAAAAGCATCTGAAGATGACTTAAATCAAGATGAGCATCTGATATTTTGTAAACTTAAGGGATGTCGTATGGATATAGCTAGGGAATATGGAGTCCCACCATACACAATCTGCCATGATAGTACTTTGGCTGAGTTAAGCAAGGTGAGACCTAAGGATATAGATGAAATGCTATTGGTTCCAGGCGTGGGGGAGAAGGCTATTGAAAAATATGGAGAAGCATTTTTGAAGATCATAAACGAAGCGGAGTAGAAGACATAAATTTCGTACTTGATTTTTCCATCTAAAATTTGTAAACTAATTTAACATTATTAGAGTGGAGAGCAAGTAATAGTATGTCAAATAAGGGCAGAATAGATATATCAGCTTTAAGTACACCGCCTGAAAAACATGAATTTGAGATGGCGAAATTCTTCGCAGAGTTAGGAAAGAATATTACATTCATTGAGCCAAGTAGAATTCCTGGGACACACACTCCAGATATAAGAATGGATGGTGTAGAATGGGAAATGAAATGTCCGTTTGGTAATGGTAAGAGGACTATCGAGGACAATTTCAGAAAGGCAGTACAGCAGTCAAAGTACATTATTTTTGATTTAAGACATACCAAGATACCAGAGAAGCAATGTATAACGCAGTTGGAAAAAGAGTTTTATGCGCGTCCATATTTAAAAAAGTTACATGTTATCAGAAAGAATGGTGATCTTTTGACATATCCACCCAAATAGTGAAAGTTGACAATTTCAGAATTCGTGTTATTATTTAAGTAAGATAGGACTCGACCCATCGCTGGATTTAGCGAAGGGCCCAGAGTCTTTTTCTTATATATGAGACTTTTTATCTTGCTCTGGTACCATTCTGGTACCAAAAATTTAAAAAACAGCAAATAATGATGCGAATATAGATAATCACATCAAAAGAAACACTGTAAAATCAACGATTGTAAATACGATAAACGTAAGTATGAATCGTGAGGGTGGTAGAACAGTAGGTTCTGGTCGTGTTGCTACAATCATCGAATAATCGAGAGCGAACAGCCCAACCCAAATTATAAAATTATGCCCTTCGAGGATTTGATATGTACCCCTTTCTCTGGTTGTCCAGAAAAAGGGGTACATATCATTTCCTCGGAGGGCTTTTAGTACCATAAAAGTGTAGTAGTTAGAGAGTAATTAACTCTAACTTCTGCACTTATTTTTTTATAATAAGGGGAGTAATTGGTCTGACGTGGGGCTTTTTGGATTAATCATCCGCAATAAAAACCGTTAACCAACCCCTTATTATAAGCATTCGATTAGGCAGGTAGGGAGCGACACCCGCGTAACCAACTAAACTGAATGGTAATAAGTGCGGTTGGAACAATTACTAAATTTTATGTAGAGGGAGGTTTAGAATGATAAGCGTAGGTGTTGATGTTTCTAAAGGTAAAAGTACTGTATGCGTTATGAAGCCATACGGAGAAATTGTATTAAAACCGTTTGAAGTACAGCATACAGAAAGTGAGCTCAGCGAACTTGAGAAGATGTTAAGGAAGCTGGATGGCGAAGTAAGATTGGTTATGGAAGCCACAGGTGTATACCATTTGCCATTGCTAACTTTTTTTCTTGAGCGTGGGTATTTTGTGTCGGTAATAAATCCATATGCCATGAGAAAATATGCTAAAGATAACAGCATTCGTGGCGCTAAAACAGACAAATTGGACTCAATTGTCATAGCAAACTATGGTATTGAAAAATGGTATAAGCTTCAAAACTATGACAAAGATGAGGCTATATATGCTGAGCTTAAGTTGCTTGGGAGACGTTACAGATTCTATATGGAACTACACATTAAAGCGCTTCAAGAATTAACTCATATGTTAGATTACACAATGCCAGGCTTAAAAACTAAATTTAATAGTTGGGATGAAAAGAATAATAAAGATAAACTTAGTGATTTTGTAGAACGCTTCTGGCATTATGACCTGATTATCGGAATGAGTCGTGATGATTTTGTGGTGGCCTATTGTGAGTGGGCTAAAGAAAAGAAATACCAAAAGAGCCAATCAAAAGCTGAAGAAATATATGAATTGGCATCTAATGGTATTCCTACGTTATCTTCAAGTACTCCATCTACAAAAATGTTAGTACAAGAAGCTATATCTGTGTTGAGAGCAATTGATGATACCCTCAATACAATTCTAACACGAATGAAGGAACTTGCTAAGAGTTTACCTGAATATTCTACTGTTAGAGCAATGGGTGGGGTTGGTGATGTATTGGCACCTAAGTTGATTGCTGAAATTGGAGATATAAGAAAACTTCATAGCGCAAAAGCACTTATTGCTGTTGCGGGAATAGATCCTCCTCCATATGAATCAGGACAATTTGTAGGTTCAAACCGGCGCATAACGAAAAGAGGTTCATCAACGCTACGAAAAGTAGGGTATGAAGTTATGCGAGTGTTGAAGAGTCACCCTGAACCAGAGGATAATGCTGTATACAATTACATCCTGAAAAAGGAAGCTGAAGGTAAAACAAAGAAACATGCAAAAATAGCAGGTTTAAACAAGTTTTTAAGGATATATTATGCAAGAGTAAGTGAAGTGTATAAATAGAAAAATATAGTTAAAGGCTGGTCTACCGCCAGCCTTATTGTGATGCAATTAATTATTTAAAAAGTATATTTGAAATTCATGCTTGATTTTTGTTAGCAGGTTTTTATATCCAAAAATATAACGGCAAAATAAAACGAGATTACTATAGTGTATAATGATGTTTTATATTGCCGAATATGATATAATATTATCGAATATATTTGTTGGAAAGGGTGTAAATATGCAATATATTGGTGTAAGTGCTGCGGCAAAAAAGTGGAATATCTCTGAACGAAGTGTAAGAAATTATTGCCAGAATGGAAGAGTTCCTGGCGCTGTACAGGATAAATCTGCATGGTTAATCCCGATTGATGCTCAAAAGCCCGCTAGAAAACAGCGCAGTGGGAAGATTCCGACTGATGTATTATCTCGTTTGAAGATGGAGAAAGATGCGGGTATTAATGGCGGATTGTATCATAAGATTCAAATAGATATGACATACAATTCAAACCATATAGAGGGCAGTAGGCTTACTCATGATCAAACCAGATACATATTTGAGACTAATACCATAGGTATTGAAGAGAGTTCGGTTAATGTTGATGATATTGTAGAGACTGTTAACCACTTTAGATGTATAGATTTATTAATAGACCAAGCGAATTATAAGCTTAGCGAAGCATTTATAAAGCAGCTACATTTTGTTCTAAAAACAGGAACTTCTGATAGTAGGAAAAATTGGTTTAATGTAGGTGATTATAAAAGACTTGAAAATGAAGTTGGTGGGATGCCTACTACGCTTCCCACGAAAGTAGCAGGAGAAATTAAAACACTCTTGAAGGACTATAATTCGATAAATACAAAGACTCTTGATGATATAATTGATTTTCATTATAGATTTGAAAAAATACATCCATTCCAAGATGGAAATGGTCGTGTAGGTAGGCTTATTATGTTTAAGGAATGCCTAAGAAATGATATCACCCCCTTTATTGTTTATGACGATTTGAAGGAGTTCTATTATAGAGGACTAAAGGAATGGAATCATGAAAAAGGCTATCTAAGGGATACCATTTTGACATGTCAGGATAGATTTAAAGTATATCTCGATTATTACGGAATCCAGTATAATGATTGATACTAAACAAAAAGTTTTATTTATGATGGTGATATTGGCAGAGGTAGAAGCTGAAGATTTTGATTTTAACTGGGGGCGTTAATGTTTAAAAATCGACTAAAAAATGATAAAGGTAGAAAATTATGTTTTTCATATAAAGTCCTTAGTTTTTATGTAGCAATAATAACACTTTCTGTTTTCATAACAGCATGTGTTGAAAGAACAAATAAATATGCAGAAGACTATGAATATGTATGGAATTTATTAGAATCAAATTATCCATATTTTAGCTATATAGAAAATGAAGGCATAGATATTGAGGATGTAAAAGAAAGATATAGAGACGAAGTTATTAACATTGAAGATGAAGAAAGCTTTGCAGAAGTACTCTCAAGAATGTTTGATGAGCTTGGTGGATTAGATCATTTATCAGTTGTAGATAACTATATTTACATAGGGTATTGGTCTGTACTTAACAGCGGTGGATTTGGAAATGAAAGGATAGATACTGCTTTCAGGAAGAGGTTAACCAGTAAAAAATTGGCGCCAAGGTATAGTTTGCAGAATAGCAAGGAACTTGATGTTAATTGGGAAGACATGTATCCACAAGTGGAAATACAGTACATAGAAGATATCAACACCTTGCTTCTTAAAATTCCGTCTTTTTCCCAAGATTTAATAGATAGAGATAAGGATGTACTGGTAAAAGCATTTGCTGATTACCCCAAAACAGAAAATGTTATTTTTGATATTTCGGGTAATTCTGGTGGTAGTGATAAATATTGGATTGAAAATCTAGTTGAACCTTTCGGTGGAAGCTACGAACAAAAATCAATTTTATATTTTAAGGAATCAGATTTAACAGAAGAGTATTTGGGAAATGATATGCTTAGTGATATAGCATCATTAGAAAATGTTCCTAAATGTGTGCTTGAGCTTAATTTAGATAAGTATATAGATAATAGACTGTCTGTTAGTGGAGAAACAAAAATAAAATCAAACTGTAAGGATATAAAGAAATGGGTGTTAATTTCAGGAAATACATATTCTTCGGCAGATAGCTTTGCCAAGTTTTGCAAAGATACAAATTGGGCTTGTTTAGTTGGTGATAGTACAGGAGGAGCAGGGGGAGGAATAACTCCAGTGCTTGAATTATTGCCAAATTCGGGATTACTGGTTAGATTTGCCATTGATGTAGTTATTGATGATGATAAGCTTAACGTAGTAGAAGGAACTAGTCCTGATATACAGTGCATAAAAAATGAAACGACTTTAGATAAATGCATTGAACAAATAAGGCAAGATAGCCAAGCTGGACTTTAGAAACACTTTTGGAGTTTTGTTTTTTGAATTGAAAATTAAGAAAATAACATCATAAAGGAGATATTTACTTGCGTAGAAAATACTTAATAATAATCCCTCTTATACTATTAGTGTGCATTGCTGGAGTACTTATATTTTTAAAATCAAGAATAACATTTTACGAGGACTCATACAAAAGAAATTATACCTATTCGGGAGTATTCGACACTATTACAGCAGACTACAATGGTTGTAAATATAATTTTGAAAGCAACATAGTAGATGAGAAGGAAGCAGCTTCACTGGTAAAAGCTTTTGATAAGCCAAGAAAGCAGATTATAAAATCATCAGATAAGGTGACTCAAGAAAAATTAAACATTTATGTGGTGGCTGATGACAGAATAGTAGGACCAGTTGTAGAGGCTGACGCCCTATTTCTACCGAAAAAATATCTTTATGAATATGATTATAGATATTGGATTGTTCAGCTGATGCTGAAAAAAGGCCAATGCAAAGAGTCCTTTGAAGAATATAAGAATATTTTCAATGTGGAATCTGCTGAACAACCAGTGATTTTTTCGACTACAGGATTTAGTGAAGAACAACTGGAAACTGTAGATGAAACCGAACTGTTCATAGATGGTGATAATAATTGTATATTTAAAACTGATGGGTCTGAATTTATTATAAATAGTAATCTAATAGATGATAGTACCTATGAAAAAATAATAGACATCATCAAAGTCGAATCTATCACAAAAGAAAATCTGAAACAGCTTTTAGAAGATATAAATATTGACCAGTCTATGTATGGTGGAAATGTTGATGATATTACCTATCATATAGAAAATAAAGGTGGAAGAAGTTATACAAGCATAGATTCAGACGGGAAAATAGATATCACATTAAATAATTTGACGGAACGCACACTAGAACATGAATTGATGCATGGCTTTTTTGTAGATTATACTGATTTAAATAAGTATTGGATTGAAGAAGGCTTTTGTGAATATGTAGCGTATATTTTATACCCAGAAACTAAATTGGTTGAGGGTATAAGTAAAATGTCGGTTGATGATTCATATGAAGATGGTGATTTTAAGCGTTACCTACAATCTAAAAATTACGATGATAATGATATAGGAAGAATGTATTTTGATTATGTTGTAAATCGTCTGTATCAAGGTAAAGATGTTTCGGATTATCCTAAGTTAAAGGAAAAGGTGGCAACAAACTTTGGACCAAACGAACAATCAAAATATTATGGTTTAGATCTATCATACACAGAAGCCATGAGTTTTACTGCTTATTTGATAGAATTGAAGGGTCTTGATGGCTTATTTTATTTCATGGCTTCTGAAAAGTCATATGAGGAGTTTTATGGAAAATCTTACTATATACTAGAAAAAGAATGGAAAAAAAGTATAGGTGAAAATTGAAAAACGTAGTTTTTTACAGGAGTTTTGTTAAACTTGGCGTTTTTATAAATCAAGATAGTAGTGGTGTGCTTCAAGTTGTTTTGTTTTTGATAGTGCTATTTGCAGAGGTAGCTTGGCTAGAGATTGAACATATCATTATTAAAACTACTATAGGAGAAAAGGTATGAAGGTAGGGATATCAGCATGCTCTAATGGGCATAGCAGAGAGTGGATAAGTCAGGTAGAAGAATTAGTTGATGTATTAACCCCAATGGGCGTGGAAGCTACCTTAGCTGAGCACATCGAAGCCAAGCTTGATGAATTCAGCGGAACAGATAGGGAACGCGCCGATGATATAATGGCTTTGTATAAGGATGATTCCATTAGTGCGATTTACGATATTTCTGGTGGAGATTTAGCTAATGGTATTTTGAAATATCTGGATTTTGATGTAATAGCAAAGTCAAATAAAACCTTCTGGGGATATAGTGATTTAACAACTGTAATCAATGCTATTTATACTATGACAAGTAAGTCTTCTGTATTATATCAAGTAAAGAATATGGTCTATTCAGAGGCTGAGTTGCAGAAAAAAAGATTTAAAGCTTATTTGGATGGTAATGAATCAGAGCTTTTCAATATAGATTACAAGTTCCTTCAAGGTGATAAGATGGAAGGCATAGTGGTTGGTGGAAATATAAGATGTCTTCTTAAATTGGCAGGCACTAAGTATTGGCCAAATATGAATGGGAAGATTATTTTATTAGAATCATACGGAGGCGGCTCAGGCCAGATTGCTACATTACTTAATCAGCTAGATGATATGGGTGTATTTCAGCAAATAGCTGGAGTATTACTTGGAACATTTACAGCATATGAAAAATCGAATTTAGAATACTCAGTGTTTGATCTTCTAAAAATGCATATTAGTGATGAGTTACCGGTGGCTTGTACAAGGGAAATTGGTCATGGCCATGATTCAAAGGCAATATATATTGGTAAAGAGATGACATTTTAGATTATTATGCTATAATCCTCGGGGGGAAAATAAAATCGAGGTAGATTAAATTGTTTCAAAGAAATAAAGACAATGATACACCAAAAAAGATAGTATTAAACATACTTATGGCAGCAGTTAGCCTTTTTGTAAACGGATTTGGTGTATATCTTACTATTCAGGCGAATATCGGCGCATCACCTTGGGATGTGCTTAATCTTGGTTTATCTAATACCTTTGGAATCCTTTACGGCACAGCAGCTATCATAGTATCTTTTTCGATTCTCGGAATAGATATTTTAATGAAAGAGCCTATCGGAATCGCTATGATAATAGATTCTATTGTAGTAGGTAAAACTGTAGATCTTTTTAATAGAATAAATTTAGTTGAAAAGTGTGATTCAATTTTCTTGGCAATTCCAATGATGATTTTAGGGTTATTCATAATGGGTTATACACAGTTCACATACATGAGTGCATCCTTAGGATGTGGTCCACGTGACACTCTACTTATTGGATTAACAAGAAGAACTAAGCATGTATCTATTGGCTTAGTAAGCATCATGTTACTTGCCACAGCTACTGTAGTTGGTTGGCTACTTGGTGGATCTGTTGGAATAGGTACAATTATTTGTGCTTTTGGAATGGGACCAATTATGCAGTTCGCATTCTTTACTGTGAAGTTTAATGCCACGGAGATTAGGCATCAGACTATATTAGAATCATTTAGAGTGATTAAAAATAAGTAGATATTGAAAGCTTCGAGTTTTTCTCGGAGCTCTTTTTGTTTGCAAATCTATCTGGTATTGCTATAATTTGAGTAATTATTTAGTATACAATTTAAGAGGAGTGTCTCATATTCCTGCGGGAGTGAAAGGAGAAATGTTATGGTTACACTATTCAACAGAAAGAAGCTATACGAAGACTATTCATCTATGGAAATAGCAAGAATAACAGAGCTTCTAAAAGCTAATAGCATCAGTTATGAGACTAGAACAAAGAGGAATCAGTCAAATTTTGATATGGCATTGCATTCTTCTATGACAACTAGCATTGGTAATGGTGGTGCATATTCTGGTGGGCAGGCTATAGGGAACCTAACATTTCTTTATAGAGTTTACGTGAGCAGAGCTGATTACGAAAAGGCAAAGAAGCTTATAGAGGAGTAGCCCAAAGGAGGAGACCTTGATTACATACAGAGCGATTCAACTAAAAGATGGAAGAGAGTGCATTCTAAGAAATGGAGAGCCTGAGGATGCATTAGATTTTATGAAATATTTTACTGATTCTCACGGAGAGACAGAGTTTTTAACTACTTACCCAGATGAGACAGAGCACAATGAGCAGATGGTGGCTGCCCATCTACGAGGGAGAAAAGATAGCTCTCATGATATTTAAATAGTAGCCATAGTGGAAGGAAAGCTCATTGGCAGTGCTGGAATTGATATGATTCGTGACAGGGATAAGACCAGACACAGAGCCGAGTTTGGAATCACCGTAATGAAGGATTACTGGGAACTAGGAATTGGAAATGAGTTGACGGCAATGTGCATAGAAGCGGCAAAGGAAGCAGGATATCTTCAACTAGAATTAGATGTTGTAGCCGACAATGAGGCAGCGCAGAACCTATACAAAAAGCATGGTTTTATAGAATATGGTAGGAATCCAAGAGGCTTTAAAACAAGAGAAGGTAAGTGGCAGGAGCTGGTTTTAATGAGGTTGGAACTTGATAATTAACCTAATAGAAGTAGGTACACCAATGAGCAACTAGGATAGGGAGAAGCCATGACAGAAAAAATCTACAAAACACCAAAGGGAGATATCCACTACTGGATAAATACGGAAGGTACTAATCCACATTATCAGCTGGTTTTTTTACCAGGATTAACGGCTGCCCACAGATTATTTGAAAAGCAGCTTCAGGAGTTTGAGGGGAAGTATCCTGTATTTGTATGGGATGCACCTGGACATGACACATCATATCCTTTTGAGATGACATTCTCGCTGAAGGATAAAGCCGTATGGGTAGATGAAATCCTAAAGGAAAATGGTTTTGATAATCCAGTAATAATAGGTCAGTCTATGGGAGGATATCTGGGACAAATGTATGGGCAGCTTTTTCCCGAAAAGCTAAAGGGGTTCATCTCCGTAGATTCAGCACCACTTCAAATTCAGTATTATACAAAGCTTGAGCTATGGCTTCTTCATAGAATGGAGCCAGTGTATCGCTATTATCCATGGAAAACTTTGCTTAGACAGGGTACAGATTATGTAGCAACTTCCGAATATGGAAGAGCCCTCATGAAAGAATTTATGATGACCTATGATGGTGATAAGGAGAGATATGCTAAGCTTGCAGGTGGTGGCTATAAGCTTCTTGTGGAGGCAGTAGAAGAAGCGCTTCCGTATGAAATCAAGTGCAAGGCGCGTCTCATTTGTGGAACAAAGGACCACGCAGGCTCTTGTATAAGGTATAATAAAGCATGGCACAAGAATACGGGGCTTCCAATTCACTGGATAGAGGGAGCGGGGCATAATTCAAATACAGACAGGCCGGAGGAAATAAATGCAATCATAGCAGATTTCCTAAAGGAATTAGAAGGTAATAAGTAAATGAAAAGCAATGATAAAACAAATGTAATGCGAGTCTTAGACTCAAAGAAGATAAAGTATGAAAGTCACACCTATGAGGCAGATCCAACTCTTACAGGAGAGCAGATAGCTGGGATTTTAGGTGAGGATACAGAAAAGGTTTTCAAGACACTAGTGACACAGGGCAAGACAGGTGCCTACTATGTTTTTGTAGTTCCAGTAGAGGCGGAACTTGATTTAAAGAAGGCAGCCAAGGCAGCAGGCGAGAAATCTATCAGCATGATTAAGCAGAAGGACCTACTTGGACTTACAGGCTATGTGCATGGTGGCTGTTCACCAATAGGAATGAAGAAGCAGTTTCCAACCTTTATTCATGAAACAGCAGAAGCCTATGAAAAAGTATTTGTTAGCGCTGGAAAAGTGGGAGCTCAAATAGAATTAGCCCCAGCCGACTTGATAAAAATAGCAAACATTAAAGCGGCAGATATCATATAAAATCAGTGTGATACTTCTGTGACATATCTTTTTATATACTTTATTCAACAAATGACAAAGAGTTTGAGGAGGGAAAAGATATGGTAGTAGTATTCGCAGCAGCAGTTTTATTTGGTATTGAAATTACTAGCATCATACAACTTAGAAGAGAAGCAAAAGAATTGAAGCGTGAGATGGTATTGGAAAATCCAATTGGTGATGCTTACAGATACAGATTTGTAGAAGCAGATTATGAAAGAGTTCAGGATGAGCTTATCAAGTTTGCTGATGAATTAGCATATGCAATTTAATAGAAATAAAAGCACGAGGCTCCTGAATCATTTTATGAAGGCCTTGGTATGAAGACAAAAGAAAAAATAATGGAATATATTTTATAAAACTATTGACCTTCCACCTTGTGGAGGGTTTATATTCTAGATAAAGATAAGGCCAAATCTTTTGTGTTACAACCTTTAATGGGGGCGTTTTAATGAAAATCAACCAGGTAGAAGAGCTAGTTGGAATCACAAAAAAGAATATTCGTTTTTATGAGGACCAGGGGTTGGTTACTCCAAACAGAAATTTAGAAAACGGTTATCGAGATTATTCCCTGGAAGATGTAAAGGTGCTCAATCAGATTAAGCTTCTTAGAAGACTGGAGGTTCCAATCGAAGAAATCCGAAGGCTGCAAACAAAAGAGATTTCATTGGATGTATGTTTGCATGAGCAGATAAGAGAATTTTCTAAGCGGCAAAAGGATATGGACATTCTTTCTCAGCTTTGTCAGGAAATCATTGATTCATGTGATGAACTAGAGGATATGGATGTAGAAAAATATCTGGATGATATGAAACGCCTTGAGAGGGGAGGCGTAAGCTTTATGGATATCAATAAGGTTGATGTAAAAAAAGCAAAAAGAGGTCCCAAAATTGCAGCAGTAGCATTCATAATATTTATGATAGCCATGATTGCAGTGATGGTTTTGGGGAAGATGTCTGACCCAGAGACTCCAATGTTTTTCATAATTTTTATGATTGCTCTTTTTGTAGTGGCAATTATTGGAGTTTGTTTAGCATTATCACAAAGATTAAAAGAAATTGATGGAGGAGAACAAAATGAAGCTAATAAGTATTGAGAACATTCCTGGACAGAACTACGAGGTTATTGGTCTTGTAAAGGGGACTATCGTACAGTCAAAGAATATCGGTAGAGATTTCATGGCTGGCATGAAGACTATTGTAGGTGGCGAGCTTGCTGGTTACACGGAGATGCTTGTTGAGGCTAGACAGATTGCTACAAAACGAATGGTAGACGAGGCAGAGCAGCTTGGCGCAGATGCCATTATTGGAATTCGTTATTCTGGTTCTAGCGTAATGCAGGGGGCTGCTGAGGTTCTTGCCTATGGCACTGCAGTGAAGTTTATAGATTAACATGGTTCTTGAATTTTTACCCTTCCGCTTATATAGTGGAAGGGTAATTTTTTATAGAAAGACATTTATTGATATGACGGAAAAAGAATTTTTAGATAAATACGCATCGTCTCTAAACGTACAACAGCTGGAGGCCATTAAAACAATTGATGGACCGGTGCTTCTTTTAGCTGTGCCTGGAAGTGGAAAGACTACGGTGCTTGTGAACCGCCTGGGTTACATGATTTATTGCAAGGGTATTGCACCGGAAAATATCCTCACGCTTACATACACAGTAGCCGCTACGAAGGATATGTCCCAAAGATTTGAAAAGATTTTTGGTTCGGAGCTTTCAGACAGGCTTGAGTTTAGGACAATTAATGGTATATGTGCCAAGGTGATAGCTTACTATGGTCGCATGATTGGAAAATCGGCCTTTGAGTTGTGCTCAGATGAAAAGGATACAGGTCGTCTCCTTAGTAATATATATCTTCAGGTGATGAGGGACTACCCAACTGAGAGCGATATTAAAATGCTAAGAACGCAGATTACCTATTGCAAAAATATGTGCCTTCCAGCTGAGGACATAAAGAAGCTTGGTAAAGAGAATGACATAGATTTATTACGTATATACGATAAATACAATGCGGAGCTTAAAGCCCAGAGTCTAATGGACTACGATGATCAGATGGTTTATGCATATAAGATTCTGAAGGCTTCGCCGGTGGTTTTGAATTATTTTCAGAATCAGTATAAGTATATCTGTGTGGATGAGGCACAGGATACCTCAAAAATTCAGCATATGATTATTTCTCTGTTGGCAGGGAAGTCAGGAAATCTTTTCATGGTTGGAGATGAGGACCAGAGTATTTATGGATTTAGGGCAGCTTATCCAGAGGCACTTTTGAACTTTGAGGAGGAACATATTGGAGCTAAGGTTCTTGTTATGGACAAGAATTATCGTTCCAATGCAAATATTGTTCAGGCTGCAGATATTTTCATTCAGCATAATAAGGAAAGACACAAGAAGCATATATGTCCCACAAAGGCGGCCAATAGTAATCTAAATATAGTGAGCATAGAACGCGAGGCGCAATACGTATATCTGAAAAAAGTGGCGGAGCAGACAGCTACCAGAACCGCTGTATTATATAGAGATAATGAAAGTGTATTACCGCTGGTGGATATTCTAGAGAGAGAAAGAATTCCATATAATATCAAGAACATGGACATGACTTTCTTTAGCCATAGAGTGGTGCTTGATATTGTGAATATTCTTCGGTTTGCCTTTGTGCCAATGGATGAAGAGGTTTTCATGAAAATCTATTACAAGCTGCAGGCATATATCAGCAAAAGTGCTGCACTTGAAATGTGTATGCAGGCAGAGATTCATCATTCAGGAATACTAGAGGCAGCAGAACTGATTGATTTGAATCCTCATGTGCTTGGTAATTGCCGTTCGCTGAGAACCCATTTTAAGAACATGGCAAATGAATCACCTTACAAGGCTATAATAAGAATTACAGATTATATGGGCTATGGTGAGTATCTTGCAAACAATAATATTGATGACAATAAGATTTTCATCCTGAAAATGCTTGCAAAAAAAGAAAAAGATATTCCATCGTTTTTAAATAGATTGACAGAGCTCAGGCAGATTCTTTTGGAAAAGGAGCATGTGTTAGGTTGTAAATTTGTATTGTCTACTATTCATTCTAGCAAAGGTCTTGAGTATGACTCAGTATTTTTGATTGATTCCATAAATGGGGTATTTCCAAATAAGGTTGTGCGAAACATGGAAAAAGCCACGGCTCAGGAGAAGAAGGACTTTGAAGAAGAGCGAAGAATCTTTTATGTTGGAATCACCCGCGCAAAGGATAACCTGACTATTTTCAAGTATAAAAACAAGCCTTCTATCTTCATCAAGGAGCTTAATGCCTGATTTTTTACCTCTGATAAATAAAAATTTACCTCTTGTCCCAAATTGTTGTGTAGTAAAAAAAGATATGTAAAATATAAATCATAGGAGGCGCCAATAGTTATGAAGATAAATATTGACGTAGATGATTCATTACAGCAGGACATGATAACCATTCACTGCCGAGAGATAACAGAGGAGATATTAGAGCTGCAGCGACTGTTGTCACAGAAGCAAATGGGGGCACAAAGAATATCAGCCTACATCGACGACACGGAGTACTACGTGGAAGTCAAATCAATAATATTTGTTGAGGCTGATGGGAACTACATATCAATCCACACTGGGAAATCCATCTACAGGATACGACAAAAACTTTATGAGCTGGAAGAATTGCTACCGCGAGAATTCTTGAGAGTGTCGAAATCAACTATCGTAAATACGGAACTGATTTCTTCTATTAAAAAGAATATCACAGGAGCAAGTGAGATTTCCTTTAGGAATTCAACAAAGAAAGCTTATGCATCAAGGAACTACATTAAAGCACTGATTGAGATTATGGATGAAAAGAGGATAAAGAGATGACAAAATCAAAAATTAAAAACATAGTTAGAGGTCTTGCAATTATCGTATTTGCGGTATGCCTTTTGTTAAGCAAAAATAATTCATTTAATGATTATCCAATGATAAAGATTGGAATGTGCGTAATTCTTGCACTGATTCTGGTTGAGCAGTTAATCGAGAAAAGCTGGGTTGGTGTTTTCTTCCCACTGGGTGTTGGAGCCTGTCTTTTCCAAAATGAGTTAGGTCTTGGAGGAATACATTTTGCAGTTATTATCTTGGCATTTGTACTTATAGGAGTTGGTTTTTCAATGATTTTTGGCAAAAAGCCTGCACATATTAACATTATTCATGATGGTGATGAGCACAAATTAGAAATAGGTGGAAATTCAGAGTATTGGGAAGAGGATGGTAATTTTGATTTAGACAACAGCCTTGGAAGCAAAACTCAGTATCTTACAATCAACAACATGAAGAAGGGCACGATTGATAACGCGCTTGGCCAGATGACAGTGTATTTCAACGGAACTACGGTTGATCCTGATGGTGCATTCCTTGATATAGATAATGGAATGGGAAGCCTTGCAATTTATTTCCCTAAGGAGTTTAGAGTATCCTTCAATTGCGATAACGGCATGGGTAAAATCAATATGCACGGTGAGGGCTCTCAGGACCTTAATCAGCCATTAATCAAGGCCGACGTTGATAACGGAATGGGACAGATTGATTTCTACTTTGAATAACTAAAAACAGGTAATCCAAAAAGAGCTAAGGCTGAATTAAACCGGTCTTAGCTCTATTATATTGTCGCCATATTCAATATGGTTCTTATTCAGGAAATCAACAAAGCCTGCCATATCCGCTGGCTGTATCATCTGATGAGGCATGTGGGCATCGCAGCCAATTACGAAGCGAGCGCCCATGTCTGAGGCAAGAGAGAAAAATCTGTCACAAGGATAATTTCGTCCCAGCTCAAAGCCCTGCATGTTAATTTCTAGTGGAACATCTAAATCGATGGATGCCTGAATCAAAGGTCTCATTTCCTTTTGGAAAACTTCATTTGGCCCCACAAAGTTGATTAGGTCGGGATGTGCCAAATAGGAAAATAATCCGGTTTGCATGCCCTTGATAGTTAAATCAACGTAGGCCTTCAGGTCGTCCACACTATCTGTCATCGCACCTGTATAGAAGCCATTGAATTCATCAGGTACAAAATGTTGTCCCTGAATGATGTAATCAATTGGAAACTGGCGAAGATGTTGAATAAGTGAATCAAAATATTTGTCAGTATATTCGACTTCATATCCGATAAAAAGCTTTATATCTTTCTTGTATTCATCCCTAAGTTTTACAAGAGTGCTGGTGTAATCCTCTACTTCCTCCATACGCATCCTGATATGAGAATAGTACTCTGCTGGATAAGGCTGTGGAGTGTGGTCTGAAAATCCAAGAATTTTGAAACCATTTTCAATGGCGCTTTCTATGTATTCACGTTCGGTACCAGAGGCGTGATTGCATCTGACGGTATGTGTATGATAATTTGCGAGCATTTTGTCCTCCGAAAATCCATAAAAATAAGTTAAATTTCCTCGTCAAAATAATAATCTTCTACCAAAGGAAAAACAAGTGTTGACACTGTAATATGGTGAAAAGTATACTCATTTTAATGGTCTTTTGAGAAGGGAATTTTTAGGTAAATAATGAAGATTTATGAACAAAGATCCGCTCCAATTTGTGAGGCCTTGGAGCGTTTTAAAAGAAAAAGAGTCGTGCCTTTCGATGTACCAGGTCACAAGCGTGGCAGGGGCAATCCTGAACTGGTGGATTTGTTGGGAAAACAGTGCGTTGGATTGGATGTTAATTCAATGAAACCGCTGGATAATTTGGGACATCCGGTTTCTGTTATCAGGGAAGCGGAGATGCTTACAGCGGATGCATTTGGTGCTGCGCATGCATTTTTGATGGTTAATGGAACTACAAGCTCGGTGCAGACTATGATTCTTTCGGTTTGCAAGGCTGGGGATAAGATCCTTATTCCAAGAAATGTCCACAAGAGTGTAATAAATGCAATGGTTCTTTGCGGTGCGGTTCCAATTTATGTTGATACAAAGGTTAATCCTAAAATTGGAATAGCACTTGGTGTGGAGGTTGAGGAAGTGCGACGAGTGATGGATGCAAATCCAGATGCAGTGGCCATTCTTATCAATAACCCAACCTATTATGGCGTGTGTTCTAATTTAAAAGAAATTGTTAAGCTTGCCCATGAGCGTGGAATGAAGGTGTTGGCTGATGAAGCACACGGAACTCACCTCTACTTTGGTGACCATCTTCCAATGTCTGGTATGGAGGCAGGTGCAGATATGGCAGCTGTTTCTATGCACAAATCTGGTGGAAGTCTGACTCAGAGTTCGATTCTTTTGTGCGGTGAAAATATGGATGCCGAGTATGTGCGTCAGATTATCAACCTTACACAGACTACCAGTGCATCTTATCTTTTGCTTTCAAGCCTGGATCTTTCCAGAAGGAATCTAGCCCTTCACGGCAGGGAGTCTTTTGAGAAAGTGGCAAAGATGGCTGAGTATGCGCGTAATGAAATCAATGAGATTGGTGGTTACTATGCTTACGGTAAAGAACTGATTGATGGCGACAGTGTCTATGATTTTGATGTGACTAAGCTTTCAATTTATACACAGGGTATTGGACTGACAGGTATAGAGGTCTACGATTTGCTTCGCGATGAGTACGACATTCAGATTGAGTTTGGTGATATAGGAAACATTCTTGCATATATTTCAATTGGTGACAGAATTCAGGAAATTGAGCGACTTGTTGGTGCGCTTGAAGATATCAAGCGTCTCTACGGCAAGGATACAAGCAACCTGTATTGTGGTGAGTTCATTCAGCCGGAAAATGTATTGACGCCACAGCAGGCATTTTATGCTGAAAAGGTTCAGCTTCCATTGAATGAGACTAATGGAAAAATCTGTGCGGAGCTTGTAATGTGCTATCCACCAGGAATTCCAATTTTGACACCAGGTGAGAGAATCACGGAAGAGATTATTGAATATATAAATTTTGCAAAGGAGAAGGGGTGCAGCTTGCAGGGAACAAAGGACCCTACGGTGGAGCTGATTAGTGTAATTAAGTAATGGATTTTTGGTTTTCACAGATGGAGACTGAGCATGTAAAGACTAGCATTCGCGTAAATAAGCAGCTTTACAGCGCCCAGAGCGAGTATCAGCGTATAGATGTTTTTGAAACTCAGGAGCTGGGAAAGATGATTGTGCTTGATGGTGAAATCATTTTCTCAGAGGCTGATGAGTTTATTTATAATGAGATGATTGTTCATGTGCCGATGGCGGTACATCCTGATGTAAAGAATGTACTTATCATTGGTGGAGGTGACGGAGGAGTTGCCAGAGCTCTCATTGAATATCCCGAGATTGAGCACATTGACGTGGTTGAGCAGGATGAGATGTTCCTTGAGATTAGCAAGAAATTTTTCCCAGAGACAGCAAAGGGCTTTGATGATGACAGAGTAGCTGTTACACATATGGACGGACTTAGATTCTTGCGTAGATGCAGGGATAAATACGATTTAATTATCAATGACACTACAGACCCATTTGGTTATGCGGAAGGTCTGTTTACAAAGGAATTCTACGGAAGCTGCTTCAGAGCTCTCAAGGAGGATGGAATTATGGTTTATCAGCATGGTAGTCCATTCTACGATGAGGATGAGGAAGCCTTCAGAGCAATGCATAGAAAGGCTTACAAGAGCTTCCCAATCAACAGGGTTTATCAGGCAAACATTCCAACCTGCCCATCAGGCTACTGGATGTTTGGCTTTGCTTCCAAAAAATATCATCCACTGAAGGATTTGGATGTTAAGCGTTGGAAGTCAAGGAATATTAAAACATGGTACTACACCACCAATCTTCACAAGGGCGCCTTTATGCTTCCAAAGTATGTAGAGGATTTGCTAGAGGAAGAGGAAAGAACAGCAAAGAAAGAGAATAAAGAAAATTTATAAGTAATAGGAGAAATTGAAAATGGCAAGATTATTAATTATTGGATGTGGCGGCGTTGCGCAGGTAGCAATCTCAAAGTGCTGCCAGAACAGTGATGTTTTTGAGGAGATTATGATTGCAAGTCGTACAGTATCAAAGTGCGAGGCAATGAAGGAAAAGCTCCAGGATAAGACCAAGACAGTTATTAAGACTGCTCAGATAGATGCAGATGATGTAGAGGCACTTACTAAGCTCATCAAGGATTATGCGCCTGATGCAGTACTTAATGTGGCACTTCCATATCAGGATTTAACTATTATGGATGCATGTCTTGCAGCAGGCGTTCATTATATCGATACAGCTAACTATGAGCCAGAGGATACAGATGATCCAGAGTGGAGAAAAATTTATGAGAAGAGATGCAAGGAGCTTGGCTTCTCAGCATACTTTGATTATAGCTGGCAGTGGGCTTATCAGGATAAGTTCAAGGATGCCGGTCTTACAGCCCTTCTTGGAACAGGATTTGATCCAGGTGTAACAAGCGTATTTGCTGCTTATGCTAAGAAGCATTATTTTGATGAGATTCATACAATCGATATTCTTGATTGCAATGGTGGTGATCATGGTTATCCATTTGCTACAAACTTTAATCCAGAGATTAACCTTCGTGAGGTTTCTGCTCCAGGTTCATACATGGAAAATGGCAAGTGGATTGAGATTCCAGCTATGAGCATTAAGAGAGAGTACAATTTTGATGGTGTTGGAATGAAGGATATGTATCTCCTTCACCACGAGGAAATTGAGGCACTTGGCCGCAACATGCCAGAGGTTAAGAGAATTCGTTTCTTCATGACATTTGGTCAGAGCTATCTTACACACATGAACTGCCTTGAGAACGTTGGTATGCTTTCTACAACACCAATCAACTTCAACGGTCAGGAAATCGTGCCTATTCAGTTCCTTAAGGCTCTTCTTCCAGATCCAGCATCACTTGGTCCAAGAACAGTAGGTAAGACAAACATCGGATGTATCTTTACAGGAATCAAAGATGGCAAGGAGCGTTCTATTTACATTTACAATGTATGCGACCACCAGGAGTGCTATAAGGAGGTTGGCTCACAGGCTATCTCTTATACAACAGGAGTGCCAGCAATGATTGGTTCAATGATGGTTGTTACTGGCCAGTGGCAGCAGCCAGGTGTATTCACAACAGATGAATTTGATCCAGATCCATATATGGAGGCTCTTAATAAGTGGGGCTTGCCATGGCAGGTAGTTGAGAACCCAGTTCTCGTAGATTAATTTTGTGAGGCAGAAGATGTTACTTTCGCAGGTGTCAACTCCATCTTATGTGATAGATGAGGGGAAGCTTATTGAAAATCTTGAAATATTGAAAAGAGTGCAGCAGGAGGCGGGTTGCAAGATATTGTTGGCACAGAAGGCCTTTTCAAACTTTTGTGTCTATCCATTGATTGGTCAGTATCTTGCAGGTACTACAGCCAGTGGAATCTTTGAGGCGCGACTTGGAAAAGAAGAGATGGGCAAAGAAAATCATGTCTTTGCACCAGCCTTTAAGGATAGTGACATGGATGAGTTGGTGAAGATATGCGACCATATTATCTTCAATTCCACAGCACAGCTTTTAAAATATAAAAAGAAATGCATTGATGCTGGTGTAGGCATAGGACTTAGACTTAATCCAGAGTGTTCCACACAGGGTGACCATGCAATCTATGACCCTTGCGCGCAAGGCTCAAGACTTGGTGTAACAAAGGCAAATCTTGAAAAGGCGCTGGAGGCAGAACCAACACTGTTGGATGGGGTGGAAGGACTTCATTTCCACACATTATGCGAGCAGAACTCTGATGATTTAGAGACTACATTAGCTGTCTTCGAGGAAAAGTTTGGAAGTTATCTACATCAGATGAAATGGCTCAACATGGGCGGTGGACATCATATCACAAGAGAAGATTATGATGTGGATAAACTGATTGAATTGGTCTGCCATATTCGTGAGACCTACAATGTTGAAGTTTATCTTGAACCTGGTGAGGCAATTGCCCTGAATGCAGGTTACCTTGTTACAGAGGTTATGGATGTTGTTGATAATGGAATCAAGACATTGATTCTTGATGCATCAGCAGCCTGCCATATGCCTGATGTTTTGGAGATGCCATACCGCCCACCACTCAAGGACTCTGGTGAATGGGGGGAGAAGCCATATGAGTATCGTCTTTCTTCCTACACCTGCCTTGCTGGAGATATTATAGGGGATTATTCCTTTGATAAGGAGATGGTTCCAGGGGATAGATTGATTTTTGAGGATATGGCAATTTATTCCATGGTAAAAAATAATACATTTAACGGCATACCTCTTCCTAGCATATATTTACAAAAGAAGGACGGGGAATGCCAATTGATAAAGGAATTTACCTACGAGGATTTTAAAAATAGATTATCGTAAATACGAATTATGAAACTAGAGAATACACCGTCTAAAGATAAATTTTATATGCCTGCAGAGTTTTCAACCCATGAAGGTACTGTGATGATTTGGCCTGTACGACCAGGCTCATGGCCTTATGAGGGGAAGGAAGCGAAGCAGGCATTTGCACAAATTGCCAGAGCTATTGCGGATAGCGAAAAGGTATGGATGCTTGCTGATGAAGAGCATATTTCAGAAGTGCAATCAGAGTTCAATACGGATGTAAATATCATCCCACTTCAGATAAATACGGATGATGCCTGGGCAAGAGATGTTGGACCGACCTGTGTTGTAAATGGCAGTGTGGTGAGAGGTATCGATTGGTGCTTTAATGCCTGGGGCGGAGATTTTGATGGACTTTATGCGCACTGGGATAATGATGATAAAGCTGCAAGGATAATTTGTGATGCCCTTAATATGGATGTGTATGACGCCCACCCATTTGTTCTTGAGGGAGGAAGTATTCATGCTGATGGCGAAGGGACTGTAATTGTTACAGAGAGCTGCCTTTTGAGTAAGGGGCGCAACCCTGATTTATCAAAGCAGGAAATTGAGGATAAGCTTAAAGAATATCTTGGGGCGAAGAAGGTTATCTGGCTTCCTAGTGGAATATATAATGACGAAACAAATGAGCATGTGGATAATATCTGTGCATTCGTTAAGCCTGCAGAAGTAGTGCTTGCATGGACAGATGACGAGAGCGACCCACAGTATGCTATGAGTAAAGCAAACCTTGATGTGCTGGAAAAGGAAACTGATGCAAAGGGACGCAATTTTATAGTTCATAAGCTCCCAATTCCAAAGGCTCCTGTATGCATCACAGCAGAAGAGCTTGAAGGATACGAGTTTGAAGAGGGTGAGGATGTCCGTGAGGTGGGCGAACGCCTGGCAGCAAGTTATGTGAATTTTTATATTTCAAACGGTGGCGTAATTGTGCCACAGTTTGGAGACGAAAATGACTGTGTGGCTGTTGAAATCCTGACAAAGCTTTTCCCAGAGCGCAAGATTTACCCAATATATGCAAGAGCAATAATAGTTGGTGGTGGGAATATCCACTGCATAACGCAACAGATACCAAAAGGAGAAGAGGTATGCGAAATGTTACAGTAGCAGCAATCCAAATGCAATGCACTACAGAAGTTCAAAAAAACATCGCAAAAGCAGACGAAATGCTTCGCAAGGCGGCTTCACAGGGCGCTCAAATTATCCTGCTTCCAGAACTTTTTGAGCGTCAGTATTTTTGTCAGGAGCGTCAATACGAATACTATGCTTTTGCGAAATCAGTTTATGAGAACGATGCAGTTCAACACTTCAAAAAGGTTGCAAAAGAGCTATCAGTAGTTATCCCTGTTAGCTTTTATGAGAAGGATGGAAACGTGCTTTTTAATAGTGTAGCAGTGATTGATGCTGATGGAGAGATTCTTGGAGTATATCGCAAGACTCATATACCAGATGATCATTTCTATCAGGAGAAATTCTATTTTACACCGGGCAATACAGGCTTTAAGGTATGGGATACAAAGTATGGCAAAATCGGCGTTGGAATTTGTTGGGATCAGTGGTTTCCAGAAACAGCCAGAACTATGGCAATTGAGGGAGCTGAGATTTTATTCTACCCTACAGCGATTGGCAGTGAGCCTATTATCGAGTGTGACAGTATGCCTCACTGGAGACGCGCAATGCAGGGGCATGCAGCAGCTAACCTTATGCCAGTAGTGGCGGCAAATCGTATTGGCTTTGAGGAGGTTAAACCATCGAAGGAAAATGGTGGGCAGGAGTCGGCTCTTAATTTCTACGGTTCATCCTTCATGACAGATGAAACAGGAGAGCTTAAAGAGTCAGCCTCAAGGGACAAGGAAGAGATATTAATTCATACCTACGATTTGGATGAGATAGCAATCAATAGATTAAGCTGGGGAATCTTTAGAGACAGACGTCCGGACTGCTATAGGATTATAGCTGAAAAATAGGTGTATTTTACTATTCAAGAACTTCTTCAAAAATATTTGCGCTAAGACACAGATTGAACACAATTAGGCTGTATAATGCAACAAGTTTGTAATAATTTACATAAAAGTTTATAGTATTATGTATGCAACTTATTACAGTGGATAGAGTTAAATTAGAAAGAAAATATGAAGAAGAGAATTTATAGTATTATTTCATTTGCCCTGTTGTTAGTATTGTGTGCAGGTCCTGTTTATAGAACCAAGGCTGAAGAGATTCAGGTACAGCAGATTCCAGTCACTGAGGATGTGATTGTTACAGATAATTTAAATGCTGCTGATACAACGGATGTAAATGCTGAGGCAGATGCTCAGGCAGTATTGGCGCAACAGGTTGCAGCGGTAACAGCCGAGCAGCAGAGTCGCCAGATTGTTTTTATTGGTGATTCACGAACAGTCGGAATGAAGGGAGCAGTTGGAAAGGACAATAATGTCTGGTCAGCAAAGGTTGGCATGGGGCTAACCTGGATGAAGAGTACCGGAGTTCCAGCAGTTGAGTCGGATATTAATGCAAATACAGATGTAGTTATTCTGATGGGTGTAAACGATGTTCGCAGCCTTTCCTATACTAAGAAATATATTTCGTATTTGAATGAAAAGGCAGCAGTGTGGACTGCACTTGGAGCCAATGTATATTATGTTTCTGTTAATCCAATGGTTTTTGAGACAAGCTCATATCCAGGAATCACAAATGAGCTTATTGAAAATTGGAATGCTCGTATGCAGCAGGGGCTAAGCTCTGATATCAGCTATATCGATACATATTCACAGGTGCTCGGTCAGCTGTCATCCAAGGATGGAATCCATTACAATAACAAGAGTTATAAGCTGATTTATTCGCTGATTAATCAGGGAATAATCAACGATAAGGTTTTAAAAGAGTATTATTCGATTTAAAAATATGGGTCTAGTGAGAATGATTATCACTAGGCCCTTTGTTTTTAAATTAATTCACTTATTTCAAGTGTTTCGTGGTATTATAATAGGGCACTTGAGAATTGACCTAAAGATTGTAGGGTAATTGCCTCTGGCAGGGCATTATCCGTTGATACACATATAATAGAGGAGTACTAAAATGTTAGAAATCAAAAACCTTACTTACAGGGTTGATGACGAGGGTGATACCAAAAAGGAAATCATCGACGGCCTCGACCTAACAGTAGAAGATGGCAAGTTCATTGTCATTACAGGCCCAAATGGTGGTGGTAAGTCTACACTTGCAAAGCTTATCATGGGTGTTAATCAGCTTACATCAGGACAGATTATTCTTGACGGTGTTGATATCTCAGAGAAAAATATCACTGAACGAGCAAAAATGGGAATCAGCTTTGCTTTCCAGGCACCAGTTCATTTCAAGGGAATTCGAGTAATCGATTTACTTAGACTTGCAGCTGGAGAGCAGATTTCCGTTGCAGCAGCCTGCGAGTACCTTTCAAAGGTTGGCCTTTGTGCAAAGGATTATGTGGAGCGTGAGGTAAACGCATCACTTTCAGGTGGAGAGCTTAAGCGTATCGAAATCGCTACAGTTCTTGCTCGTGGCACAAAGCTTTCTATCTTTGATGAGCCAGAGGCTGGTATCGATCTTTGGAGCTTCCAGAACCTTATCAAGGTTTTTGAAAATATGAGAAAGACAGTTAACGGTACCATTATTGTTATCTCCCATCAGGAGCGTATTCTTAACATCGCTGACGAGATTGTTGTTATCGAAAACGGCAAGGTTAAGAAGCAGGGACCTAAGGATGAAATCCTTCCAGAGCTTCTTGGTACAGATTCCGCAGCAAGCATTGCCTGCGAGAAGTTAGGAGGTGACCAGTAATGGCTCTTGATGCAATTCAGAAGAATATATTACACGAGGTTGCTGACTTAGATAGCATTCCACAGGGCGCTTACAATATTCGTGCCAACGGAACTAGCGCTGGTCGCAATACTACAGCAAACATCGACATTGTTTCAAAGGAAGATAAGCCAGGTATTGATATAATCGTTAAGGCTGGCACAAAGGGCGAAAGCGTTCATATCCCAGTTGTTCTTTCAGAGAGCGGCCTTAAGGATATGGTTTACAATGATTTTTATATTGGCGAAGACGCAGATGTTACTATCGTAGCTGGTTGTGGTATTCACAACTGCGGAGATCAGGATTCTCAGCACGATGGTATTCATACATTCCACGTTGGAAAGAATGCCAGAGTTAAATATGTTGAAAAGCACTACGGCGAGGGCGACGGTAAGGGCGCTCGTATCCTTAATCCTGTTACAGAGGTTTACCAGGAGGAAGGCAGCTACGTAGAGATGGAGATGGTGCAGATTAAGGGAGTTGATTCTACAGTCCGCACAAATCTTGCTGAGCTTAAGAAGGGTGCTACTCTTCTTATTCATGAGGCTCTTATGACTCATGGTTCACAGACAGCTACTTCAGATTATAAGGTAGCTCTTAACGGTGAAGGCTCTAGCGCAGACGTTGTTTCACGTTCTGTTGCAAAGGATGATTCAGAGCAGATTTTTGAGGTTTCAATCGAAGGTAACACAGCTTGTAACGGACATGCAGCCTGCGATGCTATCATCATGGGCAATGCACACGTTGTAGCTATTCCAAAGCTTGACGCTAAAAATGTAGATGCTGCTCTTATTCACGAGGCAGCCATCGGAAAGATTGCTGGAGATCAGCTTATCAAGCTTATGTCTCTTGGACTCACAGAGGAAGAAGCTGAGGAGCAGATTGTAGCAGGATTCTTAAGATAGGCTTCTCCTTGAGGGCGAGAGAGGTCCAGTGGACCTCTGCCCCGAGCCGACCGGAGCGGCAGCGGAGAAGAAGCTGTCACCGAAGGTGACAGATGAGGTGTATATGTGGCTTCCCTTTGCGGGGAAGCCTTTTTTATGTCTTTTTTGTGAAATTTTTCCCACCATTATTGTACTGTCTATTTACGAGAACTATAATCAGCCTTAGAGAGGGTCCGTTGGGACATGTTAAAGAATGGGGGTGAATTATTGTATGATTAGCTTTCTAGTTTGTTTAGCAGTACTCATTGGTGGCTATTTTGTTTATGGCAGAATTGTGGAAGGGGTTTATGGTCCAGACGACAGAGAAACTCCTGCGGTGCGAATCAATGATGGAGTTGATTTCGTAGTAATGCCAAAATGGAAGTTGTTCCTTATTCAGCTTTTAAATATAGCTGGACTTGGACCAATTTACGGTGCATTGGCAGGCGCACAGTGGGGCACCTCAGTGTTCCTTTGGATTACTCTTGGTACCATCCTTGCGGGTGGCGTTCATGACTTTTCAGTAGGATTTATGAGTATGCGTCACGATGGTGCGAGTGTATCAGAGCTTACTGGAATGTATCTTGGAAATATTATGAAGACTATCATGCGTATTTTCAGCGTAGTTCTTCTTGTAATGGTAGGTACAGTATTTGCAGTAGGACCAGCAGGTCTTATTTCGCTTTTGATTGGCAATCAGGGTGGCTCAGGTCTTTTAACTAATACATATTTCTGGCTTGCAATTATATTGCTATATTACTTCATAGCAACATTTATTCCAATCGATAAGATTATTGGAAAGCTTTATCCAATATTTGGTATTTGCCTGATAGTCATGGCTGTTGGTGTTGCAATTGGTATCTTTACTCACGGCTATACTATTCCAGAAATTGAATTCGCAAATCTTCATCCATCAACTACACCTATCTGGCCAATGATGTTTGTATCAGTTGCCTGTGGTGCTATTTCAGGCTTTCACGCCACACAGTCACCTTTGATGGCTCGTTGCTGTAGCACAGAAAAGGAAAGCCACATGGTATTTTATGGTGCTATGGTAAGTGAAGGTGTCATCGCACTTATATGGGCAGCAGCTGGTTCAGCTGTTTATGCGAGAACTGGTGGATTGACTGTAGGATTAACAGAGATGCTTGCAAATGGTCAGGCAACCTGCGTATATGATATATGTACAAAGACAATGGGCGGTGTTGGCATCGTGCTTGCAATGCTTGGAGTTATAGCTTGTCCAATCACTTCAGGTGATACAGCATTCCGTTCTGCAAGACTTGTTATTGCAGACTGGTTCAAGATTGAGCAGAAGCATTATCTCAAGAGATTATATATTTGTGTACCTCTTTTAGTAGCAGGCGCATTAATTAGTCAGTTAAATTATGGTGTAATCTGGAGATACTTCAGCTGGTCGAACCAGACACTTGCTATGATAGCTCTTTGGACAGCTTCAATGTATCTGTTCCAAAATGAGAAGAAATACATTATTACATTGGTGCCAGCCGTATTTATGTCAGCTGTTTCTGTAACCTATTTCTTCTGCGCACCAGAGTGCTTACACTTATCAACGACAATTGCTTACCCAGTTGGAATAATTGCAGCATTTGTATTCCTGGGATTATTTATTCATGCAACAGCAAAGCATCATAGTCCCTCTAAAAACTTTCATTTGATGCATCATGCATAAGGAACAGGAAGTGGATTTTTCTACTGAAAAAGAGTCTATGTTGCTTTGTGTCTAATCTAAGATTTTAATATTTAAAGTTTGTGTATTTTGGTTTTTAGCCCTCCAAACGTGCTACTATTACGATAGTCATCTTTGGAGGGTTTTCTATGGCTATTGCACCTATTAGTGGAATAAGTTCATATGATCAGGTGGGAACTATTCAACCCATGAACTATGCTGTTGAGAACACAGCAGGTTTTTCTGATGTGTACAATGCTGAGACTACCAAGCAGACTGCTGGAGTCAATGGCACACATCCTGTCCAGTACCCGAATGCAAGGGTAGAAGAGGTTGAAGAAGCTGCGGATCCGGCGGCACTTCAGCAAAAGACACTTCAGGCAGCAAGTTCCTTTAATGATATTGCTGCAAAATTCATGAATACCACAGGTTATAGCATGAAAGGTGTTGGCAATACATATAACATGTCAGGAAGTAGATTTGATGCGTATGCATAAATATAGGTTGTAAAAGGAATCTATTAGAGAAATAATTAATAAAAGGAGTCGAGCAATTCGGCTCCTTTTGTGCTATTATAAGGATATTGTGGAATATTTTTCGAAGATGGGAGGTAGACATGAGTAAGGTATTAATCTTTATGGCAGAGGGACACGAGGAAATCGAGGCCCTTACAGTAGTAGATTTACTTAGACGTGCAGGAATAGAGATAGAGACTGTTTCCATTACAGGAGATAAGAAGGTAAAGGGAAGCCATGGAATCACAACTCTTTGTGATAAGTTTATTGAAAATGTAAATTTTGAGGAGGCAGACATGCTGGTACTTCCAGGTGGAATGCCAGGTACTCTGAATCTTGGCTTGTGTGAGCCTCTTATGGATCAGATTCATGGATTTAACACTTCTGGAAAGAAGCTTGCTGCAATTTGTGCTGCACCTACAGTTTTTGGAAAGGCAGGACTTTTGGAAGGCAAGAAGGCTACCTGCTATCCAGGAATGGAGGGCGATTTAATCGGAGCAAAGGTTTCTGCAGATTCTGTATGCCATGATGGAAATATTATTACAAGCCGAGGCTTGGGAACAGCTATTCCATTTGCTCTTGAGATTATCAAGACTTTCCAAGGGGAAGAGGCAGCAGAAAAGATTGCAAAATCTGTAGTATATAAATAAAAGGAGTATAGTATGAGATTAGGAATTATTGGTGCAATGCAGATGGAGATTGAGAATCTTCAACCATCCATCAAGAATTCGGTAAAGGAGACAATCAGTGGCATTTCATTCGTTAAGGGTGAAATCGACGGTATTGAAGTAGTTGCCGCAGTCAGTGGTGTAGGCAAGGTTTTTGCAGCAGTTTGTACAGAGATTATGATTCTTCATTTTGGTGTAGATCATGTGATTAATATCGGTGTGGCAGGCTCTCTTGTAAAGGATTTAAAGGTTCTTGACGTAGCAGTGGCAACCTCAGCTGTTCAGCATGATATGAACACAAGCGCTCTTGGAGATCCACTTGGTCTTGTTTCAGGAATCAATGTGATTAATTTCGAGGCAGATAAGGAGCTCAACGAGGTAGTATGTCAGGCTCTTACAGATATGGGTATTGCTCACGAAACAGGAGTAATTGCTTCTGGTGATTTATTTGTAGATACAGATAAACAGCGTAACAAGATTCACATGAACTTCAACGCTATGGCTGCAGATATGGAAGGCGGAAGTATTGCACATGTATGCTATATTAATAATGTGCCTTTCACACTTATTCGTTCTATCTCAGACGCAGATGGAAGTGCAATGGACTATAACACGTTTGCTGGAAAGGCAGCACAGCAGTCGATTGCAATTGTTTTAGAGGTTATCGAAAGACTCAAATAGATTTGGAATTAATAGGAGGAATAAAATGGATTTAATACCAAGTTTTTCAGTTGATCACAGAGAAATCGTCCCAGGTATCTTCATTAGCCGACAGGATGAAGTTGGAGGTAGCGTTATCACAACCTACGATATTAGAGTTACCAAACCTAACAGGGAGCCATTTGTTGATGTGGCTGCAATGCACACACTTGAGCATATCATTGCTACATTTCTTCGCAATGACCCTGATTGGAAGGATGAAGTAATTTACTGGGGACCAATGGGCTGCCTTACAGGATTTTACCTTATCTTAAAGGGCGGTCGCGCACCTAAGGAGATTCACGATCTTCTTCTTAGAGCATTCAAGTCTGTAGCAGATGCAGACAGTGTGCCAGGAACAAATGAGGAGAACTGTGGAAACTACCTTATGCACAATCTATGGCTTGCTAAGATGCATGCTGAAAAGTTTGCTAAGTACCTTGAGGAGAATGCAAACAATGATGCAATCTTTGAGTATCCAAAGTCTGATAGACTTGTTACTGATGATGGTCGTCAGTTCTTTGATTCATAAAATAGTTATCCTTGGGAGACCTGATTTTGTCGGGTTTCCCTTTATTTTTGTCAGGTTGACATGTCTAACTGAATTACTTAAAATTAAAGAAGTTTTTTAAGCAAATATGAGGAGATGAAGAGTATGTATATGGATGATTACAAGCGTTGGCTCGAGGCAGATCTTGAGGATTGTGATCTTAAGCCAGAGCTTAACAAAATCAACGGAAATGATGAAGAAATTAAGGACAGATTCGCTGTAGCACTTGCTTTCGGTACAGCAGGTCTTCGTGGTGTGCTTGGTGCAGGTACAAACAGAATGAATATCTATGTTGTTCGTCAGGCTACACAGGGCCTTGCAAACTGGGTTAAGACTCAGGGTGGCAACCAGACAGTTGCAATCAGCTACGACTCACGTCTTAAGAGTGATGTTTTCGCAAAGACAGCAGCTGGTGTTCTTGCAGCTAACGGCATCAATGTTCGTATTTACGATGCACTTATGCCAGTTCCAGCTCTTTCATTTGCTACTCGTTACTACAAGTGCAACGCTGGTATCATGGTTACAGCTTCTCACAACCCAGCTAAGTACAATGGATACAAGGCTTATGGTCCAGACGGATGCCAGATGACAGATGATGCAGCAGCTATCGTTTATGCTGAGATTCAGAAGACTGATGTGCTCACAGGCGCAAAGGTTATGTCATTTGCAGAGGGTGTTGAGAAGGGACTTATCAAGTTTGTTGGAGACGATTGCAAGGATGCTTTCTATGCAGCAATCGAGGAGCGTCAGGTTCGTCCAGGTCTTTGCAAGACAGCAGGTCTCAAGCTTGTTTATAGCCCACTCAACGGTTCAGGCTTAGTTCCAGTTACACGCGTTCTTAACGACATTGGTATCACAGATATCACAATCGTTCCAGAGCAGGAATATCCAAACGGCTACTTCACAACCTGTAGCTATCCAAACCCAGAAATCTTTGATGCGCTTAAGCTTGGTCTTGAGCTTGCTAAGGCTGAGGGTGCAGATCTTATGCTTGCTACAGATCCAGATGCAGACCGTGTAGGTATCGCTATGAAGTGTCCAGATGGAAGCTACGAGCTTGTTTCTGGTAACGAGGTTGGCGTACTACTTCTTGATTATATTGCAGCAGGTCGTATCGAAAAGGGCACAATGCCAAAGAATCCTGTAGCAGTTAAGTCGATTGTTTCTACACCGCTTGCAGATGCAGTTGCTGAGCATTATGGTGTTGAGCTTCGTTCAGTTCTTACAGGATTTAAGTGGATTGGTGATCAGATTGCCGGTCTTGAGGCTGATGGAGAGGTTGATAGATTTATCTTCGGTTTCGAGGAGTCATACGGATACCTTGCAGGCCCTTATGTACGTGATAAGGATGCTGTTATCGGTTCAATGCTTATCTGCGAGATGGCTGCTTACTATCGCAGCATCGGAAGCTCACTTAAGCAGCGTCTTGAAGAGATTTATGCAGAGTATGGCCGTTACCTCAACAAGGTAGACTCATTTGAGTTCCCAGGTCTTTCAGGTATGGACACAATGGCTGGTATCATGAACTCACTTCGTGAAAACCCACCAGCAGAGTTTGCAGGCATCAAGGTTTCTAAGGTTACAGACTACAAGAACACAGCTGAGACAGGACTTCCTTCAGCAAATGTTCTTATCTATGGTCTTGAGAATGGATGCACAGTAGTTGTTCGTCCTTCTGGTACCGAGCCAAAGATTAAGACTTACTTCACTACAAAGGGTAAGGATCTTGCAGAGGCAGAGGCAATGAAGGATAAGCTTGCAGAGGCTTTGAAGCCAGTATTAAGCTAATGAATGAATTAGACGAGAGATATACAACTTCAGAGGATGCTATAATTGAGTCCTTCTTCCTGCTCAGCAGGGAGAAGGACTTTGAAAAAATCTCAGTTGCGGATGTGGTGAAGAAGTCTGGAATTGTGCGAAGCACGTTTTATAATCATTATGAAAATGTGCCAGCACTTATTGCGGCAGCAGAGGACCGGACAATAGATGATATATTTAAGCTTATGGAGAGCTTTCATCCGAAAGATGATCATCAGCTTTGCCACTCCTATTTTTTGGCAATTTGCAATTACACCAGGGAAAATCATTTCCTTGCCAGTATTTTGCACAGCCCTCGAGGCGACAGTTTCCTTGAAAAGGCAATGATGATGTTTCATAGATATGTGGCAGAGGCCAGTGAAGGTGGTTCTGTGACCATCAAAAATAAGCAGCTGTTTTCGTATATGATTGCCAGTACTATAGGACTTACACTTGGCATTCTTCATAAATGGACAGCAGAACACTGCGAAACACCTGCTGAAGAAATTGCTGATATATTAACTCGAATTTTCTTAAATGGAATACTTCCGTTTATGGAAGGCGGATTAGATTCATAAGAGTCTAATCCGTCTTTTCATTTTATCAAACAGTATTTTGAAATATGTTTGATATCTTTTGGTCACTTCTAAAAGAAATGTCCATTAAGTCATAACCCCTATGGAACTTGTAAATTTATTGTGATATTTTCATTGGCAAAGTTAAACAACAGTTTATTGAACTAGGCAATGAAAGGGAAAGTTATGAAAAAATACGCATTAACGCCAGCTCAAAATCTTCATTACAGATGGATTCGTAAATACGGTACGCAACAGGTGTCAGGACTTAGTATTGTTGCATCGCTAAAGGCTGATTTAGATTTTAAGCTCCTTGAAAAATGCATAAAAATGGAAATTCTGAGATATGGATGCATGAGGGTACAGTTTACGAAGGCCGACGCCCAGGGCAACATCAGACAGTACATAACAGATAATGTGCAAAAACAGATTCAGATTAAAGATTTATCTGACCTGACCATGGAGAAAGCTGATGGAGTAATGCAAGCCTGGGCATACGAGACTTTTGATGGTAGCGATATTCCAATGTTTGAAATCTTTATGATGAAGTTGCCTGAGGGTTACAACGGATTCTTCCTGCACATGGATCATCGACTTATAGATTCCTGTGGAGTGGTTGTCCTAACCAATGATATTATGTCTCTCTACACTCATTTTAGATTTGGAGCTGATATGCCAATTGACTTGGCTGATTATGAAACTGTTTTACAGAATGATTTGGCTAAGCAGGAAAATGTGAAGCGTTTCACAAGAGATAAGAAGTTTTGGGATGACCTTTTAGATAAATGGGGAGAACCATTATATTCAGATATTCAGGGACCAATGGTGCTAGATAGAGCAAGGAAGCTTCACAACAATCAAAACCTCAGAGCTGCAGATATAGAGCTGAAGGATTTGTTCGTAGCAGTAAAGGATTACAGGCTGGATGGGGATGCCACAAAAAGGCTGATTGATTTTTGCCAGAACAATCAGCTTTCTATGACAAATCTTCTTCTATTAGGAATGAGAACCTATTTATCAAAAATGAATAACGGGCAGCAGGATATTTCCATCCAAAATTTCATCTCGAGACGCTCCACTAGGGATGAATGGACCTCGGGAGGAAGCAGAACGATAATGTTTCCTTGCAGAACCTGTATAAGGCCGGAAACGTCCTTTATGGATGCCGCATATATAATCCAGAACATGCAAAATCAGATTTATATGCATAGCAATTATGATCCTCAGCTGATTTACGATGAGATAAAGAAACGCTATGGCACTCCTGAGAATACAACCTATGAAAGCTGTTATCTCACCTATCAGCCGCTTCCTGTTAAAATGGAAAACCCATACCTGAAGGATATACCGATGCACAGCAAATGGTTTGCAAACGGCGCGGCCACTAAGAAGATGTATCTTACAGTTTCCTATACAGAGGATGGTGGAATGAATTTTTCTTATCACTATCAGACAGCGGATCTAAACGAAAAGCATGTGGAGCTGTTTAACTACTACTTGATGAAAATTATTTTTGAGGGAGTTGAAAAACCAGATATAAAGATAGGAGAGCTGTTATGTCATTAGAAAGAAAATTTAAAGAACTTATTTCACAGTATTGTCAGGCTACACCAGAGGCACTAACAGATAACATCAGATTTCGTGAGGATTTGGATTTCAGTTCACTTGATTTTATGTCTTTCTTGGGCGAGCTGGAGGATGAATTTGATGTTGAACTTCAGCAGGAGCAGGTAGTTCAAATACGCACAGTCGGAGAGGCGCTTTCAATGCTTCAGGATTTGCAGGAGGTGAGCTAACTATGATTAGACATTTGCTAAGAGTAATATGGTTTAGATTAGCGATTTCATTCCATACACTACAGGAGGTTTCTTAGCCATGAATAATTTACGCACCCTTTGGGATGATACTGCAACCAGCTTCAGTGCACTGCCTGCAGTTCGCTGGCTTGAAAAGAGAAATATTTCTGAGGCCAGCTACGGTAAGCTTGATGAAATGGTTAGATGTATAAGGCAGGGTCTTGTCAGCAATGGATTTACTGATTCACATATAGGACTCATTGGAGAGAGTAGCCTACAGTGGATAGCAAGCTACTTAGGTATTGTAACTGGTCAAAATGTGGCGGTTCCTCTTGATGCCCTTCTTCCAGCTGATGATTTAATTGATTTATTGAACCGAGCTGGGGTAGAAGTTCTTTTCCTTAGCCCAAAACTGATAGCTTTGGCTGAGCCTATATTAATTGGCTGTCATAAGCTTAAGCAGATATGGTTGCTTCAGGATTCCTATGAACTTACTATTCCTAATGCAAAAATTGGAGCACTGCCAGAACTGATTGACCTTGGAAAAGGAAAGGATGACGTTCAAGGAGCGGCGGAAGATTCTGTAGGCACAATAATTTATACATCTGGAACCACTGGAAAAAGTAAGGGAGTAATGCTTACACAACGCAATCTATTTGAAAATGTAAGGAATGTTGACTATGTAGTGGACCCAGGTTGTGTAATGATGAGCGTTTTACCAATTCATCACGCATACTGTCTGGTGATGGATTGGCTTAAAGGCTTTTCCTTGGGAGCTATTGTATGTATTAATGATTCACTTATGCATATGGTTAGAAATATAAGCATTTTTAAGCCTAGAGTTATGCTTATGGTTCCATTAATGATTGAGTCAATTTATAAGCGACTGAGAACACTTGGAGATACTCCAGAGGACATAGTCTATGAAACTGTTTTTGGCGGAAATCTGAAAATAATTTTCACAGGTGGAGCTCATTTGGACCCATTTTATATCCATGAGTTTGAGAAGTACGGTATCGATATATTGGAAGGCTATGGAATGTCAGAGTGCTCGCCAGTCATTACCACTAACACGGTGGATTGTCATAAGGCTGGATCAATAGGTAAGCCTCTTGCGAACGTGCAGATAAAATTCCAGGACGGCGAAATTCTGGTAAAGGGCTCCAGTGTTATGAAAGGATACTATGAGATGCCGGAGGAAACAAGTGAGGCATTTACCGAAGATGGATGGCTTCACACAGGTGATAAGGGTTATCTGGACGAGGAAGGATATCTATTCATCAATGGACGAGTTAAGAATTTGATCATTATGTCAAACGGGGAGAACATTTCTCCTGAAGAAATCGAAAACAAACTGGGATTGAATCCATTGGTGGGAGAGGTTATAGTAACCGGAAATGGAACTGGGCTGACAGCAAGTATTTACCCGGATCAGGATGAGATTTTTTCCAGAGGTGTTTCCCCTGAGACCGTTGAGAAACTTTTGCAGGAGTTTATCGACAGTTACAACAGTTCACAACCAAGTTATCGACATATCACATGCCTAGATGTTAGGACAGAACCATTCATCAGAAACACCACAGGAAAAATAAAAAGAACAGCTATAGCATAGAGTAGAGTGAACAGGCTAAAATCAATGAGATTTTAGCCTGTTTTCTTTTGGGTATGTTATGATATGAATAGAATTGGGTTGAAAATATCATGGGGGCAAAAATGGAAACAAAGCTTACGGTAATTGTGGATAATATTCCAAAGGATGAATTGTTGCAGGGTGAGTGGGGATTAAGTATTCTCATTGAATATGGTGAACTGAAAATATTATTGGATACGGGAAAGTCTGAGCTTTTTGCAGAGAATCTTAAGACACTTGGATTTGATATAAAGGATATTGACTATGGAGTGCTGAGCCATGCTCACTATGACCATGCAAATGGAATTCCAAAATTCATGCAGGAGAATTCTAAGGCAAAGTTTTATCTTAGAAAGGCGGTTGACGCAAACTGCTACCATCTTAAATTATTTGGAGCAAGGTATAATGGGATACCTAAAGATTTGTTGACTGATTATGCCAATCGAATTGAATTTCTTGAAGGAGATTATGAGCTCTGCAATGGAGTGTATCTAATACCCCATAAAACTAAGGGACTATCTTGGATTGGACGTCGAGAGATGATGTATAGAAAGACTGCTCATGGCTGGAAAGCAGATGATTTCTCTCATGAGCAGAGCCTAGTTTTGGATACTGATAAAGGGCTTGTAATTCTTAATAGTTGTTCCCATGGTGGGGTACTGAACATCATAAATGAAGTTAAAAGTACATTTCCAAATCAAAAGGTCTATGGCTATATTGGTGGTATGCATTTGTTTAATAAGAGTGAGAGGCATGTACGGAAAGTTGCCAAAGAACTAAAGGAATCGGAAGTGGAATATATTTGTACAGGGCACTGCACCAAGAATAGAGCGTTTGAGATATTGAAGGAGGAATTGGGAGATAGAGTGCAGCAGATGAGAGTCGGATTAGAAATAAAGATTTAGGCTGGGAAAGCTGACTGATGAGGTGGATAATTATTATCTACCTCTTTTTTTATTTCATTTAAGGGGGAAAAAGGGTTGACAGAAAACTTATATGGTGATATGGTTAATTACACAAGTAATTAACCGATGAACTAAAGGAGGTGAGTCACTTGCTTGATAATTTAGGGGAAGATAAATCAATTTATTTGCAGATAAGCGAAATGATAGAGGACGAAATCCTTCGAGGAATAGTAAATGAAGAGGAGCAGGTTCCCAGTACCACGGAGCTTTCAAAGTTTTACAAGATTAACCCAGCCACGGCGGCGAAGGGAATCAACATATTGGTAGACAAGGAGATTCTTTACAAGAAGCGAGGTATTGGTATGTTTGTACAAACGGGGGCAAAGGAAAGGATTATGGAAGCAAGGAAGGAAAGCTTCTATGACACTTTCGTTAAAAAGATAATTACAGAAGCAAAGCTTATCGGAATTAGTAAGGAAGACTTAAAGAAAATGATAGATTCAAGCAAAGAGATGTAATCATCAAATATAAAGGAGGCATTATGGGAACATTATCAGGTAAAAATATAGTAAAAAAATATGGGAAGGATACAGTTCTTAAGAATGTAAATGTTGAAATCGAAACTGGTAAGATTTACGGATTAATCGGTAGAAACGGTGCAGGAAAGACAACTCTTCTTTCAATTCTCACAGCACAGAATCCAGCCACAGAGGGAACAGTTACTTTGGATGGCCAGCCAGTGTGGGAAAACGAGGAGGCACTTTCACATATCTGCTACTCGAGAGAGATTTCTCAGGTCACAATGTTTGGTCCTAATACATTGAAGGTTAAGGATTATCTTTCTACAGCAAAGTCCTTCTATAGAAATTGGGATGAGGATTATGCAAGGGAATTAGTTGAGGCTTTCAACATCAATCCTAAGAAGCGTGTAAGCAAGCTTTCAAAAGGAATGCTTTCAGCAGTTACTATTATCATCGCTCTTGCCAGCAAGGCAGATATTACAATTCTTGATGAGCCAGTCGCAGGTCTCGATGTGGTTGCAAGAGAGCAGTTCTACAAGCTTGTAATTGAGGAATATGCAAACACAGGAAGAACATTTATCATCAGTACTCATATTATTGAAGAAGCAGCAAGCTTATTTGAGAAGGTAATCATCATCGATGATGGTGAGATTAAATTCGAGGAGAACACAGAGGAACTCCTTGCAAGAGCGTATCGTGTCAGCGGAGAGATAGAGGCTGTTGAGAAGGCAGTTGATGGCTTAAAGGTTTATCATCCAGAGAGCATTGGACGCAACAAGGTTGTCACAGTTCTTGCTGATGAGCCAGCAGTTGATTTTGGAGAGGCCGTTCAGGTTGAGCCAGTTCCACTTCAGAATCTTTTCTATGCAATGTGCGTAGACGAAAGAAAGGAGGCTTAAGAAATGAGCGAACTTTCTAAAAGATCAGCAAAGTACTTCTTTATTCAGGGACTTAAGATGATGCTGTTAATCTTAGGTATTCAGGCGATTCTTTGTGTTGAGTGGGCGCTAATGGCAGAAGATACTGCCAGTATGCTGGAACAGATTACAAGAATGTCATTGATGTGCGGAATAATGTTTATGATACTCTTTAATCTTATCTATGCAGTATATGGGCCTAACTGGCTTGATAGCCTGGTTCTTTCTATGGGAGCACGTCGTAAGGACGTATTTGTTGGAGAAATAATTAAGCAGTTCACATTTATTATCTTAAACACAATTATTTACTTAACAATTGCAGTTACAACAGATAATAAAAGATGGATACCAATTATTTTTATATCAGCAGTTGTTGCAGCTTTAACTGGTGCAATTGGTCAGGTGATCGGATACAAGATAAAGAAGTACGGTAAAGTATATCTGGTTATTATCGGTCTTATCGCAGGATGCTTCGGAGCTTTCGCATCTGTTACTACATTTTTAGATATAGATGTTTTGGAATCTTTTAACATGAGCACAGGATTGATAATAGCTCTGGCATTGGTACTGTTTGGATTATTTGAATTCTGGGCATATAAGCTGGGACAGAAGTGTATGGTTATGTAGGAGGGTTTATGAGTAGAAATATAAAAGCTATGGCTCAACTGAAGAAGAATACCGAGCTATATAATTTATTTATCATAATAGGTATTCTTGTTCTGGACGTAATACTATATGGTATTTTTCGTGTTACAGGAGTATCAGATGGTGAGTCTGCTAGTGAGTATATTTCAATGATGTATGGAATGACAGTTGGAATATTCTGCTCGGTTGTTGTGTTTATTAAGCTGTTTATGATGGTTGATGAAGTAACCAGAGGACTGTGCTTTGGAATGACAAGGCGCACACTTTTCACTTATAGCAGAATTGTAGATTTATTAGAAATCCTGATAGTTGCGGTGGTTTCAATTCTAGTTTTGAGAAGTATGAGTGCAGCACTGATTCTAAAAATAGCATTTGCTTTTTATGGATTATTAATGCTGATAGAAGGATTGGCTGGGAACAATATTCTTCGATATGGAAAGGCAGCTTACTGGGTATTCTACATAGCATTTATGTGCTTATTCCTTGGAGCACCACGTTTGATTGGAGTGATTCCGGGAGCAGTAGATTTCGTAGCAACTGTAGTAGAGATGTTTATAAATCCATTCTACAATCAGGGCATTGTATGGGCATCAATTTTGGGATTCATTGCTATTGGCGTAATCATTAATTGGTATACATTTAGAAAACTGGCAGTTAACACAAACTTATAGAGAGGGCAGAATATATGGAGACTAGAACAGTAGACAAAGTAGAATTAATAAAACTTATTATCGTATTTGCGATAGAGATAATCGTTGAATTAGCAGTATCATTTGCATTGCCAAAACTTGGAAACACTTCAGTGCTTGTTAGCACATTGGTTTTAGATGCACTTTTAATACTTGTTACTTTAATTTACACCTTCAAAAAGGGTGACAAGTTAGAGGCCTATGGCTTTAAGAAGATTAAGGTAAGCACATTCTTCTTTACAGTTTTACTCACGTTTGTATCAGCACCAATGTATATGTTTGCAAATGTTTTATCACAGCTTTTTGTACCAAACATCCTGGTGCAGAACATGGACAGCATTTTTGGAGATTCAATGGGCTTGCCACTTTTGGCAATAGTAGTGGTTGCTCCAATCTGTGAGGAGATTGTAATGCGAGGCTTCTTCCATAACCGCTTGAAAAATGTAATGCCATTCGGTGCTGCTGCAGTACTTTCTGGATTTATGTTTGGAGCACTTCATTTGAACCTTAATCAGTTTTGTTATGCATGGGTCCTTGGAGTATTATTCGCATATGCGAATAGAGCCAGTGGCAGCACAATTACTTCAGTTATTATGCATATGCTTACAAATGGCTTCAATATGGCTATAATGATAGCTGCAAATTATGCTTTAAAAATAATTGGCACAGATCTTGCAACTGCTTCAGAGGCAGCAAGAACTAATGGGACATCGGCATGGGTTAATGTAGTCGTCTATGGAATTCTTGCAGTTATTTCATTCTTCTTAAGTAGAAAGATTATTAGAGCCATTGCAAAGAGAGAAAACAACTAACCACCTTCCCCTTTACGGGGAAGGCTTTTTTTATTTTATTTTAAAGAGTACTTTGGGTATAATAGATATATATATTAATATTTATAATTTAGTTTTAATGGAGATTAAAGAATGACTAAGCCTAAGAAAAATGGACGGGTGGAGTTTTTACGTTTTATTTTTGCTTTAGCTATTTTGTTTTTTCATATCCATAAGAGATTTGCAGATGGTGGTGTGATTGAAATTGGTAACACTGGTTTCAATTTCTTCTCCAGAGGGTATATTGGGGTTGAGTTTTTCTTCCTGGTTTCAGGCTACTTGCTTGCCGCAGGAGCATATGCCAAGCGGGAGCAGTCTACGGAGTTTATAGGTACCGAGACAGCGCTGATGATGAAGAAAAAGTTCTGGAACATTTTCCCATATCATCTGTTTGCAATCATTCTTACAATTATCGCAAATGCGTATTTCTTAGAGAAGACGGCAATTGACAGGTATCATTATGTTATTGATTCCTGGGCTTCCATTTTCTTTTTGCAGGTATTTGGTTTTGACAGCAATTGGGTTAACAAGCTGACCTGGTACATTGATGTTTGGCTTATGGTTACATTTATTTTTTACCCATTGCTGCGCAAGCACTATGATATTTTTGTAAAGATAATATGCCCGCTACTGGCACTGTTCATCTTGGGATATATGGCTCATGAGTATGACAGCGTTGCAGGTGTTGATGGTTGGACAGGAATGTTTTATAAGTGCTTCCTGAGAGGACTTTCTGAAATGTCACTTGGATGTTGTACCTACAGTCTGACTCGTCAGTTTTCACGATATAATTTCTCCAAGGCGGGGAAGATTTTATTGGCCATACTTGAGGTTGTCTGCTATCTGATTGCTTTCAACTATGCCTGCACAGAGGTTGATGTAAACTATAGCTACCCAGTTATTTTCGTGCTTTGGGTAGGAGTAACACTTTCATTTTCTGATATTAACCCATGCCATGAGACTTTCGACAAGCCTATATTCGGATGGTTAGGTAAAGTCAGTCTCATGATTTATCTGAATCAGTTTTATGCTATTCGATTAGTTCAGGAGCTTATGGCTGATTCAAGTTTTGCAGTCAAAGCGGTAATGTGTACAGTAATCACATTTGCGGGGGCGTTTGCCTGCGACAAGGTGGTTGGATGGTTCAACAAAAATAAGCCATTCAGCAAGCTGATTTTTAACGATTCCAGGGGAGAATAAATTGGTTTTCAGCTCATTAATATTTTGCACAGTGTTTCTGCCACTTTGCCTTTTAGTTTACTATGGTGTTCCAAAGGTATTATGTGGTGGAACCGAGGGCAGAATCATTGTATCTAATTATATATTGCTGGTATTCAGCCTGATATTTTATGCCTTTGGAGGGGTGAAATATCTATTGCTGATTGCTCTGGTTATTCTTGTGAACTGGGGCGCCGGATTCTTGTGTTCTAAGGAAAGTCATGGGGATGGCCTTAGGCGAGTGGGGCTCATAGGGGCAATTCTTTGCGATATGGGACTGCTTTTTTTCTTTAAGTATTTCAACCTTTTTGTCGCTACAATTGAAAATTTGTTTTATGCTGGTGAACTCACTGATGCAGAAAGAACAGCAGGGGTATTATCTGGAACTGGTACAGGAGCTCTTGGAATTCCAGAGATTATACTTCCAGTTGGAATTTCATTTTTTACATTTCAGGCATTGTCTTATGTAATTGATGTCTACAAAGATGATGTAGATGTTCAGACAAATCCATTTTATTTTGCGCTATATATTTCTTGCTTTCCTCAGCTGATAGCAGGCCCGATTGTACATTACAAGGACATTGCGGGACAGCTTACAGACAGAAGTGTCGGTTCTTATGAGTTTGCAGAGGGAATAAAGCGATTCTGTTTTGGCCTGAGCAAGAAGGTACTGATTGCAAATACATTAGCGTCTGTGGTAGATAAGATCTGGGATATGGATATATCACAGCTAGATTGCACGGTAGCATGGCTTGGCGCTTTTTGCTATTCCTTCCAAATATATTTTGATTTTAGTGGATATTCGGATATGGCAATTGGACTTGGAAAGATGTTTGGCTTTGACTTCAAGGAAAACTTTAATCATCCATACAGATCTGAATCAATCCGGGAGTTTTGGAGACGCTGGCACATTTCACTTTCCACCTGGTTTAGGGATTATGTATATATTCCATTAGGCGGAAGCAGATGTTCTGCGGTGAAGATGTATTTCAATATCTTTGTAGTATTTCTTCTTACAGGAATCTGGCACGGAGCAAACTGGACCTTTCTGGTTTGGGGAGTAGTGTATGGCATACTTTTGATTCTTGAAAGATTGTTTTTGGGAAAGCTTCTTGAGAAGAATCCAATTAAGTTCTTCAATAGATTGCTGATTTTTATTATAGTAACGTTGCTTTGGGTAGTGTTTAGAGCCAATACGATTATGGCTGCAGCTACTTACATTTCAAGAATGTTTGTGGGTGGATTTAGACCACTGAATCTACTTAATTATCTGTCTGGAATGAGTGTGATTACCTTTGTGTTTGCATGCTTGTTTGGAGGATTTGTTCAGGCTCACATGAGTGTGAAGGCAGTGAAAGGAAACGCCTTTGTTTGTCTGGGTCTGCTTTTGTTGAGCTTGCTGTTTTTGGTGAACAACACCTATAATCCATTTATTTATTATCAATTCTAGAGGCGTGCCCATGAATTTCACTAATGTTAAAAACCGCATATTCATCCTGGTGTTCCTTGCCATCCTTGTTTTTCCATGGGTAGGAGGTAGTGCGCTGAGTTTATCAAATCATGAGTTGTTTAATAAGCTTTCAATCGTCGAAACCGAGAAACGTGAAATGCAGGAGATAGATTGGGGCAACCTGTTGAATACAGGTGAGAGTGTTTCAGGCTATATTGATGACAGAATTCCATTTAGATACACTCTGATTTCATGGTATAAGGCACTTAACGATGCAATAGAGGAAAAATATCAGGTGGTAGCCACAGCAGTTGGTCAGAAGTTCTATAGTGCCAAGGCGGAAGAAAAGAAGACTGTGGTGGACAGAGGAGAAACTAATAAGCCAATTGTACCTGGGGAAGAGGTTCAGGCTCCTGCAGCGGAAGAAGCAGAAAATGAATTCTATTTCCCACTTCATACTTATCAGGACATAATTATCGGCCGTGGTGGTTGGCTATTCCTGTATGGTGAGAATGAAATCGAATGCTATCAGGGAACAAATATATTAAGTGAAGATGATACAGTCCATTATATAAATCTGGTGAATCAGTTGAATTCGATTTGCCAGGCCAAGGGGAAGGAGCTTTATGTTTATATTGCGCCTAATAAATCCTCTGTGTACCCTCAGTATATGCCGACAGTGGAAATAGCAACCAGCTATCGTAGAATTCAGCAGCTTTACGAGAGAATGCAGTATGAGGCAACCGCTCCATTTATTTATCCTCTATTGGAGGAGATGGAGGCTTCCAACAATTATCAGATTTACTACAAATATGATAGTCACTGGAATTATCTGGGAGCTTTGTATGGCACAAATGCTCTTTATGCAAGGATGGGAGTTGAGCAAACAGATCCAACTCAGTGGATTACAGGTACGCAGGATGCTGAGAAGTATGAGCTTTATACCTACATGGGTATACCGGATTCTATGGTAAGTCATGATGACGTAGAGCAGACTGTGGATTATCGTCCTGAGATTACTGTTGAAGGTCTGAACTTGGAAAAGATGATTTGCCGCACTACAAGCAACGGAGCAAATCAAAAGAAGCTGTGCCTAATCGGCGACAGCTTCCGTGTAAATATGATGCCATATCTCTCCAAAGACTTCACGAACTGCACCTTCGCACACCGCGACTACATGGGCGAAATCCATGGAGACATTAAGAACGCCGATATCATCGTCATCGAAGCTGTAGAGCGCTACGACTACGAAGCCTTCCACACGATACAGCGTGTTATAAATGTCTTGAGTAACTAAGTCTATTAGATTAATACATGACAGATATAAGAGTTAGCTTTGAGCTGACTCTTATTTTTTTAACTAAATGGAAACATTGTAGTTTCTATTTTTGATTATTCTTTTGATGTTGAAAGTCTTTTATTCTTTAATCATCAAATAGATGAGTGAGGAACAAATAAGTGTACGATTTAGTAAATGCATATTTGGAAAATGGATTACGTATAGTGTTACATAGGATACCTCAAACCAGAACTACATCATGTGGTTTGTGGGTGAAACAAGGTAGTAGCTATGAGACTGATGATAATAATGGATTATCTCACCTTACAGAGCACTTGGCATTAAATCCTCACAATAGACTGAATAACAAATATCAAAACTTGATGGAAGAAGCTGCCGCAGAGGGAGTTATATATAATGCGGCAACTACGAAGGAGTATACCTGTTACTATTTCACAGGTTTAAGTAGAACGTTGGGTACGTGTTTACAGGCACTAGGATGTATTGCTAAAGAAAATCGAGAATTTGATTTAGATTTTTTTGAGAATGAAAAAAGTGTAGTAGAACAGGAAGCTATAGGTTTCTATTCTGCTTTTCAGCAAATAAAGGAACGAACCAGTTCGGCTCTATGGGGAAATACTGGAACTGGAAAAATAATAATGGGTGATATCCAAAATATAAGAAATGCAAAGAGAGAGCAAGTTGCAAGTATTATGGATAAAGCATATATACCTAATAATTCAGTTTTGGTTGTAATTGGAGATATTAAATATGCTGAGCTCTTAAATCAAATAGAAGATATTTTTTCTGATTGGGAGACTAAAAAGTTATTGATTCATGAGCAGGCAGTTGAAAGTACACCTGGTGTATATATAAACAAGGGACAGGGGGTAAGTGCAGTCTTATCACTAGGATTTAGAACAACAGGATACAGTGATTATAATAGACCGTCTATTGAGATGGCAGTAAGATTGCTTGGTCAAAGCGGGTTACACGCCAGAATGATAGAGGAAATTCGAATGAAACGTGGATTGTCATATAACTTAGGTGGATTCGATAGTTTTTATAGTAAGAGAGGTACCATAGGTTTTATGGCCGTCAGTGAAAAGAAAAATATAGTTGAAATTGCAAAAATTATGACTGCTGTTTTAAATGAGGCAAATGAAAAGGGTTTTTCCGAATATGAAATAGAAAATGAAAAGAAAGCAATGGAAACAATGTTGCTTTTATCGGTAGACAATATAACAGATCATTTAAGATGCATAGGAAAATGTGCTGTTATGGATAAAGATTTTTATATCGAAAATGAGGTTCGAGCGATTAGAGACATAACCAACGAAATGGTGAATGAAACATCAAGAAAGGTGTTTAATATGGATAATCTAGGCCTAGCTTGTATAGGCGAAGTAGATGTTGATGAGTTAGTAGAGAATGTACAAATAACTAGTTTAGTCAGCTAGAAAAATGGGAGAAGAGAATGAGTAGTCCAGAATTATCATGCATTTATGAAATGAATATGTTTCAAGAGGATAAAGAATTAAATGAAGATATTTTATCCGGTAGAGCCTTTGATGTTTTATTGACATTATTGGATTCAAAACAAACAAGTGAGAACATTTCTCGTAGATTGAAGATGCCAAATTTTTCAACACAAATGTATTTAAATCGCTTGGTATTAGCAGGTATTGTAACCGAAAAGAAAACTCAGTTAACAAATGGTCTACTTGAAAAAGAATATTCATTAGTATCTAAAGATTTATCAATTATTAATGATTTGAGCAAGAGTAAGTCTAGTAAGCAATGTGAAAATGAGCTTACAGCCCATCATTTTGCTGTAATGACAAAACAAGCAATCAAATGTGCAGGAACTCATAAAAACAAACCATATCAGATAGGCTCATATTTTATGAAAGTAAAATTAGAGGATATGGAAGCGTTCAAGCATGAGATAGATGCACTTTTTGATAAATTTAGGGCCTTGGAAGATACAGAACAAACTCAAACATACAGTTTGTTTACAGTTATGGCACCGTATGAGGAGGGAGGTGAATTAAGTGAGTAGTGAAACGGAAAATACGAATATGACCATTGTTCAAGATGGCGAAGTGCCAATTCAGATTTTAAACACAGAAGTAAATCCAAGCGAGCAAGAGGAGAATAACGGTATCAGTTATATTATTTCATTTGATTAGGAGGAAAAAATGATGAGAGATTATGAATTTAGTAAGGAAATGGTAGATGTAGTTGATGGTAAGGTAGTGATCAGTTCTGAGGAACTTGCAAATGCTATCCAGGCTGGAGAGATCGATTTGGTATCTGAGGATGAGGCTGGATGGAATATTATCTGCCAGATTTCAAGCACAAAGTTATAAGATGCACGATGAGGGAGCATAAAATGGATAAAGATACTAAAGAGATAGTAAATGATGTGAAGATTGACGCTGAGGAGATGGCAAACTTTATTCAGGGAACGGTTGATCTGAATGCGGAAGAATCAGCAGCGATGTTGTGTATATGTCGTGGTATCGGAAAAATATAATTAGAAAGGGAGAAAAAAATAATGAACAGATATGAAATCGCAGAGAATGCGGAAGTGGTAGATGGAAAGGTAGTAATTAGTTCTGAGGAACTTGCAAATGCTATTCAGGCTGGAGAGATTGATTTGGTATCTGAGGATGAAGCAGGGTTTAACATTATCTGCCAGATTTCCGGTTCAAAATTATAAAAAGTAGTAGAAACTAAAATTTTTAAACTGTGTCATACGAGCAATTGTATGGCACAGTTATTGAGGATAATACAATATGAAACTATCTAACTATGTGATTGATCAAGAAGTATGTGATGGTAATAGGATTTTATATAACGTAGCTAGTAGACGATACTATGCATATAGTAAAGAAGAGCAAGACTATATAAAAGAGTTATTGAAAAATATTAATAAAGAAAACTATACCCTCAAGGAAGCAGAAACTATTAAGAGCATGTATTCTAAGGGGATAATAATAGATGATAACATAGACGAGTTAGATGTCTTGGAGTATGAGGAAAAAAAATGTACTTGTAGAGATAGCATCTTAAGGCTGACGGTATATTTGACAAATGCTTGTAATTTTAGATGCACCTATTGTCAGCAGGAACATATCAATAAGAATATAGATGACCAGACAGTTAATAGTGTGATTCTTTATTTAATTAGGGAATCTAAGAAAAGGCGTAATATCAATATTAATTGGTTTGGAGGAGAGCCGCTATTACAATATGAAACAATTATCAAAATACTAAAGAAAGTGTTACCTGTTGCTCAAGAAAATGGGTGCGTGATTATTTCATCAGTAGTAACAAATGGATATTTGTTGGATGAAGCTAAAGCGAGGGAGCTCTATGAATTAGGAGTAAAGACTATGCAAATTACAGTTGATGGTAATAAAGCAAGTCACGACAGTCGAAGAGTATTGGTAAATGGACAGGGAACGTATGATAGAGTTTTATCAGGGGTAGAGTCTGCTTCGAGGAATGGAATAAAGGTCATTCTGCGAATGAACATTAATAAAGATAATCTTAATAATCAGACTCAAATTTTAGAAGATATAGACCCTCCTTTAAGAAAGAACATCCATATAAGCATAGCTAATATTTTTCAGGAGAACGAGAAAGTTAGTTCATTTGAAATAAAGATGTATGCATATTCATTAGGGTATAAAAATTGTGAACGATATAATAATTTTTATGGTTGTCAATCTTGTGGGCACAATGCTGTAGCAATAAATACCGATGGAAAAATACTTTTTTGTACAAACTGTGAAGGCGACGATGAGGTTGGTTATTTAAAAGATGATGGAAGGTTGATATATAAAAATAGGCAGTTATATGAGCAGCGATTAGATAAGTCTTTAATAAAGAATGTAGAATGTAGAAAATGTAAAGAATTACCTCTTTGTTTAGGCGGATGTAGGTATTATAATGCGTTTGCGGATGATGGAACATGTAGAGGAAAAAGAGCTGACGGCATGAGTTTGGAAGAAGTTGCATATTTGGATTATTACTATGATACATGTAACAAAAGGGAGGCATAGAATGGAGAAGCAACATTCGTATAAAGATGTTTTATCACAAAAAGAATATTTAAAAATGATGCTCGCAGCGTTGATAAATAGATTTGGAGATTCCATAGATGCAATTGCAAGTACCTGGATAGTTTATCAACTTACAAATTCTGCAGCATGGTCAGCTTTGATATTTGGAATTAATAATCTACCTACGGTTTTAATAACACCTTTTGCAGGAACGTGGGTTGAGGGACGAAACAAAAAGATAATAATGATTGTGACAGATATTATTAGGGCAATTGTTGTAGCTATGGTTGCTTCATTATTTCTTGCGGGATTGCTTAGACCATGGATGTTATTAGTATCTAATATTCTAATTTCGACTGTAGAAGCTTTCAGAGGGCCTGCAGATACAGCTTTGACACCTAAAGTTCTTGATGAAGAATTATATGAATATGGCATGTCTCTTCATAGTTCACTTTCTCAAATAGTTCAATTGGTAGGTATGGGATGTGCTGCTGGAATAATTGCATTAATAGGAATATCTGGAGCTCTATATATTGATATGGGTACCTTTATTATATCTAGTATCATTATTCTTTTTGTAAATATTAAAAATGATGAACTGGTAAAAAAGACTTTTCATATTAGTGGATATGTAGAGGATTTTAAGGATGGAATAAGATATGTGTCCAAGGAAAATGTAATTGTTTTCTTTTTACTATATACAGTCTTCATAAATGCTATTTTAGTTCCTATAAATGGTTTGCAGGCACCATTGGCAGATACGGTACTGCATAATGGGGTAGAAATACTATCAATTTTATCGGTTTCGGTTTCGCTGGGAATGTTGAGTGGCTCGATTACTTACCCTCATATATCTAAGTTCGTATCAAATAAAGGAATAAATGTAATTAATGGTCTTATAATAGGTTTATTCTATATATTAATAATATGTGCTAAACCACTATATTCCAATAGTTTAACTACTTGTTTGGTTGTAGCTATATTATCATTTGTTCTTGGTCTTGGAGTAGCTTATGGTAATTGTATGATGAATATAGTTTTTATGAAAAAAGTCGACAAGAAATATATAGCTCGCGCAGTTGCAATAGCTACATCAGTTGGAGTAGCGGCAATGCCAGTTGTATCATTTTGTATAAGTGTGTTAGCATCTGTAGTAAATGTAGAAGTCATATTTATAGTTGCGGGGCTTTTGGATTTTGTGGTAGTTTATTGTTTATCAAAGAATAATGCATTAGATGAAGATGATGCAGAAGAAATATTATTGGCGAATGATTAGTCATATTAAGGGGGAATTTATGATGAAAAGTGTGAAGGTAAAAGTAGTAGTATTGTTGTTACTTGTAATTGCAACGTTTGAATTACTGATGGTTCAACCTGCAAAGTATAACCAAGAATTTAAAATGGGGGCTGTTGAGGATTCAGTTGATCTAAATGAGGATAGGGATTTTATTATTAGAGCATAGCTAAAAAAACAAGCGCATTAGGCGCTTGTTTTTTTAAATATTAATGTTTGTAAGTTTATAAATGTCTTTTTTAAAATGATTTATAATCTCTAAGTCATTACAAATATATGAGTTCCCGATACTTGCTTTTGAATAGAAAATGAGCGAATCATCTTGACCAAGATTAGCTTTTGCCAATGCATAATAATACAATGCAAAATTTAAGCTATATGGATCAAAGTATTGTAGTTGATTATTCATGCTATCAATGAAAAAGATAGTTTCATTGAACAGCTTATTAATATCTAAAAAGATTAAGAATAAGCAAATAGTTGATTCGTGACATCTAGAGAAAAGCTTATTATTTAAAGGTGGTTTATCCGTATTGGATAGTAGCTTGTGGAAAGCGGTGTGGGTATGGAATATATCTGGAGCTGGATAAATGCATTTAAGAAGACCGTTAATGATGTTATATTCACTCCAAGATAAGATATAATTGTTAATATTCTCAAAATTAAAATCAATATATGTAAGTTTTATTGCATCGTAAAGAAGAGTATATGCTTCGTTTTTATCTTCGCATAACTGGGCTTCAAAACAGTATGCTTGCTGGAGAACGAGTTTGTTATTGATTTTGTTGGCAAAGGCGGCAAACTCTGAAACAGATTTTTTTAGCTGTTTTATATTATTAAGATGACCAGAAACAAAAATATTTGATTTAAGTCTATAATATTGTGTTTCTTCATCATTTCCGTAGAAGGTAAAATCCTTTTCGTTAACACCTAGTCTTCCTAGTAAAGCTTCTATAACATAAATGCTAGGAGATAAATCATTGTTTTCAATTTTAGAAAGCATAGATTTACTACAGATACCATTGCATAGTTTATCGATTGATATGCCTTGGGTTTTACGAAGATGATTAATGAGCCTTCCAATAGTTATAACATCTTTATCATAAATGTTATAAAGTCCATCAGATAAAATCATCTCACTAAAAGACAATTCAGGGAACATTTTTTTAAACACGTGATATCTTGATAAAATGGAAGCGTTTGAGAAGGTTCTTTGTGCATAGTCGACTACCCTATTTACAAAGGCGCATTTTTTAAATGTAGCAGCGGCAATAAAGTATTCAAATTTTGGCGAGAATTCTTTGCTGTTGCTATTTTTTAATGAAATAAGCTCAGCTAAAATGAACAGTTCATAGGACAAAAAAGCATCAATATTTTCAGAGTAATATATATCTAGTGCTTTATTTATCCAATCAGAGGCGTTTGAATAATCGCCTGTAAAATAAAAATATTTACCATAGGTTATAGCATGAATATATTCTATTTCTCTATTATGCTGGTTTCGCGTTTGGGAGGGAAAATTTCTGATAAAAGTATTAATCTCCGATAAGAGAACTACTGATGAGTCAAACTCCTTACAGTCAATTAGAATACTAATAATCAAAAGAAATCCCTTGTATTCTACATAGGATAGAGAAATATCTCGAATATCAAAAACACTAATACTAGGTTTTGTTATTCTCAATGCATTCTCTATGATAGATAATAGTGTTTGAGAGTCAGCATAACAGTTACTATATTGTAGCCAACAATATAGTAACATGGTTTGTTGACGATAGAATTTATTATCTGCATAATTGATATTTATAATTTCTTGAATATGAGAATATGCAGTATCTAACTGATGATGTGTTATGTCATTGTAGGTTTCCTTGATAAGTCGAAAACAGTTGTAATCATCAATATTCTTAAAGGTAGGAAGGACCTCTCGAGGGGAGCCAGTTTTCTCCATTAGTAATGAAAATGTAGATGGACTAACACCGAGCTTACCGTTTTCTATTTTACTAAGTGCAACAGTGGAACATATATCCTCTGATAAAGCTTCTTGAGTCAAGCCAGCTCTTTGGCGAGCCTCCTTTATTATTTGTCCAGCGCTTAGAATACTCATGATTCAGTGATTTAAACTCCTAATATATGAATATAAGACTAATTTTAGTATATGTGTATTAGGGGTTCAATAGTTAAGTTTAAAGTAAAAGCTTGATTAATGGCGCTTATATGCAGGCATAAGCTGTAGCTTGTGAAGATTAGCCACATGCTTCTTGTCAATGGATGCACGCACATCTGCAGGAATGTCAGCGTTTGAGTCTGAGATGTATTCATCGAGCTGTGCGTACTTAAAGCCAAGCTTGTCCTCGTCACTCATTCCGGAGAGACCATCAGATGGAGTTTTGTGAACAAGCTGCTCTGGCAGTCCAAGGTATTCTCCAATCTGAAGAACCTCTGTAACTGTGAAATCCTGAAGAAGTGAAACATCTCCAGCTGCATCGCCGTACTTTGTTGAGTAGCCAACGTAGTCTTCTGAGGCATTGCAGGTGTTTACAACAAATGATGTTACAGGCTGACCCTGAGCAACAGCATAAAGTGTAGACATGCGAAGTCTAGGAGCAAGATTGATTTTAAGATCCTTTGTAACTTCAAATTTCTCTGCTTTCTCAAAGGTTGAAATAGCAGCATTGTAATAGTCTGTAATTGGTACGATTTCGTTAGGAATGCCAAGGAAATTTACGAGGAGCTTTGCGTCATCCAAATCACTCATCTCACCATTTGGCATAATGATTCCAACTACTCTGTCAGCACCAAGAGCTTCCTTTAAAATTGCAGCAGTAACAGAAGAATCCTTTCCACCTGAAATACCAATGACTGCACGAGTGTTGTCACCGAACTTATTGAACCACTCTCTAGTGTATTCGATTAATTGTTTAGTCTGTTTTTCTACATCAAATTCTCTCATTTTTAATGCCTTTCTATAAAAAATAGATGCTCTACGAGGTTCGAAGAACGTCTTTATTGTGCAAGTATTTTATATCAACTCATGAATATTAGAAATGATATCACGAGCTAACAATCCCTTTATACCAACTTTCTTTGCGGCGATTGTACCTGCCTTTCCATGAACATAGCAACCAGCCACGGCGGCGTCCTCAGCGTCCATTTCCTGACCCAGTAAAGCACCGATAATGCCAGCTAAAACATCACCGCTACCTGGTGTGGCAAGGGCTTCATTTCCACTGGTGCAATAATATACACCTGATTCACTGGTAATAACCTCTGTGTGATTTTTCAGCACAACAATGCAATTATGCTCCTTTGCAAAGTTAGAAGCAATATTTTCCATGTCATAATTAATTTCAGATACAGGAATGCCACATAGACGCTCCATTTCCTTCAGGTGCGGAGTAAGAATGACAGGCACAACAGCTGAAAGCTCATCTAAAATGCTCAGGTCTTTTGCCAGAACATTCAGTCCGTCTGCATCGATAACAACAGGGACAGTGGCGGTCTTGCTCAAGGTCTTCAAAATTGAAGAAGCAGCCTTTGCGGTGCCAAGACCTGGACCTACAACTATTGCATCAGCCCAACTAATATCTGGAATCAGAGATACTTCATCATAATTCGTATATGCGGTATACATTGCCTCAGGCAGGCAGCTTTGAATAGTGCCAATGTTGTTATAGTGGGTGTATATTTTCACTAAACCTGAGCCGGAGCATAGGGCCGCTAATGCAGCTAGATAACAGGCGCCATAAATCTTGTCGCTACCAGCAATAATAAGGACCTTACCGCATGTTCCCTTATTGGCGATGGTTGGTCTCCAAGGAATGGTATCAAGTACAGTATCGTCAAGAAGCTTCGCAGTACTATTATCTTTACAATATATTCCCACATCGGTAACAATGATTTCTCCGGTAGCTTCTTTGCAGTCTCCAAGCACCAAGCCCTTTTTCATATAGGCAAAGGTGACAGTGATAGTGGCATTTACGCCAGCATCACCTAATAGTTTTCCACTGTCGGTATCAAATCCAGAAGGGATATCCACTGCTATGACAGGTTTATTCGACTGATTTATATATTGGCAGGCAGATTTGTAATTGCCATCCAGGCCGCGAGTGAGACCTATTCCGAACATGGCATCCACTATAAGGTCGCATTCTGAAAAAAAGCTGGAGAATTCTTTCGGGCTTATACTATCCCTATTTTTAATGTAGGAAAGCTCCACTCCGTAGTTTTTGGCAATCGAAAGCTCCTGCTTTAGACTCTCTGAAAATTTTTTAGACTCTCCAATGATTAATACCTTGGTACAGAATCCTTTATTATGGAGAATTCGCGCGACAGCAACACCGTCACCACCATTATTTCCGGGGCCACAGATAACACCGATGTTGTTACATTTCTCAAAACGACTGAGAATGACATCGCAAACACTTATGGCTGCTCGTTCCATGAGCACAAGTGATGGAACTCCCATTTTTTCAATTGTAGAATTGTCGCATGCCCGCATTTCAGCGGCAGAAAGTAGCAGCTTCATAACAGATTCCCTCAAAAATGACTTCTTAAATAAATCGTGCTATAATACATCTTACTAATGTCAATTATAGAATAGTCAACTTGTTTTTAATAGGAGAAATATTTTGAAGAAGAAGATAGTAATTGGACTTTGGATATCTCTTGTAGTTTTGGTTATTGCCTTTGGAAGCCTTGTGGTTTATCAGAACAAATTAGAGGCAGAGGCTAGAGCAGAGGCTGAGCGCATTGAGCAGGAGCAGATTAAAATGCAGGAAGAGGAAGCTGCGCAGGCTGCTAAGCTAAAGGAGAAAGAGAAGAAGGTTGTGGAGCCTGAAAAGGAAAAATATACTTTCACAGATTTCGAGGCTACCTACTATGCACAGTCGAAAGCAATTGTGCGTGAGGAGCCTTACGATACAGCCGAGGTAATTGGTACACTTTCTCTTGACCAGTATGTGAGCATTGTTGGAAAGTGCAAGCAGACTGACTATTACAAGATGAAGATAAATGGGGATTATGGATACATCGCTTTTGACGATGTTTCTAAAGATTACATAGATATTCCACTCCCTACATCAAGCACAAAGAGTGTTCCTACAGCGACAAAGGACATTTTATTTATCGGGAATTCCATCACCATGTATCCTGCTACCAAGGACTGGTGGGGTTCAGGCTGGGGATGCGGAGCCACTGCTCCAGAGAATGACTATGTTCATCAGACTGTAGCCGCAAAGGGTTACGGATCTTATGATTACATGTCACTTCGTGCATGGGAGTTCTCAAGCACAAGAAACTACGAGCTTGACGATTTGGATCCATACATCACAAATTATCAGTATGGAACAATTGTTATTGAGCTGGGAGAAAATGTAAAAGGTCACGAGAATCATTTCAAGGAAGACCTTACAGATATGATTAAGTACATCAAGACCTACAATCCTAATGCAAGAATTGTGATGCTGGACAATTTCTGGCCTTACAAGAGCATTATCAGCACAAAGAAGGCAGTTGCCTCTGAGCAGGGCATCACCTATGTAAGCCTTTCGGATATTCAGGGTGTGCAGGAGTACATGTTGCAGCAGGGTGACGAGTTTACCACACCTGACGGCACCGTATATACGATTGGCTCGTTCCTTGCAGGCCACCCCAACGATGCTGGTTTCGCAGCCATCGCACAGAGGTTAATCGCTGCACTTTAGTCCGGATGTTACGCCCACATCCTCATTTAACCTCCAAACACTTCTACTACTAAGTTTAGCTTACCCTTACGAGAAAGCCCGCCCTCGGATACGAGGGTGAATTTACCGAAGCCGCGTACGGATATGGTGTCGCCTGCAGCGAGCACCTTGTCGTTGTTTTCTACGATGCGTCCGTTGACGGAGACTTTCTTTTCGGTGAAGTAAGGAATGGTGTCCTTGCGGCTCAGGTTGTAGACACGGGCAATGACAGCATCAGCGCGAGGCGAAGCTACCTGAATAGTCATTTCCTTCAGGGCAGCACGCTTATAGGACTCAGGTAATTCTGAGATGGAGCATTTTACGGAGTTGCGTCCTACAGATACGAAATTTTCAAGAAGATAATCGGCGGTAGACTCGTCGGCATAGATATAAGCATCCATGCCATCCACGAAGATATCGCCGAATTTTTTTCGATCAATTCCAAGGCTCATGAGGGAGCCCAAGTAATCACGGTGGGTATATTCCTTAGCAAACTTCTTTGCAAGTGGCTCTACCTTGATGCATTTGATAGGAAATTCAACATCGTAACCAAAGTCTGACTCACTTCCAAAGCGCACCATTTTCCTCTCGCAGTTTTCATAGCCACCAAACAAATCATAACTGATTGGTGCAAAGGCTTTATTCCTTGCGGCCTGGTACAAAATATCCTGCTGGCTCAGACTGAGAAAGTCGCTGAAAGTATAGATATTATTTTTATAAGCTCTGTTGGAAAGCTCGATTAATCTTTTGAATAAAAGCTGTTCGTCGTCGTTCATAATAAATCCTTTCTGTGAGTTTTAATTATACGTGAAATAATGTAAAATAGCATCTAGTTGAACAATACTTAGGAGATAATGTTATGGGTTACAATGTTGATAAAATTTTTGAGGATGTTGCCTATCTGAGCAAGGTTCATAGCAAGAAGGAGTACGAGGCTCACACAAATAAATTCAAAGAAGAACGCTATGGAGAGCTTGCAGCACTTGTTAATGCTTCCGATTTGGAGAGTGAGTGTAAAGCTTTTTGCGAGGATGTTTTTACAGCATTCAAGAAGCTTGGTAGAGTACGTGGCGCTGACCAGATGAATCTTAATTACTTTATGATTTATTACGTATTTCCTACAATCCTTTCTGAGGAAAATGGTGCAGCTATCTGCGATACCTTAAAGGATGTATGGAACAGCCGCTTTAAATGCAATATCAGCTATACAGATTATGACAGCCTGATGGAAGGCTTTCAGACTAAAATTTTTGGAATACCAATTGGAAAGAACTAACTAGAAATGAAAAAGATTTTAATGATTGGTACAGGTGGTACCATTGCTTCAAAGCAGACAGATGCAGGACTTAAGCCAGGACTTACAGCTGAGGATGTCCTTGCATATATACCTGAGGTTGAAAAGGTTTGTCAGGTTGAAACACTTCAGGTGATGAATATTGATAGTAGTAATATGACCCCAGCCCATTGGAAGCATATCGTAAAGGCGATAGAGGACAATTACGAGAATTACGATGGATTTGTTGTTTGTCACGGTACGGATACATTGGCATACACAGCAGCTGCTTTAAGCTATATGATTCAAAACAGCGCGAAGCCAATCGTTGTTACAGGCTCTCAGAAGCCTATCAGCAAGGATGTTACAGATGCCAAGACCAATCTTTTAGATTCCTTTATTTATGCCAGTGATGATGTTTCTCAGAATGTTAGCATCGTATTTGACGGCAAGGTAATCTGTGGAACACGCGCGAAGAAGGAAAGAGCCAAGAGCTATAATGCTTTTTCAAGCATTAATTTCCCATATCTTGCAGTGATTCAGGATGGGGTGATAGTGCGATATATTCCAGAGGTTCCAGTGCGGGGGATTCCTAGCTTCTATTATGAGATGTCAGATAAGGTTACTCTTCTGAAACTATACCCTGGAATGAAACCAGATATTCTCAGCTATCTGTTTGAGAATTACGATATCATTGTTATCGAAAGCTTTGGAGTAGGCGGTATGCCAGAGACATTGATGGATACCTTCTATGAGGAAATGGAAAAATGGAAGGACACTGACAAGCTTGCGGTTATGACTACTCAAGTTGCTAACGAGGGCAGCAATATGACTGTCTACGAGGTTGGCAGACAGGTGAAGCAGGACTTCCACATGATAGAATCCTACGATATGACTCTTGAGGCTACAATGACAAAGCTTATGTGGCTTCGCGGAATGAACTACAGCAACAAGCGTTTGAGAGAGACATTCTACACCGAGATTAACAGAGATATCTTATTTAAGAAGAAATAATGAGAGGCTCTTGCGTCAATTAATGGAATGATTGGGCAAGAGCTATTTTTGAAAGAATGGAGAGGCTTATGAAAACAGTTGCACTATATGACGAGGATGCTTTTTTACGAGAGTTTGATGCCAAGGTTTTGTCCTGCGAACAGGTGGGGCAGAACAGCTATAAGGTTATATTGGACCAGACACTTTTCTTCCCAGAGCAGGGAGGACAGACTAGTGACTATGGCTTACTGGGCGAAGGACGAGTGACAGATGTTCAGGTGGAGAATGATAAGATTGTTCACTACTGCGATATCGTATATACGGTAGGAGAGGTGGTACACGGAACAATTGACTGGCATCATAGATTTGGAAATATGCAACAGCATACGGGTGAGCATATTTTTACAGGTTTGGCTCACAATATTTATGGCGCTGAGAATGTGGGCTTTCATCTCAGTGAAAACACGGTGACTCTTGATTTAAATATTGAGTTGTCTACAGAACAGGTCCGTTTGCTGGAACACTCAGCCAATGAATTGATAGCAGCAGATGTAAGTGTCAAAGCGTATTATCCTGATGCAGCAACTCTTGAGGCAACCAGTTATCGCAGTAAGAAAGAGATTGATGGTGCTGTCAGATTGGTGGAAATTGATGGGACTGATATCTGCGCTTGCTGTGCGCCTCATGTTAAATCAACCGGACAGGTAGGAATACTTAAGGTATTATCCTTTGAAAAATATAAGGGTGGAACAAGAGTCTATATTCTATGTGGTTTGAGAGCACTGGAGGACTACAATCATCGAATGGAAATACTGTCGGAGTCCTACCAGTCATTGAACTGCCGTGAGGAACAGGTGCCAGAGAAAATAAAGTCATTGCTTGAGGATAACAAGCAGTTGAAATATCGTATATCTGAAGTAAAAGCAAAAATCCTTATGGAGAGAATAGAAAGATATCCAACAGACCTTGTGGATGTGACAATATTCACAGAGGATTTGGATGCCAAGAATATGCGTGATGGTGTTAATGCACTAATGGAGAAGCACTCAGGATTATGTTCGATCTTTTCAGGTGATGATGACAATGGCTACAATTTTGTTATCGGAAGTACCACCAGAGATTGCAGCGCAATAGCAGTTGGACTGAGAGAGCTGCTTGGCGCTAAGGGTGGTGGTAGCAAGCAAATGGCCCAGGGATCTGTAAATGCTACAAGAAGTGCTATTGAACAAACTTTGTAATAATGGTGTAACACATGTAACAAAAACGACAATAATGTGTTATACTAAGTAACGGTACTAAAATATAGCACAGAAAAAGGGAAGAATATGGAAGATTTAAGAGAAAGATTATTGGATTTTGTTGATTGGGTGGTTGATCGTCATTACGACCTTAAGGATTTTCTAAGTGAACATCCTAGCGTGAAGAGATGGCTTATTGAAGGCGTATGCTGCGTGGCTGCAGGTATTCTGGTTGGAGTTATCACCTTTAATGTTCTCAATCATGAAAAGAAGTCATTGGCTGTTACTGAGGAGAATGCGGCAGCTCCAGTTGCCGAGGAAACTACAGGTGAGGAAGACATTGCAGCAGGCTCAGCAGTGGAAGGTACTACGGATGATTACAGCGATGTTGTAATTGAAGTGGTTGATCCAGGAGACTATGTTGGAGATTTAGCCAACTGGTCAAACGAGCAGATTGCAGCAGCAATTTCAGAAAGAGCAAGCTATCTTGAAGGGAATAAATATTGGAATGCAGTTCAAAGCTACTGGGAGTCAAAGGGTATCTCGGGTGATGCACGTTACTGCAAGTATCTTGCTGATACAGCAAATACAGTTTATTCTGCAGAGGATTTTCAGGGGCTTGCGCCAGAGGTTATTCATATTATAAAGAATGAAATGTACGCAAGACATGGTTATTCATTCAAGAATCCTGATTTATATAATTACTTTATGGGACAGATTTGGTATAGCCCATCGGTTATGCCTGCAGACTTCTCAGAAAAGACTTTTACAGAAACTGAAGTAAAAAACTTGGATTTATTGAATTCTCTTGATACAATGTAATCACGCAAAAACCAAGTGATTTTTTAAGGAGTTTAATAATGGAACATATCAGTTACACACCTAGCGGCGTATGCGCTAGACAGATTGATTTTGATCTTGAAAATGGCAAGCTTCACAACGTAAAGTTTACCGGTGGTTGTGATGGAAACACAAAGGCTATCGCAAAGCTTTTAGAGGGCGCTGATGCAGCAAACACTGTATCAATCCTCAAAGGAAACCTTTGTGGTGTGAAAGGCACCAGCTGCGCTGATCAGCTCGCGCGAGGCATCGAAGCAGCCATACACTAAGTGGTAAAAATATAGAGCCTGTAGCCGTAACTACAGGCTCTTAATATTTTTACCAACATAAACTGTCGTCGAAGTCTTCAAGTGAAGGATCAACCGGTTCTTCTTTTAATATCGTTCGCATATAGCGATTTACTTCGGTGCGCATATCTCTGCGGGTTCCATCCAATGGAACCATCAGGTTGTGATTAACCCAAATCCAATGGATGCCACGTTTTCGGGCTTCCTGTTCAAAGAGTCCTGTGTAGCCCGACATGGCCTTACAGCCGATATGAACATACATGATAACCATATCTACATTCATCTGTTCGCAGATTCTAAACAGGTCTTCGACACCTGTTTCATAGCCACCATTTGAGCGGCTTCTCATAATCATATTCTCGTAAAGATAACCTAAATCAAGAAGCGCCTGATGCTTGTCATTAGTGCTTACCATCTCTGTAGACACGCAGCAGAGCATATCGTTAATAGGGACGATACCCCAACAGTTCATAAGCCAGTTAGGAAATGCCGTGTAGTAGGCTGCCTGAACGCCCCAGAGGATGGCGCGGTGACGATATTCCTTGCAGGCCATTTCTTTATTTTGATATGCCTTTGTAGCAAGTGCGGTAATCTTTTTGCTGGTCTCTAGGAAGATAGGGCTGCGTCCACCTGCTGCCATGTATTCACCATATCTGTAGAAACCAAGTGTTGCACCTAAGAGCTGTGGATATGGAGACTTGTTAATTTCAAGCCATTCTAGGAATTCTCTGGTTTCCTTATTGAATCTATCCATATTTTCAAAGAGATAGTCCCAATCATATTTCTCCCCAGTGTGTTCCTCGATGAAATGGATGGCATTAAGGATTTCGTCGGCCGCATATTCCTGAACGCTGTCCTGACGATGACGGATTGGAGCGTAGAGCTGGAAGGTTGGTATGCCCATGCTTCGAGCCATTAGACCTCCGCCCATCAGGCTACCGTCACAGGTGGTGTTGCACTGGATGGCGCAGGCACCAATCTTTGGGAAATCATCTTCTAAAGCAGCACCAAGCTCAGCAGCAGGCATAGGACAAACATCACCAGGCACCCCGTATTCGTGGGTCTTGTCCACGTAGTGCATTACGCCGTCCTGACACATGAAGGAGCTTGTGTAGATAGCAGGGACCTCATAGCTCACCCATTTCAAATTGCGAAAGCCGCCCATAAGGGTGCTCATCATATTTTCATCGAAGATGACCATCTTCTTGGAAAGCTCTGTGTCATTTCCGATTTCAGGATCTGCTCTGAAGATTTCCGTAAGAGAAATTGTCATGTCGATGATGATAAGACCAATTCCTTCGTGAGCAAGACGAAGGGCAGTACCTCGAAGTCCCTCAGTGTGACGGTCCATGAAATCAGGAACTGCCAGATAGTTGCTCATCCATCGATATCGGAAGAAGCCTTTAAAATTGTTAGGCTTCATTATAAATTTTGCTAATATAAATAAGTAGTAGAGCCAGCGGGTGTAATCATACCAGGTGTCTTTCAGGCCACGCCACTCGCGACGTCTCCTTGGTCGTTTACCTGAGTAGAGTGTTGTTCCAAGTGGCTCACTTCCAAATGCTTTTCCCATTATTCAAGCCCTCCGTTCTCTTGCATTGCTGAATGCTTATCAGCAAGTTTTTTTATTTCAACACGTTCAACGAAGGCTTGAATTCTAGTGCGAAGCTGGCCAGAAGAACGAACTGAATAAGGACGATCTACGGAAAGCACTGGATATCCATATTCTTCATCCATAACATGAAATGCAGCTGCACGCTCGTAGCCCCAGTAATCACAGAATTTAATCTGCTCGTAGATAAGACCATCAGCATTATATTCCTTAGCAAGCTGATTAACATATTCTCTGCGCTCCATAACCTTTTCCTGATTGAAAAATCTTGGACACTTTCCCCATTGAAGATAGGTGCGACAGATTTGAGTCAGCACATCCTCATCATCGTTTAAGATGATGTCCTGTCTGCCAGGTAATGAACCAAAGCAGTATCTGTCGGCTACTACGAGAGCCCCGCATTCTTCAGCAAGCTGGATAAATTCAGGATCATCAATCTCAGAGCCAACCATTACAACACGAATACGATACTTTGAAGCATCGTCAGGCTCTCGGGTCTTGAGTTCTTCGAGAGTCTCCCCCAGCTTTTCCTTTATCAGATACTTCGGGCAACAGTAGCTTGCCAGGCAAAGTACTGCAAACTCATATCCAGTAATTCTAGGAGATTCATATTTACGATAATCTCCAATGGCAGTTAAAAGTCTGCTGATTTCATTTTGTTCTTCAACAGCTTTTCTTAAAGCTGCATCTGAGATATCAATTCCAAAATGTTCATGAAGTGGTTCGAGAACACGGATGCGCATCTGCTTTACATAATGCTTCAGAGCAGTTTCGTCATCCTTCATAGGGACATCAGAATAAGTAACAAAAAAGTTTTCCTTATTAATTAAATTGAGATGTTCAATATTCTCTACGCAGCGATTCATCTGTGCACAGGCATCTGGAGCAAGTATGCAATCAAGAAAATTGAAGCCGCCTTCGATTGCGCGTTCAAGATAAGCGCGGCAAGCCTCACATAAGGTTGAGCTCATATAGTAGGTTCCCATCTCAATAGAGCCTGTACGTGGAGCTCTTAGGCGTACGGAAAAGCAGCCCTGTAAATTAAGTAATGGCTCTGGAATCTGAAAGCATACATGACCTATGGCTTTGTTGCCGTCTGCTTGACCTTGACGTGCTAGATCGTTGTAGGATTCTTCCAGAAGCTTTTCAAAGTAGTATAAGTGTTTTAAGTCCTTCAAATTATTATTCCCCTCATATAATTGTGGTTTAAACCTCGTTTTTAATTCTACCATAACTTGCATAACTGACAAAGAAAAGATTTAGTATATTTTTATAAATAATCGCTAAATATTGCGCTTCTGTTGTCTAACTAACACAAAATGTGCTATTATTCAGTAAGGGTGGAGGATAATATTATGGTAGTAAATAATGTTTTGTTTAAAACTCATCTAAATTATCAAATTCAGGCCAGCATTGATGAGCAGAAGGATGATAATCTGGATGTCAATGATGTTAAGCATATTGATTTGCATAGATGCACTTTTGCTGATTTCAAGCAGGCGATGATTTATGTCAGGGAGAATAATTCTGATTTTAACTTCAGTGATTTCACCTTAGATGCAGTGAAGCCTGCTCCAGTTGATTTTAGCGAGGACAAGAAATATGATTTTGTTGAGCTGACAGATTATGCAAAGCATACGGCTATTACAATAGGAAATATGTCGTTGTTTAATGAGCTGCAAAAGGTAGCCAGTGCAGCAGAACGGTTTAATTACAACGTTTCAAGTGCTTCCGATAAGAAGATTCCAGGGATTGTATCCTTTGAGGATTATGACAGATTTGACGTAATAGAGCCTACGGATATCTTTCAGGAATTGGGTAGCTGCGTTATTGGAGGGGGCAACTCAGAGGCGATTAAGCTAACTGCAACATTTCATGACAGTAGTACTGAGGAACACCCAATTATCTCTGTGAGAGCTTTCGACCTTGGCACAAGCACTTACCTTCCTAATAGAGACATTATTGCACTTGACACGATTTATATGCCAAATGCATCTATTATGGAAGTATTTGCATTCATGAGCTACAGGGATTACAAGAACAACACATTCAATCATTCTTTTGACAAGCTGTTGTTTAGTGGACGTATATCGGTTGATTCGCTTGAGGATATGTATTCTCTTCATTATGATATATCACAATGGAAACTCGATTAAATTTGATTAGTTTCGAGCGGAATTGATTAAAAATGTGCAAAATAATTATAAAATAGTGAACAAATTGTGAAAACTATGTAGAATATAACAATTGAAGAAAATACTTTTAGCCTGTAAGATATACATCGTTGTTTAGGAAATGAATTGTTTTTTAGTTTAAGGAAAGGACAAACGATGTTAAATCTTATTATTCTTGTAGTATTTTCTGCAGTTACATTATTTTTCGTATACTTTATCGCTGTTAATGCAAGCTATGCAAAGAGATCAGCTAAGCTTGAGGATTCACATTGCTTGGTTAGAGCCGTTGGAGCAATCATTATGAGTGTTGCTGTAATCGTAGCTCTTTGGGTTGAAGCAGGATTTGTTCATTTCTTCGGTTAATAGCTTTTTATATATTGGATATTTAGACACCCCTTGTGGGTGTCTTTTTTTATGCCAACTACCGTCTTTATTTGTGGCGATTTTTTGTGCCTCACTTCTTGAAATAATCCCCAGTTTTCGGGTTATACCACACTCTATTAGTACTATTTCGCAAACCAGTGGCAATATACTCAAAAGTACTCAGCTATTTGATTATTTTGTCCTGTATAATTCGTTATATTTTTGTAATTTATGCTAATTCACACAATTGCTATAACGTGATATAGTTTTGAACACTGTGTTACGGACAGTTTATAGGTTTTATATACAAAAGGAAGGAAAATCAATGGAAGAGAAGTTTCTTTATTCAGACAGAAATGAACAGGTTAAAAGAATCAACCGCGTGTTAATATTTACATATGGTATTTATTTCACATTATTAACAACTGTTGTAGTCATTGCATACCTGCGTGGCTTCAGAACACTTGGCTATTTACTCATGACACTTGGTCTTGAGATTGGATCATTGGTAGGGCTATCAACAATCTACGCCAAGAAGCCAAATTCAGAAAAGCTAAGATGGATTGCTCTTGTTGTACTTACATTAGTAGGTATTAGCGGATGCTATGCTTTCACAAGCTATTATCTTCGCTTTGCAATGGTAGGACCATTGGTTCCATTCGTTCTATATTATGATAAGAAGTTTTCAAGAATTTCTGGATTGACTGTTGGGATTATACAGATTGGAACATTTATTGCTAGATGCTACGGACCATCAGCTTACACAACAGAGGAGGCTATCGATTGTGCAGCTGGTATAGGTTGTGTGTTTGCAGTTGTAGCTTTGTGCGTATATTTGGAAAGCATTCTTGAAAGATTCCAGGGAGATACAATTGGATTAATTCAGTATCGTGCAGATATGCAGGCTGAAATGCTTGAAGAGGTTATGAATGTCGCTGAGGAAGTAAGATTTGGTGTTGGCCGTGCAATGGACAATATGAACGTGCTCGATGAAACTACTACAACAATGAGCAATGCTATGGATGATATTTCAAGCAGTACTCTTTCAAATGCTGAAAACATCCAGGAACAGACTGTGATGACACAGAACATCCAGGACCTTATAGAGGAAACTGTTGCCCGTGCGGAGGAGATGGTTGCTATCGCTTCAGAGGCTACAGATATCAACAAAGACAATTATGATATGATGATTGAGCTGAAGGCAAAGGCTGAAGACATTACTACTATTAATAATCAGGTTGGCATTGCAATGCAGAATCTTGTTGCAAAGGGTGAGGAGATGAAGCAGATTACAGATGTAATTCTTGCAATCAGCACACAGACAAACCTTCTTGCACTTAATGCTTCTATCGAGGCAGCACGAGCTGGCGAATACGGAAAGGGATTCTCAGTTGTTGCAAATGAGATTCGTGATCTTGCAGAGAAGACAAAGGTTGCAACAGAAGATATCACAAAGATGATAGTAGAGCTTGGAAACAATGCGCAGGATGCCGAGACAGCAGTTACCAGTGCCTGTGTTGCATCAACAGCTCAGGGTGAGTTGATTGAGCAGGCAGCTGCAAGCTTTGTAAAGATGAATGAGAATGTTGAAAATCTTACAGCAAACATCTCAGGTGTTGAGGAGATGGTGGAAAACCTTGCCACTTCAAACAACAAGATTGTGGATAACATATCTCATCTTTCGGCTACAACTGAAGAGGTTACTGCAGCTGCAGCTCAGGCCGCTGAAATCTCTTGCAACAACAAGAACCTCTCGAACAACACAAGAGAACTTCTCGAAAAGGTTCAGAATACAGCGGCTGCGCTTGATAAATACAACTCAGGAATCACTGCAGAACCTGAGCATGTTCACAGTGACAATATAATAAAGTTTGCTTAAATATCTTTAGTCCACTGGTTACGGCTACAAGCCTTAGAGTCTCTTCCTTCGTCTACATGCCTCATACAGAGACCTAAGAGCTTGATGCCTACCAGTTCACTTAATAATTCATTAGATAATATGGACTAATTTGTATTTTTCGTCGAGGACGAGGATATCGGCGCGAGCCCCTACTTCGAGGGAACCGATGAGTGGATATGCTCCGATGCTTCGCGCAGGTGTTGCCGTAGCCGCGGTAATTGCATCCTCGGGAGTGATTCCGAATACTATTGCTTTTAGCATACAATCAAATAAGTTAGTAGCAGAACCGGCAATTGTGCCATCCTCCAGGGTGGCAAGATTGCCTTTTTTTATTACATGCTGTTTTCCTAATTCGTAGTCGCCATCAGGCATTCCGGTGGCTTCCATGGAGTCGCTGATTAGTGCAATGCGTTCAGCACCAAAGAGCTTGAAGAATGTGCGAATCATGGCAGGATGAATATGTATGCCATCACAGATTAGCTCGATAATAACATTTTCATTTTCAATGGCAGCACCTATAACACCAGGCTCACGATGGTTGAAAGGTGGCATACCATTGCACAGGTGAGTTACATGATTGAATCCAGATTTAAAAGCACGGTCTGCTTCATCGTAGCTTGCAGCAGTGTGCCCAACGGAAATAGCGACTGCATCTTTTAGCTCACGGATGAATTCTTCAGAGCCTGGTTCCTCAGGGGCTAAAGTAACGAGCTTGATTAGGTTGCCAGATGCAGTATTACATTCATTGAAAAAGGCAGTATCTGGGCAGGTAATATACTTGCCATTTTGCGCGCCTTTTTTTGAGTCAGATATAAATGGCCCTTCCATATTTATACCTGCAATGCTGGCAAGTTCCTCAGATGGCTCAATTTCTGTTGCGGTTTTGAAAATATCCAAGAGCATTTCTTTTGAAAGGGTCATAGAGGTAGGGCAGTAGCTTGTGATGCCACAGGACTTTTCATATTTTAATATTTCCCTCAGGCCATCTGCTGAAGCGTCACAAAAATCATGACCCACAGCGCCGTGAGAATGAATATCTACAAGTCCAGGAATAATAAATTTCCCATATGCGTCAAATACCCTGCCATCGGAACTCGCAGCAGAAAGGTCTTCTGTAATTATTCCATCTGCGATAAGCAAATCTTTTTTTTGAAAGCTTCTGTCAGGGCAAAATACATTTCCATTTTTTATAATCATAGGATATGACCTCCAGAGGTGATTTTGTGTTTCTGTAATATTATTGCAAGAGCAGCCTCATCTGCAACTACAGTCACATTGTTGTGAAGCTGAAGGATAGAGCCGGGACATGATGGTGTGATAGGCCCGTAAAAAGCATCGTACATAGCCTGCGCCTTTGCTTCGCCTGAGGCAATCAGCAAAATGCTTTTTGCCTGCATAATATTTTTAATACCCATTGTATAAGCATATTTTGGTACATCTTCAATTGAATCAAAAAATCTGGAATTGGCCTGAATGGTATTCGCGGTAAGAGCTACGCAGTGAGTACTCTTATCAAAGTTGTTTCCGGGTTCGTTAAAGCCAATATGACCATTTCCTCCTATGCCAAGAAGCTGTAAATCGATGCCACCCAGGTTTTGAAGGACAGTATCGTATCTTGCACATTCTATCGCCGCATCGAACTCCAGACCGTTTGGAATATTTATATTATCAGAAGGGATGTTTACATGATTAAATAGATTGGTATACATGTAGTGGGCGTAGCTCTGTGGATTGTCAGCGGCCAGACCCTTATATTCATCCAGGTTTACAGTACGGATCTCAGAAAAATCCAAATCGCCCTTTTCATACCATTCAATAAGCTGCTTATATGTACCGATAGGAGAGGCACCTGTAGCCAGGCCTATGACTGCATCAGGCTTCATAATAATCTGTGCTGAGATAATGTTAGCAGCTTTTCTACTTAATTCATTATAGTCCTTAGCCCTGTAAATTCGCATGGTTCGCCCTCCTTTATATTATATTTTCATTATAGCATTTTTCAGTGTGACATTATTGTGATAATTCAATCGTTAAATGATATAATTGTATTATCATTTAACGAAGGGAGATAGAGTATTATGATGAAGTATTTACAAAAAATCGGTAAATCACTGATGCTACCAGTAGCAGTACTGCCTGCTGCTGGTATTCTTTATGGAATCGGCTATTGGATTGATCCAACAGGCTGGGGTGCTAATAGCATCATAGCAGCATTCTTAATCAAAGCTGCTTCTGCTATTATTGATCAGATTCCAATTCTTTTCGCAGTAGGTGTTGCTGTTGGTATGGCAAAGGACCATGACGGTACAAGCGCATTGTCAGGTCTTGTTTCTTTCCTTATGATAACAACGATGCTTAGCACAGGTGCTGTTGCAATGTATCGTGGAGTCGATGCATCAGAGGTTCCAGCAGCATTTGGTAAAATTAGCAATGCCTTTATAGGTATCCTTGCTGGTATCATCGGTTCCAGCTGTTACAACCGGTTTAAAAGTACTCAGCTTCCAGATTGGCTGGCGTTCTTCAGCGGCAAGCGGTGCGTTGCCATTGTAACTGCTCTCGCGTCATGCGTGGCCTCGTTAGTGCTTTATTTCATTTGGCCACTTATCTTTGCAGGATTCGTAGCATTTGCTACAGCAATCATCGGTCTTGGACCTGTAGGAGCAGGAATTTATGCAATGCTTAATAGAGCATTGATTCCACTTGGATTACATCACGCATTGAACGCAGTATTCTGGTTTGATACAGCAGGTATTAATGACCTTGGTCTTTTCTGGTCAGGTGCTGATGGAGCAGTAAAGGGTGTAACTGGTCAGTATATGACAGGCTTCTTCCCTGTAATGATGTTTGGTCTTCCAGCAGGTGCTCTTGCTATGTATCACACAGCAAAGGATTCTAAGAAGAAGGTTGCAGCTTCACTCCTTTTTGCTGGAGCTTTAGCTTCATTCTTTACTGGAATTACAGAGCCACTTGAGTTTTCATTTATGTTCCTTGCTCCAGGGCTTTATCTTGTACATGCAGTCCTTACAGGTATTTCTGCAGCCGTTTGTACTTTGCTTCCATTCAGATTAGGCTTCAATTTCTCAGCTGGATTAGTTGACTGGATACTTAGTTTTAAGGCTCCAATGGCAGTAAATCCATTACTGTTAATTCCAGTAGGCCTTGTCTTTGCAGTAATTTACTATGTCTTATTCAGATTCGTAATTACGAAGTTTGATCTCAAGACTCCAGGTAGAGAGGATGACGAAGAGGATGAAGTAAATATCGAAATCGGAAATTCTGATTTTGCAGCAATGGCTGCTACAATCCTTGAGGGATTAGGAGGAAAAGGAAATATCACTGAGCTTGACTATTGCGCAACCAGAGTTAGAGTAGAAATAGCAGACTATACTGCAGTTGATGAAAAGAAAATCAAGAGCGCAGGCGTACCTGGTATCGTACGACCATCAAAGAACACAGTTCAGGTTGTTGTAGGACCTAAGGTACAGTTTGTGTTTGATGAGATTAAAAAGTTGATGAAATAAAGCAAATCTTAAATAATTATAAATTATTAGCACTCTCGGTTGCAGAGTGCTAATTTTTATGTTACAACGTAATTAGTAAGGAGGTTGAGGTTATGAACATCCAGAAATTTACACAGAAATCCATAGAGGCCATTAATGGCTGTGAAAAGATAGCGATGGAGTATGGCAATCAGGAGCTGGAGCAGGAGCATTTGTTGATGGCACTGATGCGTCAGGAGAATGGTCTGATTCCTTCACTGATTAGTAAGATGGAGATTGACACTACTCAATTCGTAAATGCGATAGACAGTGCCCTTCAGGCAAGAGTAAAGGTTCAGGGCGGTCAGCTGAGAGTGGGACAGAATTTGAATTATGTTCTTACGTATGCTGAGGATGAAGCTAAGGCAATGCGAGATAGCTATGTTTCGGTTGAGCATCTGATGCTTGCAATGATAAAGAAGCCTAGCACTCCAATTAAAAATATTTTTAAGCAGTTTGGAATTACAAGAAATGCATTCCTTACAGTGCTTGCAACAGTTCGAGGAAATCAAACCGTAAATACGGATAATCCTGAGGCAACCTACGATACACTTGAGAAGTATGGATATGATTTGGTGGAGCGTGCTCGCGAGAATAAGCTTGATCCAGTAATTGGACGTGATGAGGAAATCAGAAATGTAATTCGAATTCTTAGTCGAAAGACCAAAAATAATCCAGTGCTTATTGGTGAGCCTGGTGTTGGTAAGACAGCTGTAGTAGAGGGATTAGCCCAGCGTATAGTTCGTGGTGATGTTCCAGATGCCTTAAAGAACAAAAAGGTATTCTCACTTGAAATTGGCTCAATGATTGCAGGTGCAAAATATCAGGGTGAATTCGAAGAGAGATTAAAGGCTGTTCTTGATGAGATTAAGAATTCTGACGGTGAGATAATCCTCTTCATCGATGAGCTCCATACCATCATTGGCGCAGGTAAAAATGGAAGTGGTGGACTTGATGCTGGAAATATGTTAAAGCCTATGCTTGCCCGCGGTGAGCTTCACTGTATCGGTGCTACAACACTCGATGAATACCGTGAATACATTGAAAAGGATGCTGCTTTGGAGCGTCGATTCCAGCCAGTCATGGTGGACGAGCCAACAGTGGAAGATACCATCTCAATCCTTCGTGGACTTAAAGAAAGATACGAAGTATTCCATGGCGTAAAGATTACAGATGGTGCTCTTGTTTCAGCAGCCACACTTTCAAATAGATATATTTCAGACAGATTCCTTCCTGATAAGGCAATTGACCTTGTGGATGAGGCCTGTGCACTTATAAAGACAGAGCTTGATTCAATGCCAGCAGAGCTTGATGAGATGAATCGTCGAGTAATGCAGCTTGAAATTGAAGAGGCTGCACTTAAGCGTGAAACAGATAAGCTTTCTCAGGATAGATTAGCTGATCTTCAAAAGGAGCTTTCAGAACTTCGCGACGAGTATAGCACAAAGAAAGCCGCTTGGGACAATGAGAAAAAGCTGGTGGAGGATGTGGCAAAGGTCAAAGAAGAGCTTGAGGAAGTTCAGGGTCAAATAAAAATTGCTCAACAGAAGTATGATTTGGAGGAGGCTGCAAAGCTTCAGTATGGTCGTTTGCCAGAGCTTCAGGCAAAGCTTGATGAGGCAGAGAATCGATTGAAGGAGCGTGATGCAAATCTTGTTCATGAAAATGTTTCTGAGGAAGAGATTGCAAGAATAATATCACGATGGACAGGAATTCCTGTTTCAAAGCTGAACGAATCAGAGCGTAATAAGACATTGCATCTTGATGAGGAATTACATAAACGTGTTATGGGACAGGATGATGCTGTTAAGCTAGTATCAGAAGCCATCATCCGTTCAAAGGCAGGTATCAAAGACCCTAGCAAGCCAATTGGTTCCTTCTTGTTCCTGGGACCAACCGGTGTTGGTAAGACAGAATTGGCTAAGACTCTTGCCCAGGCACTTTTTGATGACGAAAATGCAATGGTGCGTCTTGATATGTCCGAATACATGGAAAAGTTTAGCGTAAGTCGACTTATTGGAGCACCTCCAGGATACGTAGGTTACGATGAGGGCGGCCAGCTTACAGAGGCAGTTCGCCGTAAACCATATTCGGTAGTATTATTTGATGAGGTTGAGAAGGCTCATCCTGATGTGTTCAATGTTCTACTTCAGGTACTTGATGACGGACGAATCACCGATTCACAGGGACGTACTGTAGACTTCAAGAATACAATTATTATTCTGACGAGTAATATTGGTTCTCAGTATCTGCTTGAGGGTATTGATGAAAATACAGGAGCCATCACCAAAGAGACTGAGGATATGGTAATGAATGATTTGAGAAATTCCTTCAGACCAGAATTCCTGAATCGACTTGATGAGACTATCATGTTCAAGCCTCTCACAAAGAATAACATTGGTGGAATAGTTGACCTGATTATGAAGGAACTCAATGAACGACTTGCAGACAGACAGCTTAGAATTGAGCTTACACCAGCTGCGAAGCAGTTTGTAATTGATGCAGGCTATGACCCAGTCTATGGTGCCCGCCCACTAAAGCGATACATCCAAAAGAATGTTGAAACCATGGCTGCGAAGATTATATTGGGTGGAGACATCCACGAAGGCAGCGTAATCACAATCGATTGCGACGGTGAATCGTTAAAAGTAGGCTCGTATTCGTAACGGGCTGGGCATGAAAATAGACTTCAGTGGATAAATACACTGAAGTCTATTTTTGTGTATAAATAGACAAAAATTGATAAATTTCGCGCAACTTTTAGTAAGTTGCGGAATTGTTAAGTAAGTTACAATAATATTACTTGAGGGAGTGAGGAGTTAAGAAAAATAGCAAAAATTCTTATTCTAAATTATGGGGGAATAATACAAATGAAAAGAAAAATGCTCAAGAGCTTTGCGGCAAAGCTCCTTGCTGTTGCATGTGCATTTACTATGCTTGCATCAGCAACAACCCTCGATGCTAAGGCAGCCGAGGCAACCCTCCTGAACACCTATGGAAGCACATATGGTTATTCAGGAACCTGTATCAATCTCTATCAGCTTAGAGATTCTAGTCAGCTTTCTATTTTAAAGAAGCACTACAATTCTATTACTCTCGAAAATGAGATGAAGCCAGATGCATTACTTGGCGGCTCAGCAAGACTTATCTCAGTGAGCCAGGCTAAGAATCAGGGCTACTACATCCCAGATAATTACAGAGAGTCTTACGTACCTCAGATTAACTTCAACACAGTTGATGAGGTTATGAAAATCTGTTACAACAATGGTCTCAAGATGAGAGCTCATACATTAGTATGGCACTCACAGACACCTTCATGGTTCTTCAGAAACAACTTCTCAGGAAACAGTGGATTTGTAAATTCATCAACAATGGATGCCCGTCTTGAAATGTACGTGAAGACAGTTATGAATCACGTTTACACAAATCAGTACGGCAGCGTTGTTTATGCTTGGGATGTTGCAAATGAAATTCTTCATGCACAGAACTCAGGTTGGGAAGCAGTTTACGGTAGCAACAAGACAAATGCTACATACGTAAAGAAGGCTTTCAACTTCGCTTATGAAACACTTGAGTACTTCAAGCTTACAGATTCTGTAAAGCTTTTCTACAATGATTACAACACTTACATGGAAGTTAACGATGTAATTAAGCTTGTTAACTACATCAACCAGGGCAAGAAGGTCTGCGCAGGCGTTGGTATGCAGTCACACCTTGGAACAGGCTTCCCTTCAGTTGATTATTACACAACAGCACTTAAGTCATTCTTAAATGCAGGCTTTGAAGTTCAGATTACAGAGCTTGATGTTACAAACAAGGGTGATAGCGATATGGCAAACTACTGCTACAACCTCTTCAAGAACATCAACTCAGCTAAGAAGAATGGTGGAAAGATTACTGGTATTACATGGTGGGGTCTTTCAGATCAGACAACATGGATCAACAACTCTAAGCCACTCCTTTTCTCTAGACCAGGCGTAACTAAGCCAGCTTACGATAAGGTTATCCAGGCTTACACAGAGGTAATTGGTCAGCCAGGCTCACAGAAGCCAACACCAACACCTACTCCAGTTGTAACACCTACACCAACTCCAACACCATCACAGAACGTAGATAGCAATTCTACAGCAAACATCTCTGATGGATGGTATTACCTCAAGAATACACTTTCGCAGAAGTACCTTACAGTTGAAGGCAACACAGCAAAGGCTGTTACAAACGTTTGCATCAGCAAGGGTACAGGCGTAGATGGCCAGAAGTGGTATGTTGAAAACAGAGGAAATGGATATATCACATTAAAGTCAGGTCTTGGCAACTTCATGCTTGATGTTGCAAATGGTGTTGATGAGGATGGCGCTAACCTCCAGATTTATGATGGATATGCAGGAAACGCTCAGCAGTTTATCGTAAAGAATACAAACAAGAGCGGTGTTTACACAATCGCTACAAAGGCTTCAAACGGAACAAAGTATGTTGATGTTTATGAGCACAAGACAGCTGATGGCACAAACGTATGCCAGTGGACATATTATGGAAATCCAAATCAGCAGTGGCAGTTCGAAAAGGTCGGTTCTTCACAGCCAACACCAACACCAACTCCACAGCCAACAGCTCAGCCAACTCCTACACCTACACCAGTTCCAACACAGCAGCCAACACAGTCTGCTTCAGGCTTAACAGCTAAGGTTACAATCAACAGCTGGGGCTCAGGATATACAGCAACTGTTAAGGTCTCAAACAACACAGGAAAGTCTGTTAACGGTTGGACATTAAAGCTCAAGAAGAGCGAGGTTAAGATTGACTCAAGCTGGAGCGTAAATGTTAAGGAGTCAGGTGATTACTATGTAATCACTCCAATGGATTGGAACTCTACAATCGCAAATGGACAGAGCGCTGAATTTGGATTTAATGGCGTAGGCAGCGCAAGCGACAACATCTACGTTGACGTTCAGTAATTTGTAAATAAAATCCTATCTCCCTCAAGTAACTATTAAACCAACAAACATTGCTGGCAATATTATTGATTGCCAGCAATAATCTTATAACTGAAAATAATGATGAGGGATTTTATGAACAAAATAATTAAGAGAATGTTAGGGTTAGCATTAACCGCAGTTCTTTTAGTGGGAGCTACCGAAACTGTTTCAGCGGCGACAGTTGTAAACGGTAGCTATGTAAAGGGTGATAATGAGAACAATCCTCTTGTTACCCAAAACTATGGCGCAGACCCTGCAGTATTGGTTTACAACAACAGAATATACGTATACACAACAAACGATAGCCAGGAATATGAGGCTACTCGTGCAAAAAATACATATGGAAAAATCAATCAGTTGAACTGCTATTCTTCAACAGATATGGTTAACTGGACTGATCATGGTCAGATTAACGTTGCAGGAAGCAATGGCGCAGCTAAGTGGGCAAGTAATTCATGGGCCCCAACTGTATGCTGCAAGAAGATTAATGGCAAGGATAAGTTCTTCATTTACTTTGCTAATAATGCTAGCTCAATCGGCGTACTTACAGCAGATAGCCCAACAGGTCCATGGAAGGATCCAATTGGTCGTGCGTTTATCACAAAGTCTACTCCAAATTGCAATGTAGAGTGGCTCTTTGATCCAGCTGTACTCGTAGACAGCGATGGAACAGGATACCTCTACTTTGGTGGTGGTGTTCCTTCGGGACAGGCTGCACATCCAAAGACAGCCAGAGTTATCAAGCTTGGTAACGATATGATTAGCACATCAGGCACAGCTGCTATGATTGATGCTCCATACCTCTTTGAGGATTCAGGAATTAACAAGATTGGTAACACATACTACTATTCATACTGCACAAACTGGAACTGCAGCAATGGATATAGAAATGCTACAATTCATGTAATGACGAGCTCAAACCCAATGGGACCATTCACACATCAGGGTGAGATTATGGCAAACCCAGGCTCATTCTTCAGGGGTTCAGATGGAAACAACCATCACCAGATTTTTGAGTTCAAGGGAAATTACTACATTGCTTACCATACAATGACAGTGCAGAATGCAGTAATGAGCAACCTCGGCTACAGAACAACTCAGATTGATAAGGTCAATGTTTCAAATGGAAGAATCCAGACAATCAAGCAGACAATGTCTGGCGTTTCTATGAATCCTTCAGTTGACCCATATAGCTGGGTTGAGGCTGAAACAATGTTTACACAGGCAGGCATCAAGGTTAAGGGTAACGGCGATGGAACAGCATGGGTAACAGATATCAACAACAACGATTTCACAAAGGTTAAGGGTGTTCAGTTCTCTAAGGGTGTTTCTTCAATCACAGCTACAGTACAGAGCTCAGGAAGCGGAAGCATCGAGGTAAGAGAAGGCTCACAGAGTGGTTCATTACTTGGAACAATCAATATTTCAAACACAAATGGTTCTTTCAAGGATTTCACAGCTAATGTAAAGAATGTTAGTGGTTCAAAGGATATCGTATTTGTATTCAAGGGTTCATTTGGATTTGATAGATGGAAGGCTAATACAACAGGAAGTGGTGAGGCTACACCAACTCCAACACCTACACCAACTCCAACTCCAAGCCAGAACGTAGATAGCAATTCTATAGCAAACATTGCAGATGGTTGGTATTATCTCAAGAATACACTTTCACAGAAGTACCTTACAGTTGAAGGCAACACAGCAAAGGCTGTTACAAACGTTTGCATTAGCAAGGGTACAGGCGTAGATGGCCAGAAGTGGTATGTTCAGAACAGAGGAAATGGATATATTTCACTTAAGTCAGGTCTTGGTGAGTTCATGCTTGACGTAGCTATGGGTGCTGATGAGGATGGTGCAAACCTTCAGATTTACAACGCATATGCTCATGATCCACAGCAGTTCATGGTAAAGAACACAAACAAGAGTGGTGTTTATACAATTGCTACAAAGATTTCTAAAGAAACAAAGTATGTAGATGTATACGAGCACAAAACAGCTGATGGCACAAATGTATGCCAGTGGACATATTATGGAAATCCAAATCAGCAGTGGCAGTTCGAGCCAGTTAATGGTTCTTCACAGGCACAGCCAACACCAACACCTACTCCAACAACAACAACAGCTCCACAGCCTACACCTACACCAAAACCACAGCCAACTCCTACACCAGCTACAGCTTCAGGCTTAAAGGCTACAGCTACTATTAACAGCTGGGGAAGCGGATACACAGCTTCTATCAAGGTATCCAATGATACAGGAAAGACTGTCAACGGTTGGACATTAAAGCTCAAGAAGAGCGAGGTAAAGATTGATTCAAGCTGGAGTGTAAATGTAAAAGAGTCTGGTGAGTATTATGTAATCACTCCAATGGATTGGAATTCTACTATTGCAAATGGCGCAAGCACAGAGTTCGGATTTAATGGAACAGGTAGCGTTGTAAATAACATTTATATTGATATTCAGTAATTTTTGATGCTCAGTAATTAGCGCTAAAAATGATTAGTGTCTTTAGCTTTGGCTGGAGACACTAATTTTTTGTGTTAACAGGTGTCTTGTCAGTAGACTATACATGTGCTATATTTGTGTAAATTGACACTTCATAAGTCGGCAAATGCTGACGGCTTTCTGTAATAGGGAAGCCTTTGTAAAAGGAGAAATATGTTATGGAGACACTTGTTGAAGAGATTCAAAGACTAAAAAAAGAGAAGAATGCTGTGATTCTTGCTCACTATTATGTGAATGACGAGGTCCAGGAAATTGCAGACTACATTGGTGACAGCTACTATCTGGCTAAGGTGGCTGTGGGATTGAAGGAGAGTACAATCGTATTTGCCGGTGTAAAATTTATGGGAGAATCAGCAAAGATTTTAAATCCTGAAAAGACAGTGCTTATGCCTGATGCAAAGGCTGACTGTCCAATGGCTCATATGGCGGAGATTGAGCGTATTGAAGAGGTTAGAAAAGAGTATGAGGACCTTGCTGTTGTTTGCTACATCAACTCAACAGCAGAGTTGAAAATGCATTCAGATGTCTGTGTTACAAGTTCAAATGCAATGAAAATTGTAAAGGCCTTACCTAACAAGAATATCTTTTTCATTCCAGATGAGAACCTGGGAAGATATATTGCAAGTAAGGTTCCTGAAAAGAACTTTATTTTTAATGATGGCTACTGTCATGTTCACAAGGCAGTTACCCCAGATATGATTAAGTGTGCGAAGGAATCACATCCTGATGCAAAGGTATTGATTCATCCAGAGTGTACATTGGATGTACTTGAGCTCGCTGATTATATCGGAAGTACCTCTGGCATCATCGACTATGCGACGGAAAGCGATGCCAAGGAGTTTATTATTTCTACAGAGCTTGGAGTACTTTACCAGTTAAAGAAGAATAATCCGGATAAGCAGTTCTTTGCAGCAGGCTCTGTACAGATTTGTCCTAACATGAAGAAGGTAACATTGGAGAAGGTGCGTGACTGTCTTCGTGATGGAAGTGGAGTTGTGGAACTTGATGATGAGAAACGAGAGCGTGCGCTCGCTCCACTTCAGCGGATGCTAGAACTTGCTAAATAGGGGATTTAGATAGATGGATAAGAAATATGATGTAATTATAGTTGGAAGCGGTGTGGCAGGTTTATTCTGTGCACTAAGCTTACCAAGGGAAAAGAAAATCCTTATAATTTCAAAGGATGCATTAGATGGATGCGATAGCTTCTTGGCTCAGGGAGGCATCTGTGTATTAAGAGATGAAGATGATTATGATGCATACTTTGAAGATACAATGCGTGCAGGTCATTATGAAAATCGAAAAGAGTCTGTAGAGATAATGATTAGAAGCTCTCAGGAGATAATCAGCGACCTTGTGGGCTATGGTGTTGAATTCGAAAAGAAGGATGGGCAGTTCGTATATACGAAGGAAGGGGCTCATTCAAATAATAGAATTTTGTTCCATGCTGACATCACTGGGAAGGAAATTACAAGCAAGCTTCTTGCCAGAGCGCAGGAACGTGACAATATCACTATGATGGCTCACACTACCATGGTTGATTGGGTCTGCAAGGATAATGTTTGCTATGGAATTGTTGTGGCGGACATGGATGGAAAGACCACAGCAATTGAGGGTGATGTGACAGTACTTGCCTGTGGTGGACTTGGTGGTGTGTACCCTCATTCCACAAACTATCGACACATCTCAGGGGATGCCCTTGCTCTTGCAATGTATCACAATGTAAAACTGGAAAATTGCGATTATGTGCAGATTCATCCGACTACACTTTTCTCAAATCAGAGCGGAAGAAGCTTTTTGATTTCTGAATCTGTAAGAGGTGAAGGTGCAGTTTTAAGAGATAAAAATGGAGAGCGATTTACTGATGAATTACAGCCAAGAGATGTGGTGAGCAAGGCAATTTTTGCCCAGATGGAAAAGGACGGAACGGAGCATGTTTGGCTTGATTTTTCGCCTATTCCAGAGGAGGAGATTTTAAATCATTTTCCAAATATTTATCAGCGATGCAAACAGGCAGGTTATGACCCGTTGAAGACCTGGGTGCCAGTTGTCCCTGCACAGCACTACTTCATGGGTGGCATCTATGTGGACAAGGATAGCAAAACCACAATGGAGCAGCTTTATGCAGTAGGTGAGACCAGCTGCAACGGTGTACATGGTCGTAACAGATTAGCCAGCAATTCACTTTTGGAAAGTTTGGTGTTTGCAAAGCGAGCTGCAAATGATATCGTAAATACGAATTCATTTAAACAGGCTGAAGACTTTGAAAGTCTTGTAAATATGGATGGTTATGAAGACTTGCCATCAATCATGGAAAACTATCATGCAATGGTAGTTGGAGAAATCAAAAAAGAAGAAAACTTAAGAGCCAAGAAGGAGGCTATATAAATGAACAATATTACTATGACTTTAAATGCGGACGAGCTTATCAGAATGGCTCTTAGAGAAGATATTTCAAGCGAGGATGTTACCACAAATTCCGTTATGCCAGAGGCTAAGCCAGGTGAGGTAGAGCTCATTTGTAAACAGGATGGAATCATCTGTGGAATGGATGTATATGAGCGAGTATTCAAAATTCTTGATGAGAATACAGTAGTCGAAAAATATGTAAAAGACGGGGATGAGGTCAAGAAAGGCCAGCTCATGGGAAAGGTAAAGGGCGACATCAGAGTGCTTCTTTCTGGTGAGAGAGTTGCTCTTAATTATCTTCAGAGAATGAGTGGAATTGCTACATACACAAATCAGGTTGCGTCACTTTTAAAGGGAAGCAAGACAGTTCTTCTTGATACAAGAAAGACTACACCTAACATGAGAATTTTTGAGAAATATGCTGTAAAGTGCGGTGGCGGTCAGAATCACCGCTATAATCTTTCAGATGGAATTCTTTTAAAGGATAATCACATTGGTGCAGCAGGCTCAATCACAAAGGCAGTTGAGATGGCAAAGGCGTATGCTCCTTTTGTTCGTAAGATTGAAATCGAGACAGAAACACTTGAGCAGGTAGAGGAAGCAGTAGATGCAGGAGCAGATATTATCATGCTTGATAATATGGATGTTGCAACAATGAAAGAAGCTGTTAAAATAATTAATGGTCGAGCAAAGACAGAATGCTCAGGAAACGTGACCAAAGAAAATATCGCAAATATCATCGACAGCGGAGTAGACTACGTTTCAAGTGGTGCACTTACACATTCTGCACCAATCCTGGATATTTCGATGAAGAACTTACATGCAGTTTAATCGAGGGAGGATACAATGGACGGACAGGCTAGAAGACAAAAGATAATAGAGATAATTCAGAAATCTGATAAGCCTGTATCTGGAACAGCGCTTGCTGAGCAGCTCAATGTGAGTCGCCAGGTTGTTGTTACGGATATCGCCCTTATCAGAGCAAATGGTGTGGACATCACTTCCACCAACAGAGGCTATGTAATCAATCAGAGCAATAAATGCAAACGCATCATTAAGAGCAGACACACTGATGATCAGATATTGGATGAGCTTTTTGCTATTGTTGATAATGGAGGCTGTGCCGAGAATATTATCATCAACCATCGCTATTATAATCGCCTTGAGGCTCCTTTAAATGTTAGCTCACGCCGTGAAGCCAAGGAATTCATGGCGGCCATCGAATCCGGAAAGTCAAAGTCATTAAGCTCCGCAACCAGCGGCTACCATTACCACGTAATCAGCGCTTCCGACGAGGAAACCCTCGACGTAATCGAAGACGAGCTGAAGGCAAAAGGTTTCTGGTTAGAACTAGACGACTGGATTTTACAATAACTAAGCAAGTAACTATCAAGCTCTGGGTGTTGCTGAAGGAGACATGTAGTCGACAAAAGCAATACTCAGGCTTGAGAGTGTGACTTGCGTAAATAGGAGAATACATGGGAGCTATAAGCAATGATTGGCTGGAGCCACTGACTCCAGAATTTAAGAAACCTTACTACAAGAGTTTGTATGAAACTGTAAAAAAAGAATATCATGAGGGCCCTGTCTACCCACCGGCAGACGACATTTTCAACGCCTTCGACTTCACACCTCTCTCAGAGGTGAAGGTGGTAATTATAGGGCAGGATCCATATCATGAGCCAGGTCAAGCTCACGGCCTTTGCTTTTCAGTAAAGCCAGGAATTAAGACACCACCATCACTGGTGAATATCTATAAGGAACTCCATGATGATCTGGGCTGTTATATTCCAAACAATGGTTATTTGGAAAAATGGGCACGCCAGGGTGTATTGATGCTGAACAATGTGCTGACAGTAAGGGCTCATCAGGCAGCAAGCCATAAGGATATTGGCTGGGAACAGTTCACTGATGCAGTTATTGATGTGCTGAATAAGCAGGACCGCCCAATAGTGTTCTTACTTTGGGGCTCGCCAGCAGCAAAGAAATGCGCAAAGCTAAATAACCCAAATCATTTGATTTTGAAGGCTCCGCATCCATCTCCACTATCAGCCTATAGAGGTTTTTTCGGATGCAAGCATTTCAGTCAGACTAATGCATTTTTAGAGTCAAAGGGACTCACTCCAGTCGATTGGCAAATCGAAAATCTATAATGAATTTGAAATCAGAAGCCTAGCATTTGCAAACATTGTAAATGCTAGGTTTTTTCACAAAAACTTCACCTTTTTTACATTGTGTGGCTAGTATTTTTCAATTATAGTTATATTAGACTAATTTACGCTAGGGGATTGTGTGCAATCCTTATTGAAACAATGTAGGAGCAGTATGTTAAGGAAATTATTAGCATTTATAGGACATTTCTTTAGCCCGGATTTACCAACGGATCTTATCCTGTTTAATATCATAACGATAGTGGGATTTTTGGGTGGTATAATTGCTATTCCATTTAATGCAATTAATGGAACCACGCCAGCCCTTTCGATAGTAATTTTGATGGCCATTTCAATGGATGCTGTTTGCATCTACATGGCCAACTACCGCAACAGACTGAAGAACAGCATGATTGCAATCTGCTTCATAGTAGGAATTTTGATTTTCCCAGTGATGTTTTTCCTGACAGGTGGAATTAACAGCGGTATGGTCTGCTGGTTCTCCATGGGAATCATCTTTATTTTCATGCTTTTGGATGGCATGGATTTTGTGTTCATGCTCATGACGGATATTGCTATCATCATAGGCTGCTACACTATTTCATATTATCATCCAGAATATGTAACTGATTTGGGCGCAAGGAAGAGTGTGTTCTTTGATGTTATCCAGTCGTTACTTATAAGTGCTTTTGCAGTTGGTGCCATTATTAAATTTCAAAAGTCTATCTATGTTGGACTTTACAAACAGGCATCAATCAATAACGATGATTTGCTTGAGAAAACTCTTCAGGCAAAGAAGGCTGAGCGACTTGCTCAGACTGCAACAGAAGCCAAGAGTAACTTCCTTGCAAATATGTCTCATGAGATTCGTACCCCTATCAATACTATCATGGGTATGGATGAAATGATTCTTAGAGAGACCTCAGAGAAGGTGGTTGAGGAGTATGCGCTTGATATTAAGACTGCTTCCCAGAATCTTCTTTCCATTATAAATGATATCCTCGATATCACTAAAATCGAGTCAGGTAAGATGGGTATCATCAAGGGTGAGTATCAGTTCATGAGCCTGATGCATGACGTGCTGAACAACGTCACTTTAAGGGCGAAGGAAAAGGGACTGGATGTTAAGCTTGATATTGCAGATGATATACCTTGTGATATGCTTGGCGATGATATAAGAATTAGACAGGTACTTACCAATATCATCACAAATGCGGTAAAATATACAGAGGAAGGTTTTATTGAAATTTCAGCCAAATGCCATAGAAATATTTATGACAATACTGTAGATTTACGCTTCTCGGTTACAGATACTGGAATAGGTATCAAGAAGGAGGATATCAAGCGAATGTTTGAATCCTTCGAACGCCTTGAGGAAAACCGAAACAGAAATATTGAGGGAGCAGGTCTTGGAATGGCGATTACCCAAAATCTTTTAAAGATGATGGGAAGTAACCTTGAGGTGAACAGTGTTTACGGTAAGGGATCTACATTCTCTTTTGTTATCAATCAGGAGATTGTTAACGGAGAAAATATAGGTGATTTCAATCAAAAGCTGAAACAGCTGACTGCTAATTATGAATACAGCACCAGCTTTGAAGCTCCAAAGGCAAGATTTTTGATAGTTGATGACAACACTATGAACCGTAAGGTTTTTGCAGCATTGCTAAAGGATTCAAAGGTTCATATAGATGAGGCAGCAGGCGGTGAAGAATGCCTGTCGATGATTAAGAGAGAGCATTACGATATGATTTTCCTTGATCATATGATGCCGGGAATGGACGGAGTTGAAACCTTCAAGAATATGGCAAATCTTGAGGGAAACAAGTGCTTAGGTACACCTGTTATTGCTCTTACTGCAAATGCCATTGCAGGTGCCAAGGAACGTTATATTACCATGGGCTTCCATGGCTTCCTTTCAAAGCCTATCGTTCCAGCACAGCTTGAGAAGATGATTCGTGATTTCCTTCCAGAGCATTTGCTTGAATATCATGAGCCTGATGCAAAGGATGAGGCACGAAGGAATAGAGTTCGTCAGGTTGAGCTTCCGGATGTGGAGGGAGTCGATTGGGATTATGCATTGCTACACTTCCCAGAGGCAAACATGGTATTTCAGACAGCCGTAGATTTTTACGATTCAATTGGCTATGAGCGTGAGGAAGTTTTAAACTTTTACAATTCATTAGATGATGGCTTCCCACTGGAAGATTATCGTATAAAGGTTCATGCGATAAAGAGCATGGCAAATACAATCGGAGCAACTGCTCTTGGTGGTCTTGCAAAGCTGTGTGAGTTTGCAGCAAGGGATAATGACATTGAGAGAATCAGAGTCCTTACACCAATTCTTTTAGAGGAAATGGATGTGATGAAGGACAGATTATCAGTGCTTAACTCTGATGTAGAAAAGCCTCTTTTGGAAGATATGGATGAGCTTTTTGCATTGCTTGAAATGCTAAAGATGTCTATCAAATCACACAATTCCGAGCAGGGCGACAACATCATGAAGCAAATCATGGCGTTTTCATATCCAGCGGATATACAGGGTAAAATAGAGCACCTCAATCTTCATATAGTAAACCTTGAGGACGAGGAAGCTTTGAACGATATTTACGACCTACAAAAGTAATAACTTAAGGAGAATATACATATGCGAAAAATACTTATTGTTGGAGACTTCAGCAGTGACACATCTGAAGTGAATTCCTATCTCGAAAAGCACTTTCATACGCAGCTTTGCACAAACAATGCAAAGATAGTTCGAAGCATGCTTAAGCTCTACATTCCTGATCTTGTGCTTATGGATATAGACGACTTTGAGAATATTCACGGTGAGATTTTCGAAGCAATTCAGGAATACAATCCAGAGCTTCCGGTTATCACCTATGGACGTGAAAAGAAAAAGCAGATGTTTATTACCTACTACTATTCAGGACAGTGCAAGCATATTGTTCAGGTGAGTCGTGAGGTTTTAATCCGTGAAATTTGCAAGGAATTCAATATGAATGCCGATGCAATTTTGAATGCGGTTGTAGACAACGACAAGAAGCACATCATCGTTGTGGATGACAATCCGGTGCTTCTCAGAAACATGAGAAACATGCTTCAGGACAAGTATCGTGTTACTCTTGCAACTTCTGCCGCTCAGTGTATGAAGGCAATGGGACAGGATAGTCCAGACTTGATAATTCTTGATTATGAGATGCCTGTTGTAGATGGAAGACAAACTCTCGAGATGATTCGTTCAGAGGAGGATTACAAGGATGTTCCCGTAATTTTCCTGACAGGAATTGCAGACAAGGAGCACGTAGACGCTGTGCTTGACTTAAAGCCAGCTGGATACTTTGTAAAGCCACCAATGCAGACAAAGATTATAAATGCAATCGAGAATATCTTTTTAAAGCAAAGTGAATAAGAAATTAAGGGGAGAATAGTGGCACCGTTATGAGGCAACCATGAGGAGGTCTACTTATGAGTTTTAGGAAGATTGGAACTAAGATGCTGGTCATGATTTTACCAGTATTGATTTTGGCTCAGCTTGTACTTACAACAATTTCAGCTATTTCCAGCCATAATCTGGTAAATGAAAAGACACAGGACGCCATGAGCGCTGAACTTCGTGCTAATATCAATCAGGTTGAGGGTAACCTGCGAGATGTGCAGATTCTTGCAAATGCCATTGCTATCAGTGTGGCTAATTCATACACATATACTCAGTGGGATGCCTACCAAAAAATGCTGGAGGACATGATAGCCACGAATGACATTGTACTTGGCTCTGGTATTTGGTTCGAGCCATACGTTTATGATCCAGAGCAGCAGTATTATGGACCATACGTTTACAAGGATGGCAATTCAAATGTCACTACTTGGGAGTACAGTAATGCAGAGTATGACTACTTCAATCAGGAGTACTATACAAATGCTATGGCTTCTGATTCTGCAGTAATTACTGACCCATACTATGACCCTTCATCAGGAAAGGTTATGTCTTCCTGCTCAGCACCGATAGTTGCCAGTGGCAAGAAAATCGGATGCATAACTGTTGATATTGAATTGACAGCTATCACTGAATTGATTGGCAATGTTAAGGTTGGAGAGTCAGGCGTAGGAATCCTTACAGCAGCCGACGGTATGCTTATAGCTGGTCATGATGAACAGATGGTTCAGAATGGCGACAGCATTTTAAATGACGCAAATGCTTCCTTTGCAGCAATGGGGCAGGAGGTAATTTCCAACGAAACAGGCCTTGCAACCTATATGGATGGAAAGACAGAGTACAAGGTTTACTACGATACAATTGCTGAGACTGGATGGAAGTTTATGATTTCCATTGAGGCTTACGAATTGATGCGCCCAATCTACAAGCTTATTAATATTCTGATTGCAGTATGTATATTTGCTATAGCTATAGCTATTTTGTTTATTGTTCTTGCTATCGGTGGTGTAGCAAAGACTATCAAACGTGTTCAGTCATTTGCTACAGAGTTGGCAAGTGGAGATTTTACAATTGATTCGCTTTCGGTTAATGGACGCGACGAGCTTGCCGTTATGTCCACATCTTTGAACGAGATGTACGGTAACAACAAGGGCGTTATTCAAAGTATTGCAGATTACTCAGTCGATATTAATGATTCAAGCTCTAAGCTTAAATCAGCCGCTCAGGATTTAAAGATAGAGTTTGACAAGATTGTCGACATTATGACATCGGTGAATTCTGATATGATGAATTCATCAGCTGCAACAGAGGAGCTTTCCGCTTCAGTTGATCAGGTGGCAGAATCAGCTGACAGCCTTAATGTTGAGGCAAAGAGCAGCCTTGATCTTGCTACTGATATTAAGAAACGTGCTGATGACATTGGAAAGAACAGTCAGGAAGCTTTTGATAAATCCCAGACGCTACAAACTAATTTCCAGAACAAGCTGGAAGATAGTATTGCTCAATCGAAGGTTGTTGAAAATATTGGTGAGATGGCAAGTGTTATCGCAGATATTGCAGATCAGATTACATTGCTTTCACTGAACGCTTCAATCGAAGCTGCCCGCGCTGGTGAACAGGGCAAGGGCTTTGCTGTAGTTGCTACTGAAATTGGAAAGCTGGCAGGCCAGACAAGCGATTCTGTTGAAAAGATTCAGGAAACAATTTCAGCTATTCAGGAGGCATTCGAGGGACTGGCAACAAATGCCAAGTCACTTCTTGATTATGTTTCAGGAACAGTTACACCAGATTATAAGAAATTCGTTTCAGTAGCTGAAAGATATGGACAGGATGCTCGGTCCTTTGAGGAAACCTCGGAGAAGCTTTCTGTAATGACTGATTCAATCCAGAATATTATGAGTGAGGTTAGACTGGCTCTACAGAATATCGCAGAAGCTACGCAGAATACTGCTGCTAATAGCGGAATGGTTATGGACTCAGTTGAGAACCTGTCAGAGACTGTCGGCGAAATCAATGACATGTCAGACAAGCAGAATGATATATCAGCTAACTTATCAGAGGTTGTTAGTAAGTTTAAGTTGAATAGTTAATAGAAAATAGAGGTGAGGCCGTATGAGCATACGGTCTCACTTTTTTATTTGGACAAAGGTATGTTAGAGCTAGCATTGCTAGTAGGCATCAAGCTCTTGGGGCTCTGAATGAGGCATGTAGCCGAAGTAAGAGACCTAAGGCTTGTAGCCGTAACTAGCAATATGATAAAATAAGGTAAGTTTGGGGAAATAATGTTAGGGAGATTGTATGCGAATTATTCACTGTGCAGATCTGCACTTAGACTCAAAAATGGAGAGTAATCTGGATAAAGAACAGGCATTGCTTAGACGCTCAGAGTTGATTGAGACTTATGAGCGTATGGTGGACTATGCCCATGAGAATCAGGCGAGAGCTATTCTGATTTCCGGAGACCTTTTCGATAAAACTCACATTCGTAAAGAAGTTAAAAAGCGTGTTGTGGAACAGATTGTAAACCACCCTGAGATAGATTTTTATTATCTCAAGGGAAATCACGACCGTTGTGACTTTATGGAGGAGGGAATTGATGAGATTCCTTCTAATTTTCATATGTTTACAGATGAAGGCTGGACAAGCTATGCCTGCGAGGATGTGGTTATCACAGGCATGGAGCTTAATGCTTCAAATGCCACTACACTGGCCCAGCGTTTGGTCCTTGATTCAGCTGCAACAAATATCGTCATGCTTCACGGACAGCAGTCTGACTATGATGGCAAGGATGGAGCAGAGATTGTAAACACTACAGCTTTAAAAGGGAAATTTATCGATTACCTTGCTCTTGGTCATGTTCACAAGTATATCTTTGAGCAGCTGGATGAGAGGGGTGTCTATTGCTATCCAGGTTGTCTTGAGGGACGTGGTTTTGACGAGACTGGTGACAAGGGCTTTGTAGTCCTTGATATTAATGATGGCAAAATTGAATCAGAGTTTATTCCATTTGCAAAGCGCCGTCTCCATGAGATAACAGTTCCAGTTACTGCGGATATGGATTTACAGCGTACTGTAAACAGGGCGAAACGTTACCTTGACGATGTGGACCCACAAGATTTGATTAAATTTGTTTTGACTGGTGAGCGTGAACTTGATGACGAGCTTGATATTGTTCGCTTTCTTCACCTATTCGAAAATAAATATTTCTTCGTAAAGTGTTATGACCGCACGAAGACTTTGGTTGATTACGACAGCTTTCAATATGACAAGTCTCTTAAGGGAGAGTTTGTGCGCCTTGTTCAGGCACAGGATATGGACGAGGACGAGAAAGCAAAGATTATTGAACTAGGCATCAGAGCCATTATGGGGGAGGATGTAGAATGAAATTAATATCATGTTACATTGCCCATTTTGGCAAGATAGAAGATTTTAAATACAATTTTGAGGACGGCTTCAATTCAATCCTTCGGGAGAATGGTTGGGGTAAAACCACCTTCTCTGTTTTTATGAAGGCTATGTTCTATGGATTGGAGTATTCGCCAAACACCAAGAAAAAGCTTTTAGAGCGCAATCACTACCTTCCATGGGATGGCAGTGTCTGTGGTGGAAATATTGTTTTTACAGCCCGTGATAAGGAATATCGAATCGAGCGAACCTTCGGAAAGACTGACAGAGAAGATACTTTTGCTCTTTATGATAATGTTACTGGATTGATTTCTAAGGATTTTTCGGAGAATATTGGCGAGGAGCTTTTCAGGGTAGACAGAGATTCTTTCGAGAAGAGTGTCTATATTCCACAGGCATCTATTGCTACAGCTATGACAGATTCTCTCAATGCGAAGATGGGAAATCTTGCAGCTGCAAAGGATGATATTAGCAATTTTGATGTGGCATTAAAGAGCATTAAAGATGCCAGAGTTGAATATACCCGCAACAGCAAGATTAATCCAGGAAAGCTTTTTGGAATTCGACAGGAAATTAACAGATGCAAGGAAGAATACGAAAAGCTTCCTGCAATAGAGGAAAGTGCCGAGGCTATGAGCTGCCTTGTTGAGGAAAAACAGGCTACACTTGATGAACTTGGTGCAGAAAAGATTAAACTGGCAGAGAATATCCAACTCCAGAGTAAGAAGGAGCAAGAACTGGGTGCCTACCGTATTCATAAGGAAAATCTTGCCCGTGAGCAGGAGAACGTGGCAGCGCTTGAGGCCTATTTTAAAGAGGGGCTCCCATCCGAGGATGAACTGGATATGTTGGAGCAGACGGAGAGAGATTTGGCTGTTCATGAGCGTACCATGAAGGTACTTATTGATGAGCAGGAGAGAAACAAGGCTCCGTTTGAGAAACCATTTGAGACAAGAATTCCAGATGAAACTGAGTTTGCCATCTGGAACAAAATGGCCGCAAATCTTTCTGAATTGAAGGCGAAGGCTGAGCATTCAAGACTTTCAGAGGAATCACAGAAGCAGCTTAATGAATTAAAATTCTTCTTTGGAAAGCTGGTTCCTTCTGACGAGCAGCTGGCTCACATAGAACGACAGACCACTCAGATTACCGGTCTAGAAGCAAAGGTAGAACAGAGTAATGAGCGACTCATCACCCTTATTGCTGAAAGGGATGCCGAGGAGAAGCACAGCAAGAGCAAGAGCATTTCTGTTTGGCATATTTTAGGAACTACGCTTTTAGTTATTTTTATCGCCTTCGGTGTATTTTTCAGTACTCTTTTTGATGAATATCTTGGAAGAATATTTGAAATCGGTAGCTTTATCGCCGCGGTGATTGATGTAATACTAATGCTTGTCAGTGGACGAAGAGCCTATAAAAATAGATTGGACATTGCGGCAGAGTACGAAGAACGCATTTCGGAAGAGGAAAGCGCACTTGAAGTAAGCAGGCTTGAACTTAGAGAACTTCAGGAGGAATGCGAAGAATTTCTTTCTCATTTCCTTCTAACCAGAGCTTCGAGCATGCAGGAAAATGTTTATGAAATCAGGCGTAAGCTGGATCAATATCGACATCTTACAGACGAGGAACAATCTCGTCATCAGGAGGCAGAGAGTACATTTGATGAGCTTGCTGATTTGCAGCTGGAGCTTTACACCAAGATTCAACCATTTGCATCAGCTTATGGTATAAATCTTTACGATAAAGGCGGAGAATATGAATTTCTTGCTCAGCTGAAAAAGGATGCAGAGAAATACACGGAGTATCTGGTGAAGACTGAGGAAATCGCTCGCCATCAAAACACCATTACTACAATGACTATCGACATTAACAATGTGCTTAGTAGGTACCCTGTTGATGAGAACTTGGACAGAGCAGACCAAGTGCAGGAGATTAGCTTGAAGAAGCGTGAATATCTTGCTATCACAGAGCGAATCAAGAATCTGAAAGAAGAAATTTTAAGATTTGAAGCTGAGTATGATGTTAACGAGCAGGTTCAGTCGGTGGATGATTTGCAGCAGCAACAGAATTCTTTGGATGAGCAAATCATGGAACTCAATCGACAGATTATGCAGGAGAAGGACAACCTTTCACAGGCCCTTGAAGAGGTGGAACGACTGTCGGATATTTCTGAACAGCTGGAGCGTCTTGAGGTTAAGGAAAAGGAATACAAGAAAAATGCAGAAATCCTTTCTAAAACAGAGGACCTCCTGCAGAGAGCACGTGAAAGCTTTCTTTCAAAATACATGCAGCCGCTTCAGAATGGTTTGCATAAGTATTTAAGTCTTCTGGACAGTCCAGAGGGAACCCAGTCAGGCTATGCCATCGATGATTTTGAGCTTGATATGGATTTGAACATAAAGCTTTCGTATTCGGGAAGCACAAAGAGTGCAGAGTACCTTTCTCAGGGCTATCAGGATCTTGTAGCATTATGCTCTCGCCTTGCCCTGGTAGATGTCCTCTATGCCGACGAGAAACCAATTTTGATTTTGGACGACCCATTCACAAATCTCGATGACAAAAAAATAAAGGAGTCACTGAAACTCCTTCATAAGATTGCTGCGGATAGGCAGACGGTATATTTCACTTGTCATGATTCGCGGCTATAAAAAAAGGGGCTGTTAAAAAACTCCCCTAAAAAGGTAAGGAGTGAAATCTTCGGATTTCACTCCTCTTTTTTTTGTTGTGCATTTACTTCCAGAAGTGACAGACAAAATATTAAAGGAATAATTAAAGGATATCTATAGTAAAAAATGTTTCTTTTGTGAATTGCATATACAATTTAACATTTTGATTATACAATGATTTTATATTGTATCACTATTTAGGAGGTATACATAATGGCACAAGTAAAAACATCTGAACTATCCGTAAAAAGAAGTATTGGTAAAACATTACTGTTTTCTTTGGTTCCAATTATTTTAATTGGTACAATAAGCATCATTGGATTTCTTACCTATAGTGCCCGAAGTATCATTACAGAAATTGCTTTGATGGATTTAATGGCTGAAACTGATTCCAATTCTAGAGCACTTGGAACCAAATTTCAGATGCTTACTTCTAAATTCGGCGAGTATTGTGACACCTTAGAACAGGTATATTTTGAAGATCATGATGCCATGCTCAAATATATTGAGCCATCAACCAAATATAAACCTGTTGAAAATTCAGGTATTTACATAGGTTTTTCGGATGATACCTATTTGTTTGCTAATGGTACTATTCAGGCCGCTGACTGGAAACCAACAGAGCGTGGATGGTATGCAGCCGGAGTTGATAATGAAACTTTTGTATGTATCGAACCTTATGTAGATTCAACTACTAATGAGTTGTGCGTTACATATGTAAGAAATATCAATTTCTATGATGGTCAGTTCGGTGTTGCAGCTACGGATGTATTCTTATCAAAACTTCAGGAAGAGGTAGCAGCACTTACACCTATGAAGACTGGTGGCTCTATGGTATTGGCTGGTGATGACATTATCAGTTACTTTGACCCAACACTAAATGGTACTAAGGTTTCTGAATCAGGAAACACATACCTTGAAGAAGTTAAAAAATATGCTGAAGGTGAGCCTACAGATGTAGTAAAAATATATCAACCTACAGCTAAGGAAAATTACTATGTTTTTGCCAAGGCTATTCCTGGAACACCATGGGTACTTGTATCTTCTGTTTCAGAAGATGATGTAATGAAGGATGCTAACAAATTTACCAATATTGCAATAATAGTAATGATTCTTCTTGTAATTGTTATTATTTCAGTCATATTAATCACAGTTAAAAACATTATCACAAAACCTGTAACAATCCTTTCTGATAGCATTCACAAGATTTCAGAAGGTGACTTTACTACAAAGATGCCTAAGGACAAGGGTGATGAAATTGGTCTTATCAGTCGAGAGATGGATAGCTTTGTTTCTATTATGAATGGCGCTATCAGTTCTATTCAGAGCAAGGCTGAACAGCTTCAGGCCGATTCAGAAACCTCTAAAAATGCATCAGGAAAGATGAGTAGTGAAGCTACTGACCAGTCTGTTTCAATGGGACAGATTCAGGATACAATGGATGATATTTCCAATGCTGTAGCCGAACTTGCTGAAAATGCAACAAGCCTTGCTCACGCAGTTTCTGACTTGACTGATAATGGAAATTCTACAAACGAAGTAATGCTAAATCTTGTAGATCAAGCCAAGATTGGGCAGGAAGATATGACCGCTGTTCAGGAAAACATGAGTAAAATTACTGAATCCATGAGCGAAATGAACGATGTAGTATTAACTGTTGGAGATTCAGCGAAACAGATTACAGATATTGTTCAGATGATTGATTCTATCGCAGAACAGACCAATCTCCTTTCTCTTAACGCTTCTATTGAAGCTGCAAGAGCTGGTGAGGCTGGAAAAGGATTTGCAGTAGTTGCTGATGAAATCGGAAAGCTTGCTCAGAATTCTCAGGATGCTGCAAAGGAAATCGGCGATATCATCCGCCAGATTACCGGACTTATCTCAGATTTGGCTGACAAGTCTCAGCACAACACTGATTCTATTAATGAAAGTGGCTTAGCCGTAGAAAAGGCTGGTACAAGCTTTAATAAGATTTATGAAGATTTGAATATCGCTGCGGAAACTATGAAGAACATGATAAACATGATGGGCGAGGTAAACGACATCGCATCATCAGTTGCAGCTATTTCACAGCAACAGTCAGCAAGCTCAGAAGAAATATCAGCTACAATGTACACTCTTACCGAAAGTGCTAATCAGATTGCCTCTGAAAGCCAGGGCGTAGAAACTGTAGCAAATTCCGTATCAGATTCAGCACTCTCCATCAATGATGAGCTTTCACGCTTTAAGATTGATTCTGATCTGTAATAAATGTTCCTATTTGAAATCGTTATATACAAAAAAATGGCTGCCCCCTGAATTTATCAGGGGGTAGCTCTTTTTGAATGTGCGCCTAGCGGCGCACGTTTCTAACGGGTTAAAGTCCTGAATCCGCCCGGTAGTGGGAAGGATATAGCCGAAAGCAAGGGTGTCCGCCGTGAGGCGGAATCTGAAGGAAGCTGGATGTGGGGAACATACTAACCCACGGGCAAATCTCCGGTCTGACGTACAGAAATCTCATACGAGGTTATGCATGAGGGTAAGGCTGCATTACAAGTCGAAGCCCAATAACTACACGGAATCATGCATGATAAATGAGGCAGATGGATGGAGAGGAAGAAACGTGTGGTACCTAGGGAGGTCTGTGTGAAACGCTCCGAAAGGAGTAACCACCGTACAAGGAAACGAGGCGGTGCTGAACACGCAGAAGTCAGCAGAGGTCATAGTAGGGATATGGACATGGAAACATGGACATGCTAACTGAAGGACCGAATCAATAGGAGTCTTAAGTATGACCGAGAAAGGAGGAATGACTGTTAATGGCAGAAAACATTGATAATAATGGCTGTTCGCAAAGAGATAGTGCGGAACACGAAGGGTATGCGAAAGCGCTTAGGTCATTCAATCGGATATGGAAAGAAAGAGACAGTGCACAGCCGAAGCTCTTGGAAGCGATACTGTATAAGGACAACTTTAACAGAGCGTATAAAAGAGTTAAGGCAAACAAGGGAGCGCCAGGCATTGATGGAATGACTATCGAAGAGGCACTTCCGTACCTTAAGGAACATCAGCAGGAGTTAACTGACCGCATATACCGTGGTAAGTATACTCCATCGCCAGTCAGGCGAGTTGTGATTCCAAAACCAGATGGAGGTGTGCGTAAGCTTGGCATACCTACCGTGATAGACCGAACACTCCAACAGGCAATAACTCAACAGTTAGTGCCAATCTATGAACCATTGTTCGCGGATGGAAGCTACGGCTATCGTCCAAACAGAAGCGCAAAGGACGCTATACAGAAGGTAAAAGAATACGCAGAACAAGGTTACACTTTTGCAGTAGTCTTGGATTTATCAAAGTATTTCGACACCTTGAATCATGAAATCCTTATCAAACTGCTCAGAAAGAATGTGATGGATGAACGTGTAGTTCAGCTTATAAAGCGTTATCTGAAAAGTGGTGTAATGGAAAACGGAGTGGTCATTGATACAGAAGAAGGTTCACCGCAAGGTGGGAATTTATCTCCACTTCTTGCGAATATCTACCTCAATGAGTTTGACCAAGAGTTCCTGAAAAGAGGTGTGCCCTGCATAAGATATGCAGATGATATCGTTCTTCTAGCGAAAAGCAAAAGAGCATCAGAGAGACTCTTGGAAAGCAGTACGAAATATCTCGAAGACAAACTGAAGCTAACGGTTAATCGTGAGAAAAGCCGTACTGTAAGCGTGTTTGCAATCCGAAATTTTAAATTCCTTGGCTTTGCATTGGGAAGGAACGGGAGTGGCGTTTTCGTCAGAGTTCATCCAAAGTCATGGAAGAAGTTCAAGTCAAAGCTGAAAGATTTATCTTCCCGTAAGTCTGTGCAGTCCATCAAGCCTAGTCTTGAGAAAATCAAGGTATATGCGAGAGGATGGCTTAACTACTACGGTATAGCAAGCATGAAGTATAACATAGACGATATCAATGGGTGGCTCTATCACAGAATACGTATGTGTATATGGAAACAGTGGAAGAAGCCAAAAACTAAAGTACGCAATCTCATAAAGATGGGCGTGCCCAAGGACTTGGCGCATATGGCTGGAAACAGTCGGCGCGGACATTGGTTTACCACACATACAGTCGCAGTCAACATGGCAATGACAAAAGAAAGACTGATAAACAGTGGCTTCTATGATTTAGCCACAGCCTATCAGTCTGTGCACGTCAACTATTGAAAGCGCCGTATACCGAACGGTACGTACGGTGCCATGAGAGGACGGCGGTTAGCCACCGCCTCCTACTTAATTGGTTATTTGATTTTAATAGGAAAAACAGGAAAGGGGCTGTTAAAAAACTCCTATAAAAAAGGTAAGGGAGCTGTTAAAATTTCGGTCGTTGACGGTATTCGAGGTGTCCCTCACGTACCCATTCATGAACGATGGAGCGGTCGATTCCGAATTCTTCCGCAACCATCATCTCATTAACATCATAATTGTCATTAATATAGTCTTTTACCTTTGGAAAGAGTTCTCTTTTCATACACTCTTTGCAAAGGTCATAAGGTGAATTGACAGGGATTCTGCGGCCGCACTTTGAGCAGTGCTTGGTCACAGGCCCCTGTTCATTTAGGAAATTTAGTCTTGACTTTTTCATAATTGCCACCTCATCAGTCACCTTCGGTGACAGCTTCCCCTCAAGTGGAAGCCTCTAGAAACCAATCTGGTTTTTGAAGAAATCTCCGCGTTCCTCAAAGTTCTTAAATACTCCGTAGCTTGCAGCAGCCGGAGAAAGTATAACAGCAGATCCTTTGCTTGCGTTTTCCTTAACATAGGTGCAGGCGTCAGCTAATTCTTTGATGTAGTGAACATGCTCCATAAACTCTGGCGTTGCAACAGCCTGAAGCTTGTCTAAAAGCACTTTTCCACTGTCGTACATAAGGATAATGTGCTCTAAATTTCTGGTCTGTAAAAATTCTACAAGAGGGTCATAATCGATTCCTCTGTCCATGCCTCCAAGAAGAATTGTTCCAGCGTTTGGAATAGCTTTGATTGCACTTATTGCAGATTCAACCGTAGTTGAAATTGAATCATCGTAGTAATCTACTCCGTCCTTATTTCCTAAAAATTCAAGGCGGTGAGCAAGAGTTTTAAAGCTTGCAAGTGCTGCCATGAAGTCCTTGTCACTGATATCATATCTTCGGCAAACATCATAAACAAACGCTGTGTTAAACAAATTGTGGCTGCCACGTAAGGTTACACCTGGAATTTCCTCGAAAGAGCTAAATGGCAAATCGCCAGTTTTTACCTTGATTATTGCTGCCTTGCATTCTCCCTGTTTTGGAAGGAAATCAGGATTGCAGAAGAGGAAATCACAATAGCCTTGATTGCGATAAAGATTCTTCTTTGCATTCCAATATTTTTCAACTGAACCATAGTGGTCAAGGTGATCTTCGTAAAGGTTCAAAAGGATAGCCTTTGATGGTGAAAAATGAGCATACTCAAGCTGGTGGCAGGAAAGCTCAAAGACGATAATGGTACGTGGATGAATACGGTCTGTAATATCGAAAATAGGAAGACCGATATTTCCTCCGAAAAGCACGTCCTTTCCACACTCTTTAAGTATATGATATAAAAGTGAAGATGTTGTGGATTTTCCCTTAGTTCCTGTGATTCCTATAGTCTGAGCACCGTATACTTCGAGGAACATATCAGCCTGGCAGGTGATGTGGCATTTATACTCCTTAATGTCCTTTGGAAGAACGATTCCTGGGCTTTTGAAAACTACATCATAGTCATCCAAGCAATCCAAGTAGGAAGGACCAGTAATGACATTGTGCATAGCGGTAAGGTCTGAAGTTACAGCATTAGCATCTGCTATATCAAGACACTCATAACCTCCAACTGATGAAATCATTCGAAAGCTTGATTGTCCTTCACGTCCAAAGCCTAAAATTAAAACCTTTTTATCATTTACTAAATTTCTAATTGTTTCCTTCATTTGCTAAAGCGTCCTTTATTATCTTTTCAAAATATTCATCTAAAGCATGTTCAGATGAAAATTGATTCTTATATTTGTCGAAAGCAATTGCTGGCACAACAGATGAATCCTGATAGTGCATTAACAGCACAGGAAGAGGAATCTGATCTTTTGCATATCGACTGATGCTTTCGGTGATTGCAGCATTTACTTCATCACGGCTGCCTACACATTCAAATGGTTTTTCTGGAAGAATACCACAAAGCTTGTCAAAATCCTTCATGAGAGTTTCATCTTCAAAAAGTCGCTTTCCGAAGATGGCGTCCAGTTCCGCCAAAGAGAGGAATGGAGATAGGATGATGTAAACAAATAGGCACTTAGGGCAGTGACCACACCAAATATCCTGCTTGCTACCTACGTTACAGCTCTTGAAAATGCCGTGGTACTTCTTGAAACGTGAAAATAGCATAGCAATCTGAAGCTCTGAAAGTGGGCGCAGGAAGCTGAAATAAAATACCCCTGAACCGATGAACTGGCGCTCATAGCGTCTGAAATCTGCCTCGAACTCAAAGCTCTTTGAATACTGATGGTTTACATAGCTGTCGGCAACTGTTGATTCGTTGGCACTTGATTCATTAGAAAGAGCAACGAAGTCCAAGCCATTTAAGTAGCCTGCGATAATGCTTGAAAATGCAACCAAGGCAGAGAATGGAGTGTGACCATTCAAAAATCCCTTTGCGTTTAAATCGAGCATGTTTTTATCAAGAGTGCGCTTAGCATAAATTGTACGGTCTGTAAGCCCACCGACCTCAACAGTAGCATCTGTAGCGCCACGTGAGTTGATAACATAGCAATTCACATCAGCCTTATCAAGAAGAAGCTCGATAGAAACAACTGAGTCCTTGCCTCCGCCAACTGGAATCATTACACGAGGCTGTTTAGAGCCAAGTGACGTCGTATTGTAGGTGGCTGAATTGCAGTAGGATTCCTTTGTGCCATCGCACTGAATTGTCATGAAATCGTCGAAATCTTCTTCAATGCCATTGGTGTAATAAAACTCGCCAAGCCCATTAAAGTAAAGCTTCTTCCACCAGCCAATCTGTTCGGTAGAAAGCTTTCTGTCTTTGATGATAACGGTAGGTGGGCATGCGATTTTCCAATAGCTTACAAGCTCTACCATGCCCAGTGAAAATACCATTTCGTCAATAAGCTCTTCATCAACAGCATCAATCCTGTTGATGCGAGGTATGCTCCAGGTTGGATGGAACTCGCTGAGACCGTCGATGGAAAAATCGAAAGTCATGCTAATTCCAGAATCATTTAAATCATAGGAATATCCCTGATAAGTAAAGGTAGGATAGTCCTCTCTGAATTTTTTATAAAAATCTTGTCTGCTCATATATATCCTTTATTGTGATTATAGATTTCTTTATAATTAACTATAAGAGTATATCACAAAATTGTGTAAATTAAACACTAGAGGAGACAGTCGATGCCACACGTTGGAGGACAAAAATTAAAGATAATAAATGAATACCAGATTCTTATGGAAGAGAGCGATGAAAATCATCAGATAAATGCAGTGGAGATGACCCGCAGGCTTGAGGCCAGAGGTATTCCAGCAGAGCGAAAAAGTGTCTATAAGGATATGGATACGCTGATGGAAGCAGGTGTTGATGTGGTCAAAGGAGACAAGGGATACTATATAGCATCTCGCGTGTTTGAGCTTGCAGAGCTGAAGCTTCTTGTGGATGCAGTGGGTGCATCAAAGTTTATATCTCAGAAGAAAACCAAGGAGCTTGTGGATAAGATAACCTCATTGGCTGGTGTGGATGATGCCACACAGCTTCAGCGTCAGGTGGTTGTGCCTGAAAAGGCAACGGCATCTAATGAAAAGATTTTCTATACAATTGATGTTATTTATCAGTGCTTGGATAATGACAAGATGATGTCCTTCAAATATCAGGAGTGGACACTTTCAAAAGAAATGAAGCCCCGTCACGGAGGAAAAGTTTACAGGGTGAGCCCTGCTTTTCTCATTAGAAATGATGAAAATTATTATCTCGTAGCGTTTGATGGGGAAAACCAAGAGATACGCCACTATCGTGTGGACAAGATGGTATCTGCTGAAATGCTTGATGAGACGCGTATTGGCAAGGAGCAGCGCGACACATTGAACCCACAGGAATATGCCAGACATCATGTCAGTATGTTTGCAGGAGAGGAGCTCACTATCACTATTCGTTTTGCTAAACATCTTATTGGTGTGGTATTGGACAAATTTGGAACAACTGTTGATATTCGACAGGATGGTGACAAATACGTAAAAGCCAGAGTGAGTGTGGCGGTTTCTCCACAGCTCTACGGCTGGCTTGTAGGCATCGGTGCAACAATCACCTTCCCCGAAGCCGAATGCCGTAAATTCGAAGCGTACTTGGAGGGGATGTTAAGTGTAAGTCGGTAGGCATCAAGCTCTTGGTGTTACTGGCAGGGCACATGTAGTGCCCAGAAGTAATACCAAGGCTTGTAGCCGTAACCGACGTGGAGTTTAAATATACCCCCCGTCTACACCAATAATCTGCCCTGTCATATATGATGGGGCTTTTATTATGCCAAGCACAACTTCTGCGATTTCATCTGGGGTACAGAACTTGCCTACAGGGATTTCCTCAGCAAGCTCAGCCTTCTCTTCAGGAGATAGCATGCCATTCATATCTGTGTCCACCACGCCGCAGGCGATTGCATTGACGGCAACTCCGTTTGGAGCAAGCTCCTTTGCAAGGGCCTTGGTAAAGGCGTTCATACCACCCTTGGTTGCAGAGTAGGCTACCTCGCAGCTTGCACCTACCGAACCCCACATAGAGCTGATATTGATAATATTTCCAGACTTGTGTCTTATCATACTTGGTACAATTGCTTTTGCAGTATAGAAAAGTGATGACAGATTGGTACCAAGCATACTGTTCCAGTCCATGGCAGTCATATCAGTAAGGAGTCCGATTGAGGCTTTTCCTGCATTATTTATTAGGACATCTATGCGCCCAAGCTTGTCCAAAGCGTCCTCGCAGGAGGTAACAGTAAACTCAAAATCTGCGATATTTCCACAGTAGGTGTAAACCTCTACCTTATACTCTTCAGTAAGCTCCTGAGCTAAATCTCTTAGCATTTCAATATTGCTGTGGCAGAAGAGGGCAAGATGATATCCATCAGAAGCCAATGCTCTGGCAATTGCTTTGCCAATACCACGACTAGCGCCTGTAATCAATGCAGTTTTTTTCATTTTCTTGTTCTCCTATTGATAAAAGTGTATAGGTTTTTGATTTTCATCAGAAAATCAAAAACTGGAACTGGACCAATATTTTCTGAAAGAAAATATTGCCCTTCAGAGCAGGGTTCTTGTGGGCTTTTCCCTAAGTTACCCACAAGAAGTCTTACAATATATTAAGAAAATATTAATTATCAGATAATAACTTGAGAAAAAAGGTCTCTCTTGCTATACTATTCATATGATAAATGTATTTAATTCATTTATCAAATATTCGGTAAAGGTGGTACGACATCATGAAAACAACAATAACAGGAAAGAACATCGAATTAACCCAGGGACTTAAGGACGCAGTGGAGGAGCGTTTCAAAAAGTTAGACAAATATTTTACAAAAGATACTGAAGCGATTATTACTTTAGACGTAGAGAAGGGACGTCAGAAAATAGAAGTTACAATCCCAATGAAGGGAAGTTATTTGAGAGCAGAGGAAGTTACATCTGATATGTATGCTTCAATCGAGGCTGTTACAAATACCCTTGAGGCTCAGCTCAAGAAGCACAGAAACAAAATCATCGATAGAAAGCAGTCTGATTCAAGAGCTATTTTCGCTCAGGACTTTATCGAGGAAAAGGCTGGAGATGAGGAGAAAATCCAGATTATCCGTAAGAAGACCTTCGATATGAAGCCAATGTATGCTGAGGATGCTTGCCTTGAAATGGAAATGCTCGGACATGATTTCTTCATGTTTAGAAATGCGGATACAGATGAAATCAATGTGGTTTACAAGAGAAAGAACGGAGCTTACGGCTTGATTGAACCAGAATTCTAGAATTCGCATAATGGTAAATGAATAGTCATTTGATTTTAACCTCCTACTGGTATAATGCCTAGCATTATCCCAGGAAGGAGGTTTTTTATGGCAAAAATTGGGTTTGGCGGATATTTACAAAAGCTGCGTGAGCAGAAGAAATGGACCCAGGCTTTTTTAGCCGAAAAGGTTGATTGTATGCCATCAACAATTTCCAGAATTGAGAATGAGCATGAATTTCCGGAAATAAAGCTGTTGAAGAAGTTCAATGGAGCTTTCGAGCGTATGGGAATTGAATTTAATGCTGTCACAATGGAGGAATTGTTCGGTTTCAAAAAGGCTCGTGTGGAGCTACTCATGGCAATCAGGAAGAGGAGAGAGGAGGAAATAGAAAGAAAGCTGGACAAGTTTCAGAAGGTCATGGACAAGAATGACACTGAAGATATGCAGTATTTTGTGTTGGCACATCTGATATTTTGCAGAAAGAATGGAATGACTGTAGAGGCATTTCTCGATAAATCCATTGAGGTATACGAGATGTGCAGATGTCTGCCAGACTTCGAGGATATTCCAATGTTGACGCTGACCCCTATTGAGTATGAAATACTTTTCATTATGGGCGAATCCTATATGATTTCTGGAAAAAAGGAAACTGCTGAGCTGATTTTTGACGGTCTGTTTAAAAATTCCAAGAATAACATCACCCCATTTGCTCCAGAGAAGCTTTTGGAGATTTCAGCTATAATGGCAAGAGTTTGTCTTATGAAAAACGACTATGATAAAACTGATAATTTCCTGAAATTCATCTTTGATGAATTCATTAATAAGGTGGAAACTAGGATGTTGTTCAATGCCCTGTTCATAAAGAGTGAGCTTTGCAAAGCTATTGATGATGACAAAGGCGCGATTCTTGTGGATTCATATCTTGATTCTGTGCAGTTGCTGATGGATTACATGCATGAAGAGTACAGGATAAGAAAAGATATGAGGGGCTCCCTATTGTAATTTTGTCAAAAAAATACTATATTAACGCGGAGGGAATACTGAACGGAGGCAACAATAAATGGATATTGTAGTATTAGCTGGTGGCTTAAGTTCCGAGAGAGATGTTTCTTTTAAATCGGGAACTCAGGTAGCCGCAGCACTTAGAAATAGAGGACATAGAGCTCTTGTATTGGACGTGTTTATGGGATTTTCTGATGCAGAGTGTGACATAACAGATATTTTTGAAAACAGCGAAGAAAATTCTGTAAAGGTTGAAAACATTCCAACAGAGGCACCGGATATCAAGGCGATTATTGCAAGCCGCGCTGATAAAAGCGCTAGCTTTTTTGGCCCAAATGTTATCAGAATTTGTCAGAAGGCTGACATTGTCTTTATGGCCCTTCACGGCGGTGATGGTGAGAGCGGAAAGGTTCAGGCAGCATTTGATTTATTTGGAATCAGATACACTGGCAACGACTATATTTCCAGCGCAGTTGCAATGGATAAGCAGATGACAAAGGACTTCCTTGATAGAGCAGGAGTGCCTACACCTGTTGGCGTTTCACTGAAAAAGGAAAATAGAAGGGGCTTTAAGTTCGACAAGTATCCTTGTATTGTAAAGCCTAACTGTGGCGGCTCGTCAATCGGTGTTACCATCGTTGAGTCTGCTGACCAGCTTGGTGCAGCTTTAGATGCAGCATTTGAGTGGGAAAACGAGGTTGTAGTTGAGCAGTTCATTAAGGGTAGGGAGTTTTCTGATGGTGTCATCGAGGGTAAGGCTCTTCCAGTTATTGAGATTGCTCCTAAGCAGGGCTTCTACGATTACAAGAATAAATACGCAGCAGGATCAGCAGTTGAGACATGTCCAGCAGAGCTTACTGTAACTCAGACAGAGACAATGCAGAAATACGCTGAGAAGGCATTTAAGGCTCTTGGTCTTACAACCTATGCCCGAATGGATTTCATGATGGACGAGGAAGGCGATATTTACTGCCTTGAGGCCAACACTCTTCCAGGAATGACACCTACAAGTCTTCTTCCACAGGAGGCTGCAGTCATCGGACTTGATTTCGAGGATTTGTGTGAGGATCTCATCGAAGTGTCATTGAAGAAGTACGGCATTAAGCACGGTTAAGATAGAATACGGGAAATTCCCAAGGTTAGAGAGAAGTAGTATATGAAGAATATGACATTGGCAAAGGTTGCTCAAGCAGTTGAGGGGCAGCTTGTTTTGCCAGAAGGCTGTGAAGCATTATGCGATAAGGAGATTGCTGGTGCTGTAAACGATAATAGAAAGGTTGAAAAGGACTTCCTTTTTATACCTATGGTTGGCGCGCGAGTTGATGGTCACGATTTCATCGAGGACGCTTTTTCAAAGGGAGCATTGGCATCTCTTTCCGAAAGAAAGCTTGAAAATCCATCAGGCCCATATATAATCGTTTCAGACACAAAGCTGGCTCTCAAGCAGATTGCAACTGTCTATAGAATGCAACTAAATATTCCAGTTGTTGGAGTCATCGGAAGCGTTGGAAAGACCAGCACAAAAGAGATGATTGCTTCAGTACTTGAGACAAAGTTTAGTGTGCTCAAGACTGAGGGAAATTTCAACAATGAAATAGGACTGCCTCTTACAATCTGTCGCATTAGAGATGAGCATCAGGTGGCAGTTGTGGAAATGGGAATTTCTGATTTTGGTGAGATGCACCGTCTTGGAGATATTGCAAAGCCAAATATAGTTGTTATGACAAATATTGGTCAGTGCCATTTGGAATTTTTGAAGGATCGCGATGGAATTCTTAAGGCTAAGACAGAAGTTTTCGAGCATATGCCAAAGGATGGTGTGGTTATCCTTAATGGGGATGACGATAAGCTTTCTGGGGCTGATACCCTTGGCCTTGAAAAAATCTTTTATGGATTGAATGGTCAGGAGTTTAGTGCAAAGGATGTTGTAGCTGAAGGTATGTCAGCTACAAGGGCTGCATTTAAGGTTAAGGACGATAGCTTTGATGTGACTATTCCGCTTCCAGGAAATCACAATGTGATGAATGGACTCGCTGCTACGGCGGTAGGCTATAAGCTTGGCCTTAGCGCAGATGAGATTAAGAGAGGCCTTGAAAATGCAGGCACAATCTCAGGTCGCAACAATATTATTACCATTCGTGACATCACAATCATTGACGACTGTTACAATGCAAATCCAGTTTCTATGAAGGCATCTATAGAGGTACTTGGAAAGGCACCAGGACGTACAATTGCAGTTCTTGGAGACATGGGAGAGCTTGGAACAGACGAGAGACAGCTACACTATGGAATAGGCAAAGCTCTTGAGGACAACAATATTGGCTATGTATTTACGGTAGGCCAGCTTTCTGAGGAGATTAACAAATCTCTCAGCCAGACCAACAGCTCGTGCATGGCACATCATTACAGCTCAGTTGAGACTATGCTGGAAGATTTGCTTCCTATAATCCGCGGTGGCGACACAATACTTGTGAAGGCGTCACACTTTATGAATTTCGAAACTGTAGTAAAAACATTAAAAAATAAACTGGGATAATAAAACTAAGAACCCCCTAGTTACACTATCAAGCCTTACTGTTACTCCGCTCAGCTTAGAATGCTTCGCTTGAGTATCAGTAAGAGCTAGATAGCTACTAGGGGGTAATTTAATTTATACCAATTTTGAATCTTCTATTAATTGTTTTTCGATAATATCGTGAACGTAGAGCCCTATGCGCTTCTTATTGTCGCCTTCGAGAGCGTTAGGGTCGATGGATGGAAGGAATCGTACAATGACGTGTGCTCGTTTGATGCGAGGCTGTTGAGCTTCGAGAACCGCGCGAGTGTTTGTGAAACATACAGGTACGATAGGACAACCAGTTTTGGTAGAGAGCTTGAAGGATGCCTCGTGGAATTCGGCCATCTCTCCAGTTTTTGAGCGGGTTCCTTCAGGGAACACAAACATTGAAATCCCCTGTTTGATAAATTCCTGAGCTTTGATGATAAGCTTTAAATCCTGGCGAGGATCGGTTCTTGTAAGGAAGAGGCAGTAATTCATCTTCATCCAAACGTTTAAAAGAGGAACCTTCTCGAAGGTTTTCTTTGAAAGAAATCCGGTAACTGCAGGACAGATGTGGTAACCAAGGATTACATCAAAGAAGCTTTGATGATTACCAATGTAGAGTACGGCTTTGTCCTTTGGTATATTTTCAAGGCCGTGAACCTCATATTTCACACCAGAAATAAAAGCAACAACACCAAAAGCCCAAGCTACGCATTTATAGCCGATGACATCTTTGGCGTGTTTGTTGAAAAGTCCTACTATGAAAAGTATTCCCCAAATTGGAATACTTACAATCAAAAAGATGGTGACAAATGTGATTGCTAATATAGTTCTAAGCATTATAACCTCCAAAATATAAGATAGTTCAATTATATAGTAGACGGAAATGATAATCAACGAGTGTAAAAGCATAGCAACATGAGATTTAAATGGTAATTTAATTGTGTTACAGGATATAACAAATACAACGACCGGAGGGTACTTTTTATCATAAATATTCAAAAAACTCCCTGAAAATTTTGACAAAATTAACAAAAGATGGTACAATCCATTCAGCAGCATATAATATCATAACCCAGTCGGGGAATACGTGTTGCTAGAAAAGGGGGAGACATCATGGAACGCGAGGACTTTGACAAGGTGCGCGAATCTGTAAGATCGCAGTGCGGTAGTAGAGTTGTTATTCAGTTGGACAAAGGACGTAACAAGGTAGACATTCAGCAAGGTGTTATTCAAGAGGCTTACCCGAGTGTATTTACTATATTAGTTGACGACACTGAGACATGTCCATCGCAGTTATTATCTTTTAGCTATACAGACATAATTACTAAGGAAATTCGCATGAAACTTTGCTAGTTACAATTTCATAATGATCTCACGGCCCTGGCGAAATGCCAGGGCTATTTATTTTGAAAAAATTATGATTACCTTGAAAAGCCACATTATTATATGTATCATAATGTTGGATGATTGTGTAAAAAATTACAAGATATTGAGTTTGGCAATATATTCGGAGATAGTGTTTATGAAATATTCTAAGATAATCAGGGCGTCCCTTTGCCTTGCAATTATAGGATGTCTTGTTGCATCTGATTCAACAGTGTCAAATGCAGTCCGTTCAGTTTCAGAAATTGAGGCTGAGCAGGATGCACTGCAGGATGAGATTGATGCGCTGGATGCAGATTTATATAGCCTGGTAAGTCAGATTACCGAAATTAACAATGCCATTAAGGATACAGAGGCAGAGATAGCTGACACTGAAGCTGCTCTTGCGGATGCCACTGCAGCCAGAGAGGCTCAGTATGCTGCAATGAAGCTTCGTATCAAATATATGTATGAGACTCCTACACCAAGCGTGTTTGAGATGCTTATTGAATCTGGTTCAATTAGCCAGTTCCTTAATAGGGTTGATTATGCCAACAGTGTTCAAAAGTATGATCGAGAAAAGCTTGATCAGTTCATAGCCACTCAGGCAGAAATCGAAGAGCTTGCAGCAGCCTTAGAAGATGAAAAGGCATCTCTTGAGTCTGCAAAGAAAGAGTTAAAGACTCAGGAGGCAGCCCTTGAAACTATGGTCACTGCAAAGCGTGGTGAAATGGATGATTTGGATGCCGAGCTCAAAGAAGCGAAGGAGATTGCCGCGAGAGAGGCAGCGCTTCGAGCAGCAAGAGAAGCTGCCGCCCGCGCAGCTGCCGGTGGTACTGGTGGTGCAGTTAAGTCTGCAGGAAGCTACAATGTAAATGGAGACTTAAATCCTGGATATCGCACAGGTATCAGTGGCTCCAGCGTTGTTTCCTATGCAAATCAGTTCGTTGGAAATCCTTATGTTTGGGGTGGAACATCACTTACAAATGGTTGCGACTGCTCTGGATTCGTTCAGGGTGTCCTAGCTAACTTTGGAATTACTTATGGCTCACGAATGACCTCAGGTTCCTTCAGAGGTGTCGGACAGGAGGTTAGCTATAATTACATGCAGCCTGGCGACATTATCTGTTATCCAGGTCACGTTGCTATTTACGCAGGTGGAGGGCTTATTGTAGAGGCACAGAGTACTGCAACAGGTATCACTAATTATCGCCCTGCAAACTGCCACTCGATTATCACAATTCGAAGGGTACTATGAGAATTCAAAAGCTTATAAAACCTATAGTGCTTATTCTGTGCGTAGCGGTAATGGCCTACGTGCTTATTTACATGGATACAACCAGAGGACCGCTTGTTTATAACGATCATCTGGCAGATACAGCCGTCACTATCGATGGCATCCCTGTGACTTTTGAAGACTTGGCCTTCTACATTTTATTTGAAGAGGCAAAGATAGAGGAGCAGGCAAAGATTTACAATCCTGATTACACCAAGGATTATTGGAACATTCATACAAACGATACATTTATCCAGTTGGAGGCGAAGGATGTTGTGATGGGGATGGCGGTTCATGACCATCTCTTTTATCAGCTTGCCGTTGAAAATGGTATGGATACACTCACAGAAAGTGAGGAGCAGGATTTGTCTTATGCCATAAATGATTTTTGGGAAGACCGCCTGGATATCCAGCTGGAAAAGCTTCCCTGCGATGAGGACACTATCAATCAGCAGATAAGACTGGCAGCTATTGCTGAAAAATATCAGGATTATCTTGCAAAGGAGCAGGGACCAAGTCAGGCAGCATATAAGTACGATGGATATTATTACAGCCTGATTAGGGATGAACATCAGGTTGAAATAAATGAAAAGCTCTGGAAGAAACTTGTTATGGGTGATATTACATTAGAGCATACAAAGATTAATTATATCAATGGATTAACAGATGCGGACAAGGAAAAGAGCAAAACTGAGAAGAAAGGTTTACGAAGAAATGCAAAAGATAAATCGAAATGACCCTTGCTGGTGCGGCAGCGGTCGTAAGTATAAGCAATGTCATGAAGCTTTTGATAGAAAAATCGATAGCTTCGCAGCGAAGGGCCACAAGGTACCAAAGCACAACATGATTAAGACACCTGAGCAGGTGGAAAAGATTAAGAAATCTGCAGTTATCAACATGGCCTGCCTTGATGCAGTTGCTGAGGCAATTCATGAGGGCATGAGCACAGCAGAGATTGATAAAATTGTATACGAGACAACTACTAAGATGGGAGGAATCCCAGCACCTCTCAATTACGAGGGCTTCCCATTCAGCGTTTGCACATCTGTAAACGATCAGGTTTGTCATGGTTATCCTTCTGAGGATGTTATCCTTAAGAGCGGTGATATTGTAAATGTAGATTGTTCAACTATTCTTGATGGATATTATTCAGATTCCTCAAGAATGTTTATGATAGGCGATGTAGACCCTGAGACCAGAAAGCTGGTTGAGGTTACAAAGGAATGCTGCGACCTTGGCTTAGAGCAGGTTAAGCCTTGGGGCTTCCTTGGTGATGTGGGATTTGCTATTGCCGAACACGCACACAAAAATGGCTATCAGGTTGTTCGTGAGATTGGTGGTCATGGAGTAGGGCTTGAGTTCCACGAGGAGCCTTGGGTTGGTTACAATACACTTCCTGGCACAGAGCTTCTTATGGTCCCAGGCTTCATGTTTACAATTGAGCCAATGATCAATATGGGTTCACAGAAGATTAAGACAGACCCAAGCAATGGATGGGAGGTTTCCACACTTGATGGCAAGCCATCAGCTCAGTGGGAATATCAGGTACTTGTTACAGAGACAGGCTATGAAGTAATTTCATACTAAGAGGTAATTGAATATTGATGCGATTAGACAAGCTTTTGGTAGAATTAAATATCGGAACAAGGTCTGAAGTTAAGGCTCTTCTTAAGAAGGGCCTTATTTTTGTAGACGGAGAAAGGGCAGCAAAGCCTGAGCAAAAGGTAGATGAGAACTCTGTTGTTATAACTTATCAGGGGAAGGAATACACATACAAACAGTTTTCTTACTATGTTATCAACAAGCCTAAGGGAGTTATCACCGCAACAGAGGATGCACATGAGCGTACTATTATGGATGTGTTTTATAGCAAATGCCCTGATGCACCACGTGGACTGGCACCTGTGGGGCGTTTGGACAAGGATACCACGGGGTTACTGTTGATCACCAACGATGGTCAGTTGGCTCATGATATGCTTTCGCCAAAGAAGCATGTGGATAAAACTTATTTTGTAACACTTGACGGTGAATTAACTAATGAAAATGTCGCAGATCTTGAAGCTGGGGTACATATAGGCGAGGGAGAACCTACTGCACCTGCTACTGTGCAGTATGAAGGTGGAAATACTTGCTATATTACTATTCACGAGGGCAAGTTTCATCAGGTAAAGAGAATGTTCTTTGAAGTAGGACGAGAAGTGCTTGAATTAAAGCGCACAGCCTTCGGTCCACTGGTGCTTGATGAAGAAAAATTACCAGAAGGACACTTTATTGAGTTAAATCGTGAAAGTTTTTCTTGCAAATAGTTTAAACAAGATTTATTATATCTTCAAAGTAGTTTCATAAAGTAAAGTGTTAAAGCGAAACGGGAAGATTTCGCAATGAACGAAATGGAGGTAAATGTATGAAGAAGAAGGCTTTAAGTTTAGCACTTTGTGCAGCAATGACAGCATCTTTATTCGTAGGATGCGGAAGCGACAGTGGTTCAACAGGTGGTGGAGAATCAGTTGATACATCAGGAGAGCTCACTTGGAGAATTGGTGGTATTGGACCTATCACAGGTGGTGCTGCTCAGTACGGACAGGGTGTTATGAATGCGATTCAGCTTGCAGTAGACGAGGTTAACGAGGCAGGTGGAATCAACGGATATAAAATTTCTTTTAATTTCCAGGACGACGAGGCTGACCAGCAGAAGTCAGTTAACGCATACAATACTCTTAAGGATTGGGGAATGCAGATTCTTGAGGGAACAGTTACATCTGGTGCATGCCAGGCAGTTGCAGCAGAGACATATGCAGATAGAATTTTTACACTTACACCATCTGCTTCATCTACAGACGTAACAAACGGACATGACAATGTATTTCAGGTTTGCTTCTCAGATCCAAATCAGGGTGCTGTTTCCGCAGACTATATTGCAGATAATGGACTTGGAACAAAGGTTGGTATTATCTACGACAGCTCAGATCCATATTCATCTGGTGTTTACCAGACATTCGCTAAGGAAGCACAGGCAAAGGGACTTGAGATTGTAGCAACAGAGGCTTTCACAGCAGATTCAAAGACAGATTTTACAACACAGCTTCAGAAATGTAAGGATGCAGAGGCAGACCTTCTTTTCCTTCCATTCTACTACACAGAAGGTTCAATCGTACTTACACAGGCTAATCAGATGGGATATGCTCCTACAATGTTTGGTGTAGATGGTTTTGATGGACTTCTCGGTGTGGAAAACTTCGATGTAAAGCTTGCTGAGGGTGTATATCTTCTTACACCATTCGCAGCAGATGCAGAGGATGAGGCTACACAGAAGTTTGTAAAGGCTTATGAGGAGAAGTTCGGTGGAACACCTAACCAGTTTGCAGCTGATGCATATGATGGTATTTACATTTTAAAGGAAGCGCTTGAGGCATCAGGACTTACACCAGAAGCTTCTACAGAAGAGATTTGCGATGCACTTATCAGTGGAATTCAGAATGTAAATTATGATGGACTCACAGGTGAGAGTATGACATGGAACGATAAGGGTGAGGTATCAAAGGCACCTAAGGCTGTAATTATTAAAGACGGTGCATACGTATCAGCAGACTAAGAATTCGTTCTTAGACTATGGATAAAAGTTGGTAGGCATCAAGCTCTTAGGTCTCTGAATGAGGCATGTAGCCGAAGTAAGAGACTCTAAGGCTTGTAGCCGTAACCAACTTTTTTAGATTATTTTGGGAAAGAGAGTAATTCTTATGGGATTTTTAACCTATTTAATTAACGGGCTCAGCCTGGGAAGTGTATATGCCTTAATCGCACTTGGCTATACGATGGTTTATGGCATAGCCAAGATGTTGAACTTCGCCCACGGCGATGTAATCATGATTGGGGCGTACCTTTGCTTTATGTGTATGTCAAATACAGGTATGCCTGCTGTAGTTTCTATTGTTATTTCTATTGTGTGCTGTACTGCACTTGGAATGATTATAGAAAAAATAGCATATAAGCCACTTAGAAAGGCAACCAATCTGGCTGTACTGATTACCGCCATTGGTGTCAGCTACTTCCTGCAGAATATGGCTCTTATGATTTTTGGCTCAAATCCTGTAAGCTTCACTTCTGTAATCAAGTGGCAGGGACTTTCACTGGCAGGTGGCGCCTTAAAAATCACAGGTAATGCAATTGTTACCATAATCACATGTATCGTGATAATGATTGCCCTTATGTGGTTTGTAAAGAATACAAAGCCAGGACAGGCAATGCGTGCTGTTTCAGAAGACAGAGATGCAGCCATTCTCATGGGTATCAATGTGAATGCAACAATTTCTCTCACCTTTGCTATTGGTTCAGGACTTGCAGCAATTGCTGGTGCGCTCCTTTGTTCATCATACCCTAGCCTTACACCTTATACAGGTTCTATGCCGGGTATCAAGGCCTTTACAGCAGCGGTATTTGGCGGTATTGGTTCAATACCAGGAGCACTTGTTGGTGGACTTTTGCTTGGTATTATAGAGATTTTGGCGAAGGCATACATCTCAAGCCAGTTGGCAGATGCTATCGTATTTGCGGTATTAATAATTGTACTTTTAGTTAAGCCTACTGGAATTTTAGGCAAGCAAATCAAAGAGAAAGTGTAGGTGGCAGGTATGAAATTATACAAGAATTTAAACAAATCTACACAGAAGCTGCTAGGTTCAATCGGTGTGATTGTTGTTCTCTATTTAGTAATGACGATTATGGATGGCACTGGAAACCTAAGCTCACTCATGAAGGGCTTGTTAGTTCCAGTTTGTGCTTATTCGCTTGTGGCAGTAGGGCTTAATCTTTGCGTAGGATATCTGGGAGAGCTTTCCCTTGGGCATGCGGGATTTATGTGCGTGGGAGCATTTACATCTGCTTTTTTCTCACGAGTTTTCCAAAACACAATTCCTGATGTTCCTAGATTTATCATTGCACTTTTATTTGGAACAGCCATGGCAGCATTGTTTGGATTCCTTATTGCGATTCCAGTACTTCGTCTCTCAGGCGATTATCTTGCAATTGTAACACTTGCCTTTGGCGAGATTATTAAAAATGTTATTAATGTAATGTATGTTGGAATGGATTCCAAGGGACTTCATTTTTCAATTAAGGATCAGCTGTCACTGGGGATGAATCTTGATGGAACAATGATCATAAATGGCCCTCAGGGAATTACTGGAACTCCACGCCAGTCTACATTTACAATTGCGGTTTTACTTTTGATTTTGGCACTTGTGGTGGTTCATAATTTCGTTCATTCAAGAACAGGCCGAGCTGTCATGGCAATTCGTGATAATCAGATTGCCGCAGAGACAGTTGGACTTCCTGTGAAAAAGTATAAGCTTGTGGCATTTACAATTTCCGCAGCAATCGCAGGAATTGGCGGTGTGCTTTATGCTCACAATATCAATTCTCTTACAGCCACAACAAATAATTTTGGCTACAACATGTCAATCATGATTCTGGTATATGTAGTTTTAGGTGGAATCGGAAACTTCTCCGGTTCAGTTATTGCAGCAGTGGTGCTTACAATGCTTCCAGAACTGCTTCGAGGACTTTCAACCTACAGAATGCTGATCTACTCAATCGTGCTTATTGTGCTTATGTTGTTCAACTGGGCCCCAGCTATCCTTAAGTGGAGAGATGATCATGGTCTCACAACGGCGGCAATCATGAGCAAATTCAAAAAGAAGGAGGTGCGATAAATGGCTTTACTTGAAGTTACTAATCTTGGCATTTCCTTCGGCGGTCTAAGGGCGGTTGATGAATTTAATCTTTCTATCGAGAAAGGTGAGCTATATGGTCTTATTGGACCAAACGGCGCTGGAAAGACTACAGTTTTCAATATGCTTACAGGAATTTACAAGCCAACAGACGGCAAGATTTTCCTTGATGGCAAGGATGTAACAGGAAAGAAGACCGCAGATATTAATAAGGCTGGTGTTGCCAGAACCTTCCAAAATATTCGTCTTTTTGGAGATCAGAGCGTACTTGATAATGTAAAAATCGGACTGCATAACACCTTTGAATATGGTACAGCCACAGGCATTTTCAGATTGCCAAAGTATTTTGCAACTGAAAAAGAAATGGATAAGAAGGCATTAGAGATTCTTTCAGTTTTTGGACTTGACTCTTCAGCAGATATTTTGGCTTCTAACCTTCCATATGGAAAACAGCGTGAGCTTGAGATTGCAAGAGCATTGGCCACAAATCCAAAGCTTTTACTTTTGGATGAGCCTGCGGCAGGTATGAATCCAAATGAGACCCGAGATCTTATGAATACTATTGCACTTATCCGAAAGGAATTTGGGGTGACAATACTTCTTATCGAGCATGATATGAAGTTGGTATCAGGAATTTGTGAAAAGCTCACAGTACTTAATTTTGGTCGCGTGCTCTCGCAGGGGCGTACATCAGATGTGCTTAATAATCCAGAGGTTATTAAAGCTTATTTAGGAGAATAAATGAGCATTTCTAGCATACAATCTCTTAGTGCTCTGGAGAATGACATGTAGTCATCGGAAGAGCATCTAAGGATTGTGGGCGTGAGAAATGCGGATTAGAGGTTTTATGTTAAAAGTAGAAAATTTAGTTGTAAATTATGGAGTTATCCAGGCACTGAAAGGAATTTCATTTGAGGTAAACGAAGGTGAGGTTATTGCACTTATCGGTGCTAATGGTGCAGGCAAAACCACTACCTTACAGACCATCTCTGGTATGCTTCAACCAACCTCTGGGCAGGTGCTGCTTGAAGGAGTTGATATTACAAAGATTCCGGGGCATAAGATTGTTTCTATGGGCATGGCTCACGTTCCAGAGGGACGCCGAGTTTTTGCTGGATTAACAGTACTTGAAAACTTGAAAATGGGAGCATATACTAGAAGTAACAAGAAGGAAATTGCGGATGCGTTTGAGCGTATTTACGAAAGCTTTCCTCGTTTGAAGGAACGTCAGAATCAGCTGGCTGGAACTCTTTCAGGTGGTGAGCAGCAGATGCTTGCCATGGGACGTGCACTTATGAGTCAGCCACGCATTATTCTTATGGATGAGCCTTCAATGGGACTTTCGCCTATTTACGTAGAGGAAATCTTCAATATCATCCAGTCAATTTCCAAAGCCGGCACAACAGTTCTTCTTGTAGAACAGAATGCAAAAAAAGCTCTCGCCATCGCCGACCGCGCCTACGTCCTCGAGACAGGCAACATCGTGCTTGAAGGAAATGCCGCTGAGTTAATGAACGATGATTCAATAAAAAAAGCATATTTAGGAGAGTAAGCATTTCTTACAAGATTTGGAAATTTTAGTTATATGAGCCAGTAGCAGACAAGCTCTTGGTGTTGCCAAAGGAGCCAATCTCGCGACGGGGCAATACCAAGGCTTGTAAGCGTGACTGGCGTATTATATTAAGGGAGGTTACTTCATGGGGGATGAGAAAAAGCTGGTTATCAGCATTGCAAGAAGCTATGGTTCAGGAGGCTTGACTCTTGCAAAGAAGCTCGGCAAGGAATTGGGGATTCCTGTATACGACCGAGAGATCTTGAGAATGGCATCAGATCAAAGTGGAATTAACGAGGAGATGTTTGGCGAAGTAGACGAACATGTGCGAAAGATTTTTATGTCTGCAAAAGCTCATTACAAGGGATTACCTTTGAGCCCAGAGTATGCGGCATTTACTTCAGATGATAATCTTTTTGAACTTCAGGCTGATGTAATCAAACGAATTGCCAATACTCAAAGCTGTATTATCGTTGGTAGATGCGCGGACTTTATTCTTAGGGATAGAGCATATGTGCTTTCGCTTTTCTTCTATGCGTCAGAAGAGGATTGTTTAAAGCGTCTTCGCCGTCAGGTTAGCGGAACAGATGAGGAACTTATCAAGCGTATGCATGATATCGACAAGCACCGTGCTGACTACTATAAGTATTACACAGGCAAGGATTGGAACGATGCTCGCAACTACGACTTCTGCCTTGACACTGGCGTTATGGATTATGATCGTCTCATCGAGGTTGTTAAATCCTACATTGAAATAAAAAATAGAGAAATCTAAGTTAATAGTGCTACTGAATTCTGTGTCCCCCATTAGGCTTTTGTCCCGATGGGGGATTTTTAGAAGGGAGAGAAATGTCACATGGAAGCTTTATATCAGAATGCTGAGAACATACTTTATTATGTGGTTGGGCTGGCTACACTTTTACTGGAGTCATTTGGTATCTGTGTTCTAGTATATACAGCAGTAAAGAGTTTCATTCTTTGGATAAAGAAAGAAAACTCTATAAGACTAGAGCTTGCCCAAGGTATTGCCATAGCACTTGAGTTTAAGCTTGGAGGAGAGGTCCTTAGAACTGTTGTTGTCAGAGAATGGTCGGAGCTTGGTATTCTTGGGGCTATTATCTTACTGCGAGCAGCACTGACATTTCTAATTCACTGGGAAATTAAAAATGAACAGCAGGCTCTTGAGTCTAAGTAATTATTTAGGTAAAATGCAGGAGTTGAGTATAGACATAATAAAGTACAAATTTGAGGACTAGAAATGAATCTTAAAGTTTTAAAGACACTTGAGTATGACAAAATAGTGGCTAGATTGGCAGAGAAGGCTACCTGCGAATCAGGTAAGCTCAGATGCCAGCAGCTACTCCCAATAAATGATATTGAAGAGATTAAGATAATGCAGCAGGAAACAGCCTGTGCTTTCAATCGTCTTGTGAAGTTTTCAGATGTAAGCGCCAGTGGAACTACTGATTTACGCCCATCACTTGCAAGATTGGAACTGGGCTCATCACTTGGAATAGATGAGATTCTTGCTGTGGCTTCAGTGTTAGAGGTTACAAAGCGCGTTGCAAAGTACGGCAGCCAGATGGAAGATGAGGATGCGCTTAGCTTCTATTTCAACGGCCTTTCTCCAGAGGTGGCACTACTTAACGAGATTAGACGATGCATTATTGATGAGGAGACCATTGCTGACGATGCCAGCACAGCTCTTTTTGAAATTCGTCGAGGAATGCAGCGCACAAATGAAAAAATAAAGAGCGTAATGAACTCTCTTTTAAATAACAGTACAACAAGAGGCTATCTACAGGAGCCAGTCGTGACAATGCGTCAGGGAAGATATTGTCTTCCAGTTCGTTCTGATTACAAATCACGCGTTCCTGGAATGGTTCATGACCAGTCATCAACTGGAAGCACTTTTTTCATCGAGCCTATGCAGGCAGTTGATTTGAACAACGAGATGCGTGAGCTTCAGGTTCGTGAGCAGGATGAGATCGAAAGAATACTTGCAAATCTTTCCAACAGAATCGCTGAGGTTTCAGAGGGGATAATTCGTAATTACGAATTACTCACAGAGATTGATTTTATACTTGCAAAGGGACGTTATGCCATCGAGCTCAACGCAAGCAGCCCTGAGTTTAATGAGGATGGTATTGTAAATCTTCGTGGTGCACGTCATCCATTGCTTGATCCTAAGAAGGTAGTTGCTACGGATATTAAGCTGGGTGAGGACTACAATCTCTTGCTTGTAACAGGTCCTAACACTGGTGGTAAGACTGTGTCACTTAAGACCTGTGGTCTACTTACACTTATGGCACAGGCTGGTCTTCACATTCCTGCAAAGGATAGAAGCCAAATTGCTGTATTTGATGATATTTATGCAGATATTGGTGACGAGCAGTCAATCGAACAGTCGCTGTCCACATTCTCATCTCATATGGTGAATATTGTCCACATTTTAGAGGCTATTAACGGTGGAAGTTATTCACATGAGACAGAGGAACTGATAGCAAAGAATAAAAAAGATTTTGTTCATTCGAAGGTTATCCACGGAACAGCTACACCTGACAAGGTGCCACAGTTCTTAATCCTTATAGATGAGCTTTGTGCTGGAACTGACCCTAAGGAAGGTGCGGCGCTTGCTCAGTCAATCCTTGACAGATTGCACACACTTGATGTGCGTACAATGGCTACTACTCACTATAGTGAGCTAAAGGTGTATGCCCTTTCCACAGAGGGAGTAGAGAATGCCTCATGTGAGTTTTCGTTGGAGACACTTAGCCCAACATATCGCCTGATAATTGGCGTGCCAGGAAAGTCCAATGCCTTTGCTATCTCATCCAAGCTTGGAATTCCAGCGGACCTTATTGAGGATGCCCAGGGACGTCTTTCAGAGGATGATAAATCTTTTGAGGATTTGATGGTAGATTTGGAGCAGAAACGCCATCAGGTTGAGGAGGATGCAGCTGAGGCAGCAGCAGCACTTAAAGAGGCAGAGGCAAAGCTTGCAAACGCAACTGCTAAAGAAGAAAAGATTAAATCACAGCGCGAGGAGCTTATCCGACAGGCCCATGAGGACGCAGCAGCAATCCTTCAGGAAGCTAAGGATATTGCAGATGAGGCTATTCGAGACTTCAATAAATTTGGCAAGGGCGGCGGAAATATTTCCGCTATGGAGGCAAAGCGTGCTGCTCTTGGTAAAGGTGTAAACAAGGCTAAGAGTAAGTCTAAGGAAAAGCAGGAGGTTCAGGAGAACCACAATGTTCCAACAAACCTTCATGTTGGCGACAGAGTAAAGGTGCTTTCAATGAATTTGACAGGAAATGTATGTACTGTGCCAAATTCAAAGGGCGATTTGACTGTTCAGATGGGTATTATGAAGTCAACTGTAAATATTAAAGATCTTGTGCTTATTGAAGAAGAGGATAAGTTTGTACCTAAGAAGGGCACAAGAGTCAAGAATATGACTTACGGTGGTTTCAATAAGGCTGCATCAATTTCCCCAGAGATAAATCTTTTAGGCTGTACAGTAGATGAGGGTATTGCAAAGCTCGAAAAATATTTGGATGACGCATACATCAGTCATCTCACATCTGTAAGAGTAGTTCATGGTAAGGGAACTGGAGCACTTCGTGCAGGTGTGCAGCAGTATCTTCGCAAGTGTAAGAATGTAGCTGAATTCCACCTGGGCGAATTCGGAGAAGGCGATGCCGGCGTAACGATAGTAACTTTCAAGTAGAAATAAGCCGAGCTGTAAGTGACAAGCTCTTAGGTTTCTGGATGAAGCATTTAGCTGAAGAAAGAAACACTAAGGCTTGTTACTGTAACAGTTTGGCTGTTTTTGTAGTGTGACACTTGTGTGATTAATTGAATGTTATTATTTCTTCAGAAAAAAGTTAAAGAAAACAAAATGCTGACCGATAGAATAGTCAGTAAGAATTTTTTAGGAGGAAAAATAACATGACAATCGGGGAAATCATTAGCTGTGCAACACTTGATGAGGTATTCAGAAAGGCTTTCGAGCTCAATCGTGAGGGCATTAAGACAGAGTTTGTATCTAGCAATGAACTTAGAGTGGTTGCTGTAGAGACAGCTTAAGCGGAGACTTTATTATTGAAAATTCAGTGGCTATCTGGGAAAGGTCCAGATAGCCACTTTTTTGTCAGATGTGAACAAATTGTGAAACTGGGTTTTTGACAAAACGTAAAACATTACTTAATGGGGTTTACAAAGTTAAGATTTACTTGTAAAGTATACACATAAACAAACAAGTTCGGATTGTTACTGTAAGGCAGGCAAGACTGAATCGCCCTTTAACCATCATGCATGGTTATGTTATTATTGTATGGGAGCGATTTGGTCGTTTTTTATTTTACGAGAATTTTTTAGAAAAGAATCATTAGGGAATGAAAATAAAAAAGATATTAAATAATAATGCAGCCTTGGTCACAGATGACAAGGGGAACGAAATAGTTTATACGGGATGCGGTCTTTGTTTCCAGAAAAAATGTGGTGATCAGATTGACGAAAGTAAAATAGAAAAAACCTTCGTCATGGAAAAGCCTAGTGAACAGTTTAAGCAGTTGGTTTCAGAAATGCCATATGAACAGATTCAGGTGGCAGACGAAATCATCAAGTACGCAGAGGAGATTTTAAATAAGCGTCTTTGCAATAATATATACATCACTTTGACAGATCATCTTGGATACGCAATAGAGCGAGCCCAAAATGGTACGTATTTACGAAATAAGCTTCTTTGGGAAATCAAGAATTTCTATAAGGCTGAGTATAGCATAGGCTGCCATGCTCTTTCGATTATCAAGGAAAAGCTTGGAGCGACTCTTCCAGATGATGAGGCAGGTTTTTTTGCACTTCATATCGTAAATGCGGAATTAGATGGTAACATGCATCACACTCTTGAAACATCAGAGGTGATTAGCGATATCGTTAGCATTGTAAAATTTACTTTCAATTCAGAGCTTGATGAAAACACTCTGTCATATGAAAGATTTGTTACTCATTTGAAATATTTCTTACAGCGAGCTGAAAAGCGCGAGTATTATCCAGAGGATAATGTGGAAATGTTTTGCATGATGAAAAACAAATTTCCAGATGCTTACAAATGCGCAACCCGCATTAAGAGCTATATGGAATCCAAGTTTCCAGATAATGAAATTACAGATGAGGAAATGCTTTATTTAGTAGTGCATATTTCTCGAATTACTGATAGAAAAACTATAGAAAAACAAAAAGCTATAGGATAGTTACGGCGATAGAGTCGGCTAAACCTGTACACAAGTCATAGAGTCAAACTATGTCTCTATGTTTGTGCACAGGTTTTTTTATTGGAATTTTTACAGACCAGTGCGCAGGGTCTGAAAAAGATAAAAATATAGGGAAAAACAAAGAGAGGTTAATTAAAATGGCAAGCAAATATGATGGCTTAGCTCGTATTATCATCCAGAATGTTGGTGGTAAGAGCAACATTAAGAGTATTACACATTGTATCACACGTCTTCGCTTCAAGCTTAAGGATGAAAGCAAGGCAAACACAGAGATTTTAAAGAACACTGACGGTATTGTTACTGTTATCCAGTCTGGTGGACAGTATCAGGTAGTAATTGGTAACCACGTACCTGATGTATACGATGTAGTTTGTGAGCACGCTGGTATTTCAGGTGCAGCATCAGTAGATGATGACGGTCCAAAGGAAAAGATGAGCGCAGGAGCTGCTCTTATCGATATTATTTCTGGTGTATTCCAGCCACTTCTTTCTGTATTATGTGCAGCTGGTATCATCAAAGGTTTACTTGCAGTTTGGTCATTCGTTGCAAGCAGCGTTTATGGCATTGACGTAACAACAAGCGGTGCTTATGAGATTTGGAACGCAGTAGGTGATGGTTTCTTCTATTTCCTTCCAATCATCTTAGGTTACACATCAGCTAAGAAGTTCAAGTGTAGCGAATTTATTGGTATGGCACTTGGTGTAGGTCTTACATATCCAAACATGGTTGCTCTTAAGAGCGCTGAGGTTCTTGGAACAGTATTCGCTGGTACATCATTCTCTATGGATTACATGACAGACTGGTTCGGAATTCCTGTAATCATGCCAGCTTCTGGTTACACACAGTCAGTAGTTCCAGTTGTTTTAGCTGTTTACATTGCAGCAAAGCTTGAGAAGTTCTTCAAGAAGCATATTCCAGATGTTGTCAAGACATTCATCGTTCCACTTTGTGTTCTTGGAATTATGATGCCACTTACATATCTTGTAATTGGTCCAGTTGCAACAGTTGTATGTAACTTACTTACACTTATCTTCGGCGGATTATATAACATCCCAGTTGTTGGTGGAATTATCGCAGGTGCACTTATCGGTGCTATGTGGCAGGTACTTGTAATCTTCGGTTTACATTGGGGTCTCGTTCCACTTGCAATGATCAACTATGGTTCACTTGGATATGACTTTATCCTTTCACCATACTTCTGTGTATCATTCGCACAGTCAGCAGTAGTACTTGCTATGATTCTTAAGACAAAGGATCAGAAGCTTAAGGACATCGCTGTTCCAGCATTTATTTCAGGTTTATTCGGTGTAACTGAGCCATGTATCTATGGTATTACACTTCCAAAGAAGACACCATTCGTTATCTCATGTATCGGTGGTGCAGCAGGTGGTATCATCACTGCAGTAGCAGGTGTTAAGTCTTACACAATGGGTGGTCTTGGTTTATTCGGACTTCCATGCTACATTGATCCAAATACAAACAGCCTTTACAGCATGATTTGGGTAATCATCTCAATTCTTGTTGCAGTAGCAGTATCATTCACACTTACAATGATTATGTACAAGGACTCAGCTCCAGCAGCAAACAAAGAGCTTAAGTCAACAGGCTCATCAAATAGTGAAATCCTTGTTGCTCCAATCAAGGGCGAAATCAAGGCTTTAACAGCAGTAGAGGATAAGGTATTCTCTTCAGAGGCAATGGGTAAGGGTGTTGCAATCGTTCCAGAAGAGGGTAAGGTATACGCTCCAGCAGACGGAACTGTATCTGCATTCTTCGCAACAGGTCATGCTATCGGAATCACAACAGCTAGCGGTGCAGAGGTTATTATCCACGTTGGTATGGATACAGTTCAGCTCGAGGGCAAGGGCTTCACACCAAAGGTAAAGCAGGGTGATACTGTAAAGAGAGGAGATCTTCTTCTCGAGTTCGATATCGATTACATCAAGGCTCAGGGATACTCAGTAGAGACTCCAGTCGTAATCACAAACTCTGATAAGTATGCTGACATCATTCCTACAGACGCTAAGAAGGTAGTTAACGGAAACGATTTAATCACATTACTTTAAGATAAAACATATGGGGCTCATTGAGCCCCATAAACTATTAAGATATATGCAATGAAATGGAGGCAATAATAATGGGAACATTTAGAGAAGATTTCTTATGGGGAGGCGCAGTTGCTGCAAACCAGTTTGAGGGAGCATGGAACGTAGATGGTAAGGGTGCATCTGTTTCAGATATGTGCACAAATGGTAGTCATACAACTCCAAAGAGAATTACAACTACTATTGAGCCAAATACACTTTATCCTTCACACGAGGCAATTGATTTCTATCATCACTATGAGGAAGATATTGCACTTTTCGCAGAGATGGGATTTAAGGTATTCCGTACATCAATCAACTGGACAAGAATCTTCCCTACAGGAATGGAGTCTGAGCCAAATGAAGCAGGTCTTGCATTCTATGACAAGGTGTTCGATTGCTGCAAGAAGCATGGCATCGAGCCACTTGTTACTATTTCTCATTACGAATTGCCATATGCACTTGTAGAAAAATATAATGGTTGGGAAGGCCGTGAACTCATCGAGTATTTTATGAATTACTGCAAGGCAATCTTTGCAAGATATCAGGGCAAGGTTAAGTACTGGCTTACTTTTAACGAGATTAATGCCGGCACAATGCCAATGGGTGCTGTTTTATCTACAGGAACAGTAAAGGGCTATACAGGACCTGTAACAGAGGTTCCAAACAAGCCACAGGAGCGATTCCAGGCTCTTCATCATCAGTTTGTAGCATCAGCACTTGCTGTAAAGTATGCTCATGACAACTATCCAGAGTACAAAATTGGAAATATGATTTGTTTCGTAACATCTTACGCTGCAACCTGCAATCCTGCAGATATCATTGCAAATCAGGAGCACATGCGCGAGGTTAACTGGTATTGTTCAGATGTGCAGGTACGTGGAGAGTATCCAGCATACTCTAAGAGTATTTGGGACAGACTTGGTGTCACTATCAAGATGGAGCCAGGCGATGAGGAAATCCTTAAGCAGGGAACTGTTGATTTCTATACCTTCAGCTACTACATGTCAAATACAATTAGTGCTAATCCAGCAGCTAACGAAGGTGAGGGCAACCTCATTCTCGGCGGAAAGAATCCATACCTGGAGTCATCTGACTGGGGATGGCAGATTGACCCACAGGGTCTTAGATATGTTCTCAATGAAATCTATGACAGATATCGTATTCCACTTATGGTTGTTGAGAATGGTCTTGGAGCACGCGACGAAATCGAGGCTGATGGTTCAATCAATGATGATTACAGAATTGATTACCTTAGAAAGCACATTGCTGAGATGCGCGAGGCTGTAAAGGATGGCGTTGACCTTATGGGTTACACACCATGGGGCTGCATCGATCTTGTCAGCGCTTCAACAGGCGAGATGGCAAAGCGTTACGGATTTATCTATGTTGAAAAGTATGACGACGGTACAGGTACACTTGCTCGTCGTAAGAAGAAATCCTTTGACTGGTACAAGAATGTTATTGCCAGCAACGGCGAGGAGTTATAAGAGTTAAGAAAATAGCATATTAGATTTAAGAGTCACAGATTGGAACGGGGCCAATCTGTGGCTCTTTTTTGACGAATTTTTATGTTTTCAGAAAATTTTTAAAAATGGTGTTGACATACTTTGCCTGTCGTAGTATATTTACTTCAACACATGGAGTATTACGACTGTCGTAGTATTACGATAGTCGTAGTACTCCCACGACGCAGCCATTGCCGCAGGCAATCATAGATGCTGCGTCTTCCCGTACAGATAAAGGAGGATGAATATGGTAGAAATCAGTAGCGATGTTATCCGCGGCTACAACGACACCATGATTCTTAGCATCCTGATAAAAGAGCCATCCTATGGTTATGAAATTTCAAAACAGATTAAGCAAATTTCCGATGAGAAATACATAATCAAAGAAACAACTCTTTACTCAGCATTCAACAGAATGGAAAAGAACGGATACATAGAATCATTTGTGGCAGACCCGGATCCAGAGGGCAATGGAAAAAAGAGAACCTATTACCGAGTGACAGATGTCGGAAAGGATTTTTACCGGACCAAATGTGAGGAATGGGAACTCACCAAAGATGTAATTGAACGATTTATTGAACAATAGGGTTTTTAGAGGAGAAAAATATGGAAACAATAAAGAGTTATCTTGAAGCAATGTTTGCCAGCATGGCAAATACACCAGAAGTCAGAAAGGCAAAGGCTGAGCTGCTTCAAATGATGGAAGATAAGTATAACGAGATGATAGCTGATGGTATCAGCGAGAACGAGGCAGTGGGAACAGTCATTGCTGAATTTGGAAATCTTGATGAATTGGCAGAGGACCTTGGCCTCACAAAAGAGGTTGAGGAGGTTCATGAGCGTGAGCATGAGCAGCCAAGACGCTTCGTAACTATGGATGAGATTAGAGACTACATTGAGACACAGAAGAAAAGAGCACTTTTAATTGCAATAGGCGTTTTCCTTTGTATCACTAGTCTTGTGCCACCAATGCTTGCAGATGTTATTAATAGCGGAAGCAGAGCTGATTCACTGGGCCCAGCGCTAATGTTTATCTTTATTGGAACAGCAGTTGGACTTTTTGTATACAGCGGTGTCATCGGTGGTGAATGGAGATATATAGAGAAGGAAGCCTGCAAGATTGATTTGGCTACAGCAGATATGACCCGTGGCATGCGTTCAGCATTCAAATCATTCAGAGCAGTTTCATTAACAATTGGATGTGTGCTTTGCGTTATAAGTATTATTCCATGCATACTATTTGACGAATCAGCCTTTGCACCTGCAGGAATGTTTATTTTCGTAGCAATTGGAGTATTCCTCTTTGTTTATAGTGGTGTTATTAGCGGCGGCTTTGAAACTGTTTTAAAGATTAATGACAGAGAGACAATCAGTGGAAAGTATGGCAGGGATAAGGACGATATCGAGTACACTAGCAAGACAGCAGAAGTAATTATGGAAGTATATTGGCCTACAGTTACATGCATTTATTTAATCTATAGCTTCCTTACCTTTAACTGGCCTAGTTCATGGGTAATTTGGATTATCGCATGGATTCTTAGAAAGATTTTGGTAACTGTATTTGAGAAGGAGGAAGACTAATGAGCAAGAAGGTATATTTATTAATACTTTGGATTGTGACTTTGGCAGCAATCGTGGTTGGCATTTGGATAAATGTAGGTGGCTGGTTTGGCCTGAACATATTCAAGAGCACAAAAACAGTTACAGAGGAGTTCACATACGGAAAGAGTGGCATTGATACAATAGAGCTTAGTATGGATGCAGGTGCTGTAAAGATTTTAGAAGGTGAAGAATTCAAGGTTGAATACACATATCCAGAGGCGTATGCACCAAAGGTTAACCGTAATGGCGACAAGCTTGAGATAACTCAGAAGGTTAATAAAATAAACAGCAACCATGATGACGATAATTACCATTTGACAGTATATGTTCCAAGCAATGTTGAATTAAAGCTACTAGATGCAGACCTGGATTTAGGCGAACTCAGAATCAGCAACATTAACAGCAAGAAGCTTATCGCAGATGCTGATTGTGGCAGCGTGAGACTTAATGATGTTACAGCTGAAAAGATTTCTCTTGTAGCTAATCTTGGAGAAATTAGACTTGAGGGTTGCGTAAGTGATTATGTTAAGGCTGATGCCGATATGGGTGATGTTTATCTTGAGGGCGACTTCAATTCAGTAGAAGCTGATTGTGACATGGGCAATATTGATATCACTACAAAGAAGAGCACAGATGATGTAAAGTTTGATGTGGATTGTGACCTTGGAAATGTTACAGTAAACGGAAAGCATTGGAAGAACTAAATAACACTAAGTTTTCATATAAATAAGATAAAAAGGGGCTGTGAAAAAATGAGATAATCATTTTTTCCAGCTCCCTTTTTATATCATTTTTTGTGAGGTATGCTGTTTCTGGCAAAAATAGAGTATAATGCCCCTTTCCCCAAAAAACTACAAACTTTTTTGATTAGGCAGCTTCTTGGAGACGCATCTTTTTATTGTGATATTTATATAAGTTATGACCTATTGAAACCAAAAGAACCTCAAGTTTTACGGATTCTATTCCTTTTCGGACTATTCTTTTATACCAACGATCATTTTTTATGATTCCGAAAGTACCTTCCGCTTGAATGGATCTGTTCATTCTAAGGAGTGCTCCCTGGATGCTTTCAAGATTATTTATAACCTCCTGATGCATAGCGGTCAGTTCTTCGTTTATTCTTACGGTTTTGTTTTTATCTGTTTTCTTACACTTCGATGCATAGGGACAACCACTGCAGTCTTCACACTGATAGACTTCTTCTTGCCGGCCATACTGGTTTCCTTTTACATGCTGCCTGTATAGAAAGTTGAAGCTCCTCCCATTAGGACAACGCATTTTCCCATCATCACCGATCTCAAAATTAACAGCTCTGAATGGATCGTTGTGATATTTCTTATCGGTCGTCTCCTTTTTAAACATTGTGAACTTCATGTACTTTTTCATGCCTTTTTGCTCGCAAAAGATATAATTATTGAACGAGCCATATCCAGCATCAGCCACAGGATATTTTGGATAAAAGCCATATGTTTCATAATACTTATTCATCAACGGTATGAAGCAGTCCATGTCAGATCTGTATTGATTAACATCAACACTGCTATGTATTCATCAGCTACACCAATCTGAACGTTGTATGCGGGAAGAAGCTGGTCGTTTCCCATGTAGTCGGTCTTTATTCTCATGAATGTAGCGGAAGGATCTGTCTTTGAATAGCTGTTCCTGTTTTCTCCACAGATGCTGATTTTTGTGACATATTCATTGAGCTTTGTTGTGTACTCTACAAGCTTTTCGTACTGTCTCTGCTGGACGGTTTTCCTATGTCCTTTTCCTGAAACAAAAGTTGAAGTATCAAGCTTCCATATCTCAGAAAACCGTTCTGTTATCTGGCGCATATATTCAGGCATGTACTCTGTATTAGTCTCAATCTTGATTCCGCTCCACTGAAGATCGCTGTTGATTTCTTGCAGTAATTTAGTAATCTTTTCAAAAAGACGGTAACGGGATTTTTCCGTGGCCTTCTTCCATACCCAAGTATATTTGTTAGCATTAGCTTCAAACTTCGAACCATCAATATAAAGATGATTCAGGTCAACTTTATGCCTGCTGAATATTTCCTGATTAATATCATTGAAAATATCCTCTATTGAATCCTTTAACACATCGTTTATGAAATAGCTGAAGGTTCTGTAAGAAGGAGTTTCCCTGTCCATAAGATACATAAATCGAATGTTAACCCTACAGTTTTCTTGAAGTCCTCTTAGTGAAATATATCCTTCACTCATAAAACCGAATAGTACGGTTTTCAACATTTTGACTGGATTATATCTGATTCTGCCAAGCTTATGCTCTGGCACATTTTTCAGATACTTCTCAAGATTCATACCTCCCACGAGTTCGTCAAAAGTAAAAACCGGATCACAGATATCCAAGCAATCTGAAATAAAAAATGGTAAAACGCCCTGATTTAGAGTATTATAAGAATTGGTTTGATTGATCATGGTAATATTTTACCATGAAAAAAGAGAAGTAATCGGCTGTTTCCAGCTATTACTTCTCTTTTTTTCATGAGCTGATTATTTCACAGCCCCTTTTTATTATTGGGACCTTGATATTTGTTAAGGGGAAGTGTCCCATCGATTTCTTCTCCAGTGAGAATATCAATGCCATAAATATTTGTGATTGTTTTACTATCCTCGCTACCATTCAGATAAAAGTCATATCTTACATCATCTGAAAAACGGCTGTGTTTTTCAACGCCCTGTGGTAGATTCGTATATGCGATATTCGCATTTTCAAGCATTTCCCTGTAAAGAAATTCCAAGTCGTGCTGGTCAGTGCGACATGCAACATAGTATGCATTACCATTTCCAAAGGTGTTTCGGGTAATTGCAGGAGTGCCCTCAAGATAATCATTTTCGTATCTTGCCAGAACTTCCGCTGTAACATCACGTAGCATTTCCTGATAATCGTGAACAGACACTGAATGAGCGCTGCGACTAGCTTTATCATGAATGCTGATTGTCACCTTGTCCTCTGGATAAAGAGTATCAATTTCCTCAGAGCGAAGGCCAAAGACCTTGTCCAGACCGTCTCCTGGAAAACCTCCAAGATTAGCCAACAAGTCCTTGTTTACATAGCCAGTGAAATAGGTAGCCATAAACTGACCGCTATGATTAACAAAGTCTGATATCTTCTGACCTATTCCATCATGAAGAACGTAGAGCATTGGGGCGCAGATGATTTTATATCGGCTCCAGTCTCCATCAGAAGAAACAATGTCTGGTTCCACACCAAGACTCATAAATTCGTTGTAGATTTCCATACAGGTTTTGTCAAAGTTCTTGGTCTCGTTTGAAAGTGCCCATGCATCATCAATTGCCCAGCGATTGTCCCAGTCAAAGAGGATAGCAACCTTGTTATCGGAAAGGGAGCCGGTAATTTCACTTATTTTTTTCAAGTCAGCACCAAGGCTCGCAACCTCTTTAAAGATGCGGGTATCATTTGTTCCAATGTGGTCGATGACTGCGCCGTGCCACTGCTCAGAAGAACCGCGGCTCTTCCTTATTTGGAAGTACTGTACTGTATCCGAACCTGTTGCTAAAGCCTGCATCGAGATAAGCTTGTGCATACCAGGGCGACGATATTTATTGTAAGGTCGCCAGTTTACAACTCCGGGAGCTGATTCCATCATCATAAATGGCTGGTCCGGTTTAAGGCTTCTGAAGAGAGCATGATTGAAGCTTCGTTCTAAAAGATGCATGCTGTCTGACTGCCTGTTGTTATGCATTTCAGGATAATTATCCCAACTGATAACATCGATAAACTGACTCATGTAATGGTAGTCATAATCGTAGAACATCTCCATGTAGTTTGTTGTGGTAGGTTCTTTTGCGCCTGCAGCGTGAAGAGTATCGATTTCAAAACGCATAAAATCTGTGGCAGACCAGGTTGAAAATCTCTTCCAGTCAAGGTTGAGACCAAGCACACAGTTCTCGCCATTCGCATAAGGAGGGTCAATCTGATCAAAGCTATTGAATTTGTGTGACCAAAAGGTGGTCCACCAAGCTTTGTTCAGCTTCTCGATGTCGTGGTCGTAGCGGTCCGCAAGCCACTCCTGAAATTTCTGACGGCAGGTATCACAGTAGCAGTAGCCACCCAGCTCGTTTGAAATGTGCCACATCAATAGCCCTGGATGACCGGAAAATCTCTGAGCGAGGGCTTTATCCATGATGCGAACTTTTTCACGATATTCAGGTGACTGCATACAATGATTATGTCGCACACCGTGGTGATTTCTTACACCCATTTCATCGCAGCGCATGGCAGAAGGATACTTGGCGTCAAGCCATGCTGGACGAGCACCTGTAGGAGTGGCGAGTACAGTATAGATGCCATTATCGTATAGACGGTCCATGATATCAGCCAGCCAGTCGAAGTTAATATTGCCCTCTGTAGGCTCGTGTACGGACCAGGAAAAAACACCCATAGTAACGGTGTTGATTTCTGCTTCCTTCATAAGTTCTATATCTTTTTCTAAAATATCAGGGCGGTCCAACCATTGCTCTGGGTTGTAGTCTCCGCCATGTAGAATACCATTCAATTGTGGAAATAATATATTTTTCATGATTCACCTCACTGTGCCAGTTACGCTTACAAGCCTTGGTATTGCACCGGAGCGAGATTGGCTCCTTTTGCAACACCAAGAGCTTGTCTGCTATTGGCATCCTTAAGTAGCATCCTACCACAAGAATAGTCGGAAAACGACTAAAAATCGACATAAAAATTTATATTTTCGACCATCCCCTTCCCGTTGATTATCCTTCCACCATCCCTTATAATTAAATAAGATTTTGCGGGACTACCGCGCGCCTGTTTATCGGGCTTAGAAATGGAGAATTAAATGAAATACATTAACACCCTCAAAGAGGGAGACAGGGGTACAGAAACATACCTTTGCAAGAAGAAGACCCAGGGCATTTCAAAGACTGGAAAGGCTTTTGAGTCACTTACACTTTGCGATAAGAGCGGTACAATTGAGGCAAAGATTTGGGATGTTGATTCAGAGGGAATCAGCGACTACGACGAGCTTGATTTCATCACTGTTACTGGTGATATCACAAGCTGGAACGGTGCATTACAGTTCAACATCAAGAGACTTCGCAAGGCAAACAATGGAGAGTACGATATTTCAGATTATATTCCAGCCAGCAAGAAGGAAATTGGCGTTATGTGGAGCGATTTGATGAAGCTCATCAATTCAGTAAAGACTCCATATTTCAAGACTTTACTTAATAAATATTTTGTTGAGGACAAGGAGTTCATCAAGCAGTTTAAATCTCATTCTGCAGCGAAGTCAGTTCATCATGGCTTCACTGGTGGACTATTGGAGCACACACTTTCGGTTGCTACCAACTGTGATTTCTTCAGCAAGCAGTACCCTTTCCTTGACAGGGATTTACTTATTACAGCTGCAATTTTCCACGATCTTGGAAAGGTTAGAGAGCTTTCAGAGTTCCCTAGAAATGACTACACTGACGAGGGACAGCTTCTCGGTCATATCTATGTTGGCGCAAATATGCTGGACAGATCAATTGACGAGATTCCAGGCTTCCCAGAGGTGAAGCGCAAGGAGCTTATTCACTGTATCCTTTCTCATCACGGCGAGCTTGAGTTTGGCTCACCAAAGAAGCCAGCTATTGCAGAGGCAATTGCCCTTTCATTTGCGGACAATATCGATGCAAAGCTTGAGACAATCTATGAGGCTCTTGAGAATGTTGACGAGAACAATTTGACCTGGCAGGGCTTTAATCGTCTGCTTGATTCAAACATCCGTAGAACAGGAAAGAATTAATGAATAAAAATGATATTGTAAGACTTACAATCGAAGATATGTCCCTTGAGGGCGCAGGAATTGGTCACACTGATGGTGTGACCATTTTTGTCAAAGATGCAGTTGTTGGAGATGTTTGTGATGTTATTATCACAAAGGTGAAAAAGACATATTGCTTCGCTGCTCTGAAGGAAGTTATTGAACCAAGCAAATTCCGTGTGGAGCCAGCCTGCCCTAATGCAAAGCAGTGTGGCGGTTGTCAGATTATGCAGGTAGACTATGCTAAGCAGCTGGAGATCAAGGACAATATTGTTGCGAATAATCTGGTAAAGATTGGCGGTTATGACAGAGCGTTTGTTGATTCGGTTCGTGAGCCAATCCTTGGAATGATAGACCCATTTCGCTATCGTAATAAGGCACAGGTTCCAATTGGGACAGATAAAGATGGCAATCTGATTGCGGGATTTTATGGTGCCAGAAGCCATAGGATTGTTCCATCATCTGATTGCAAAATCTGCTCTAAAAAGAGTATGGATATCGTATATACGGTAATAGATTACATGAATGAAAATAAGGTAGCTGCCTATGACGAGGCTACAGGTAAGGGCTTAATTCGTCATGTGCTCGTCCGAGAAGGCAAGGCCACTGGCGAGACAATGGTCTGTGTAGTGGTGAATGGTGATAAGCTTCCGGCAGTGGATTCATTAGTATCTCACGTGAAAACCGTGGAACCTGAGTTGGCTTCGTTGGTGCTCAATATCAACACCCGCCGCGATAATGTCATTATGGGATATGAGACCAAGGTCCTCTACGGCAAAGAAGCTATCCGCGATACTATCACTCTTACAAATGGTGATACTATCGCCTTTGATATCAGCGCAAACTCCTTCTATCAGGTCAATCACGACCAGATGGAGAAATTGTATAGCAAGGCGCTTGAGTATGCTGATTTGCACGGTACAGAAGAGGTTTGGGATCTTTACTGCGGTATCGGTACTATTTCCCTCTCTATGGCAAAGCACGCAGGACGCGTGATTGGAATCGAGGTTGTTCCACAGGCTATCGAAAACGCTAAAGCAAACGCAAAGCTTAATGGCTTGGATAATGCTGAGTTCTACTGTGGCGAAGCAGAGGTAGTTCTTCCAGAAATCTACGAGAAGATGTCCCACCCAGATGTCATAATGGTGGATCCACCTCGCAAGGGATGCGACACAGTTGCCCTTGATACCATGGTAAAGATGCAGCCCTCTCGTATTGTTTATGTCAGCTGTGACAGTGCCACATTGGCCCGCGACCTCAAGTATCTAGAGGAGCGTGGCTATCACCTTCAGAAGTACACTGTGTGTGATCAGTTTGGACACACAATGCATACGGAGACGGTTGCGTTATTGTCCAAGAATTAGTCACAAGCTGAGCACTTTATAGATGTTACCAGAATCCAGATTATGTGAGACGAGATTGTCCAGAGGGCATTGGAAGCCTGTTGAAGAGGCGTTGAAGTATTTTCAGATGATATAAATAATAAAGACACATGTAGAAATGAATCTCATGTGTCTTTTGTTTTAGTTATTTTGTTTCTTGTTCATATTTCTTGATAGCTTGTCGAATAAGATATAAAACCTCCCCGTTTATAGAACGACCATCATATTCAGCAAGTTCTTTAAGCTTGTCATGAGTTTCACTATCTATTCTTAATCCTAAATGTTTATCTTTTTCTTTTGTCATATTTAATCCCTCAACAATGAAAGTTTAATGTAAGTACATTTTAAGTTCGCAAAATGTTATTATGGTAAAAATGGACTTATTCTAAGTACATAAAAAGTATGTTTCTTATTGCCTGCTTTAAAGTTTGGGAAAAGCTATAAAGGAGGCGATGATATGGTGGAGTATGGGTATATAAGAATTTCAAGTAAGGATCAGAATACCGATAGGCAATTTGATGCGCTGATGAAAAGGGGGATTAGCAAGAGAAATATTTTTGTGGATGAATTGTCCGGTAAGAATTTTGACAGACCTGAATATCAAAAAATGATTAAGAAGCTGAAGAAGGATGATTTAGTTGTTGCAAAAAGTATAGATAGGCTAGGACGAAATTACGATGAAATTCTAAATCAGTGGAGAATTATTACAAAAGAAAAAGAAGCCAATATTGAGATTTTGGATATGCCATTATTGAATACTACAACAGAAGTAAATGGACTTACTGGCAAATTCATATCAGATTTGGTGTTACAGATTTTAGCTTATGTCGCAGAAACTGAACGTATTTTTATTAGACAAAGGCAGAGTGAGGGAATCGTTGCTGCTAGGGAGAGAGGTGTTGTATTTGGAAGACCAAAGAAAGCTTTATCTGAATCGTTTCAGCAAGCTTGTAACGAGTGGAATGCCGGAGCAATTACTAGCAGGGAAGCAGCTGAAAAAGCAGGAATGTCGCATAGCACGTTTTATCGTAGGTGTAAGGAAACTAGAGATTAAAGAAATGCTGAAATGTGTTTCATTGAGTAGACAATAAGAAACAGTGAAAAATTAAGCAAAAACCGTTATTTTGTCTAACAACTCCATTATAAATATGCTGTTTCAAAAAGTCTACTTTCTGAAACAGATAATTATATTGGGAGAATATACTATGGATTCACAATGGACCGGTTATCCATCCAAGGACAAACCATGGCAGAAATATTACAGTGATGAGGCATTACATAAAGATTATGAGGAGTCAAGTATTTATCTTCATATCTTTGAGTGCATGAAGAATGAAGGGTTTGAAAATGAGGTCGCAATAAGTTTTTATGGAACCAAGTTAAGATATTTTGAGTTAAAGAAACGTGTTGATGAATTAGCAGAGGTTTTATCTGCTAGGGGAATCGAAAAAGAAGATAAAGTTTCTCTTTGTCTGCCAATTTTACCTGAGACAGTTTATTTGTTTTTAGCTTTGAATAAAATTGGAGCAATTGCAAATTTTATTGATCCAAGAATAAATGCTTTGCGAATAAAAGAATTTTTGGGAACTGACACAAAACTCCTTTTTTCTATAGATATTTACAACGATAAGATTGGGAAGGTCGCTGATGAGTTAGCAATTGCTAATTGTGTTGAAATATCTGCGGCTGACTCTCTACCGCTTCATTTAAAACTCGCTTATAGAGTGAAAATGCATAACAAGGCGCATAAGGATTTTGAGAGCTGGAATAATTTTGTTACTAAGAGCGGAAGAAAAAGCCTAACTAGCGTTAATACCGAGCCTGATGATGTAGCAGCCATTGTGTACACATCTGGTACTACAGGTGTACCTAAGGGAGCCATGTTGACTAATAGAAGTCTTACTGCAATTTGTTTTGCAAATAAACATGTACTTCCAGATATGGTAAAAGGAGATTCTTTGCTGGATATTATGCCGCCATTTCTTGCGTATGGATTGGCATGTGGTATTTGTGCGCCACTAGCAGAGGGAATGGAACTACAGCTTATACCTAAATTTGAACCAGAAGAATTGGGAAAGCTGGTTAGAAAGAATAAGCCTAACAACATTGTTGGTGTGCCATACTTTTTTGAACTAATTGCCAAAGATAAGAAAATGAAAGATTTGTCTTTCATAAAATATTTTATTGCGGGCGGCGATAAGATGACAGTTTCGTCAGAGCAATTTATTAACGAGTTCATAACCAAACGAAATATAAAGCATCCTGTAATTAAAGGATATGGAATGACGGAACTAAGCAGTGGTGTCATTATTTGTATCAATGACGAATGCAATAAAACGGGTAGCGTTGGGCAACCATTGTGCCGCAATAACATCATGGTTTGGGACAGTAATCAAAATAGAGAGTTGAAATATGGTCAAGAGGGGGAGATTTTCATCACTGGTCCATCGGTGATGAAAGGGTATAGCAATAATACAAAGGATGAAGAAATTCTTTTTAAGGAAATTGATGGAGTTAGATGGGTTGATACTGGTGATTTAGGATATGTGGACGAAGATGGAAATGTCTTTATTTCAAGCCGAAAGAAACGAATGATTGTCAGACCGGACGGACATAATGTGTTTCCAGTGGCTATCGAAGAAGTGGTATCTGAGCATCCTGATGTTGAAGCCGTACATGTGATAGGTGTTGCAAATCAAGAAGGTGATAATGGCAAAATCCCTACAGCGTGCATTGTGTTTAAACCTTCATGCAAAAATTCATCAAAAGCAATTGAAGAAATAAAAGAGTTATCACTAGAAAAACTTCCACCTAGAGATGTTGCGTTAAAGTACGTAGTTATTGATAAAGTGCCAATGTCCAGTGTGGGAAAGGTCGATTATCGAAAACTAGAAGAGATAGTTGACAACAGAGGAGGCATAGATTACAGGTCTGGTGAAATGATTAATACTTAATCTGGAGGCTGTGAAAAAGTGAGGAAAATTAAAGAGGTATTTCAAAACGGACTATTTGTTAGTTTTATTACTGTGCTCCTAAAGTTAATAGCATTGGTTATAGGTGCATTTATTGCTTTTAATTTGTATTACATTAAGAATTACTATTCAAGGATAGAACAAGAATATTTAAATAATGATAATGGAATCATTCTAGATAATTCTAATCAAAACCAAGTCTATCAGAATTCTGAAGTAAACAATGATTCACATGTTGAGAATAATAGCTTTTATTCGAGGGTGATTGATGAGAATACGAGTGAACATACATTATTGCAATATGCTGAAAATGCATGTATTTCAGGCAATTATGAAGCAGCGGTAGAAATATACAGTATGGAAAAACTGAGTGAATCGCCAGTAGCATTAAATAATATGGGCTACCTATATTCACAGGGACTATATTCCCCTCAAAATATAGATATAGCTGATGATTATTATGATAAGGCTATTAAAGTTGGTAGTGACAAAGCTTTAGATAATAAGTTAGCGATGCATTTAAATAATAGATGTGAAGATATTATCGAGATATTAAAGCAGGGCTACGAAGCAGGTGATTCAAACACAATTTCATTTTTGAACTATGCATTTTTTGAGAATTATTCTGATTATGAGGTTGAAGGATTACATAAGTTCGCTGTTTGGCTTTTGTATGATGCATCCCTAGAAGAACAGGAGAATTTCATTAGTAATTTATATGAATGGAATGAGGAAGGAAACGTATTTTTAACATATTCCCCAAGGGATACAAATTTAGTTAAATATATTTGGTATGATGATAACTCATGGGTAGATGTTCAAAACGGAATTGCAGGAACAACAAAGTGCTATAAAAAATACGTTTTAAAATGTATAGGAGTTGAATTGTTGAATGAAGGGATAGAGCGAGTTACGGAGGAGTTAAATAATGATTGAAAAAAGGAATGGCTATCCATCAATAGACAAACCATGGCAACAGTTTTATAAAAGCATAAAAAGAAGTAACAAATTTATTAGAACAACACCATATATAGGACTGCTAGAAAACAACAAATCATACCCTGATGAAATTGCTATTGAGTATTTTGGAGCAAAGATTACATATGGCAGTTTGTTCAAGAATATAGACGAAGTTGCAAAGGCTTTAGTTGCATTTGGTGTGAAAAAGGGAGACTTTGTAACCATTTGCTCTACAACAACACCAGAGGTTATTTATACCTTTTATGCAATAAGCAAAATTGGAGCAATTGCAAACATCATAGCGCCTTTTTATACAACAGATGAAATGCTCAGCAGAATAAAAGAATGTGAAAGCCGAATAGTTATTGTGGCCGATAACTTTATTTCTAAGTTCAGAGACTCATTTACAAAGGATAAAGAAATACAAGTAATAGTGTTACCGTTGTTGAATTCATCAATTCTACGATTTATTAAGAGCGGTACGAAAGCAAATGAACAATGTGGTGAGATTAGCTGGAATAATTTTGTAAAAGTGGGGGAAGGAAAGCCTGTTGTCGAGACAGAACAGTATGAGCCTCAATATCCAATGGCGATGGTTTATTCTAGTGGCACAACTGGAGCTTCAAAAGGAATACTTCTTTCGGTAGATAGTTTTCAGAAACTAATCAATGCCTATGGAAATTCTGGATTTGATACATCAAGAAGGCAGAAAGTTTATCAGAATATACCGCCTTGGCATTCAACTGGGTTAAGTCTAGGAATTAATTTTCCACTTTCATATGGAGTGAAGGTATGCGTTGATCCAAGATTTGATCATGATGTTTTTATCAAAAATGTATTGAAGTTTAAGCCGGAATACATATTAACAAATACTAGTATGTTTCAAGGTTTTACGTTTGAAAAAAGCCTTAAAAGACTAAAGGGAAGGTCCTTAAGTTTTTTGAAGTATCCAGTTGAAGGCGGAGAACCTCTTACAGAAAAGGATATCGAAAATATAGAAGGTGTTTTTCACTCGCATGGTTCTAACGCTAGATTGTTAAATGGCTATGGGGAGTGTGAATGTGGAGCAACAGTAACAACTGATATCACAAGCCATAAGTTCTCAAATGTAGCATCTGGTATACCGCTACCAGACATTACAGTTATTGGAATTTTTGATGATGATAATCAAGAACTTCGGTACGGGCAACGTGGAAATGTATATGTTAAAACCGAAATTGGAATGTTGGAATATTTCAAGAATTCAGAAGCAACGAAGGAGTTCTTCTTTATAGATGAGAATGGAGAAAAGTGGAGTAAAACTGGCGATATTGGATATATCAAAGAAGATGGAAGCCTAGTAGTTCTTGGAAGAAAAAATGATTATTCACTTATAGGAACTGAGAAAATATTTAATTTTGATATTGAAAGGGCAATTCTTAATTCTGATAGGGTTAAACTTTGTGAGGTATAAACACATCCAAGGGATGACGGTAAGCTTATTGCGCATATAGTTTGGGAGAATGAAGTGGATAGGTTATTGCAGAGTAATCCAAAGTTGATGAATGATTATTTACGAGAAATACAGAGAACAGTATTCGAAGTTATGAAAATTGCTGAGGCTGTACCAAATGATTTTTGTATTTGGAAATCATTCCCAAGTGCATATTCAGGAAAGCGAGATATTACTTTCATAAAGGAAAACATAAAAGGGTTAATTGAAGTGGAAGCATTTAACACAGATGTTATTGACAGTTTGAATAAGGAGAAAAAAGATTTTGACAGACAGACAGACAGACAGACAGACAGACAGACAGACAGACAGGAGCTAACTGGCTATCCGAGCATAGACAAGCCATGGCTTAAGTATTACACGGACGAAGAATTGGATATAGATATCCCAGATGTATCAATGTATGAAAATATGCATAGGCATTCAGGTGATTTGGAAAAAAATGGTGGCAATCGAGTATCTAGGCTTAAAGGTAACATATGAGCAGTTATTCAAAAAGATAGATCAGACTGGGCGAGCACTTAAGGCAGTTGGCGTTAATCAAGGGGATATTGTATCGGTATGTTTGCCAAATATTCCAGAGGCAATATATTTGCTTTATGCCATAAATAAGATAGGCGCTGTTGCAAACATGCTTGATGTTCGCTGTGGCGCACCAACATTAGAAAAGGCAATAAATGATGCAGATTCAAAAGTTTTACTCTATTTGGATTCAATTACAGATAAGTTTGAAAATGTTAGGAGTAACACAACAGCTGAGGTTGTAGTTGCAGTATCACCTATAGAGGGCCTGAGTCCTGCTCTGAGGTTTATTGTTAGATGTAAGGATAAAGAACTCAGACAGAACATCCCAGCAGGGGTTTTCACATGGAAAGCTTTTACTAATAAAGCGCAGGAGTTTACTGGAACTATTGATGGTAATAGTGCTGGTAATAACGATGCAGTTATAGCGTATACTGGCGGAACTACAGGTGAGCCTAAGGGCGTAATTGGAACTAATTACAATGTAAATGCTGTGGTCGAAATGGAATTCAAGGTTGGCTTTAATCAAAGCGAGCATGATAGTTTTTTATGCATGGCACCACCCTGGACTTACTATGGAATTTGTAATTCTATAAATGTTCCATTCTGTATGGGATTGAAAGTGATTTTGGTCCCTAAATTCGGGCCAGATGATCTGGGGGAACTGATATTAAAATACAAACCTAATCATGTGGTAACTGTTCCATCAAGTGTAGGTGTTTTACTATCTGGGAAATATGAAAATGCAGATTTTAGCTATTTGCATTCTTTGATATTAGGCGCTGATAAGCTGGATGAATCATTGGAAATAGAGGTAAATAATTATTTGCAAAGTCATGGCGCATCAATTCGTGTATCTAAAGGATATGGAATGACAGAGGTTATGGCTGCGGCGGCTTACTCAAGATTGAATGCAAATGAAATCGGAAGTGTCGGAGTTCCTTATCCACTTAATAATATTTCTGCTTTTAAAGAAACAGACCATGGATATGAAGAGTGTAAAATTGGTGAGCAGGGTGAAATTGCAATCATTGGACCGACAGTAATGAAATCCTATTTTGGGAAGTTCGAAAATGAGAATGTAGATATTCTTAAGAAACATGAGGATGGTACTACTTGGGCACACACAGGTGATATTGGATACATAGGTGCAGATGGAAGAGTGTACATTGTAGGCCGTTTGAAGCGAATGTTTGTAAAGGCAGGCTTCAAGGTGTTCCCAGCTACTATCGAGCATTGTATTATGACTAATGAAACGGTGCAAGTAGCAGCTGTTGTATCAGTAAAAGATAAATACTCTGGTTATGCTACTAAGGCATTTGTCGTATTAAAGGATAATTCTGCTGATAAAAAAATAGTCCAATCAGAAATCGAAAAGATTGTTACGGATGAATTATATGATTACGAATTGCCGGATATTTATGAATTTGTGGATAAACTACCACTGACTGGAATGGGAAAAGTAGATTATCGAGCGTTAGAAGAGATGGGTTAACAAAAGGATGTAGAAAATGGGATTTAAAAAATATAGTGATGCAGCATCAGCTGAAAGAATGATAGAAAAAATAATTGATGGCGAAATTGCAAGCGATGGTACTGCGTATAGAGAACTGCAAACAATAGCTAGTGAATGGAAAGGTACTTATATAGGAGATAGAGCTCAATACTTGATTGATAATTATTATGCTGATTGGAAATAGTGGATGATTAGTTAATCTTTAAAAGACTAGGAGTTGTTAATCGATGGAGATGTGTGAACGTAATGAGCATATTTAGAGAACCTATAATTTATGAAATCGAAGAAGAACTAATTGAAAAGAACACAAAGAGCTTGAAAAAGAATGGTGTTAATCAAACGGGAATTAATGAACTTTTAGATATATCAAAACACAATCTTGATATGCAATATACGAGAAAGTCACATCTTGAAAATCGCTCGGGATTTGGATTAACACTATGGGGACTAATAACAAGCGTTTTCTTTCTTTCTACCGGAGAGATAAATAACATACCGTTACCAGTGCTAATTATGACTGGTATATCGGCGGTTGTTTCAATTATAAGTTTTTTAGTTTGTGTATGGTCTAGTGATTATAGCAGTCCAACAATGGCGTCTATAGATGATTTGTCATATTCAATTAATGATATGGAAGTATTTTTCGTACAAGAATGGAATTTACTAAATAAATGCATATTTGATAATGAAAAAGTTATTCATAGGAAATCTACTGCTTTAAATATAGGGATGGCTATTTCAGTATTGTACGGAACAGGAGTTTTTCTAGGATTTTTGTGGAGGTAAATGTTATGGCTGGAGGATATGCGAGAATGGAACCTGAGGGAAAGGGGCATAAGAAAAAGAAAAAACAAACTAATCAAGAACCATATAGACCTACACCAGAAAGAGTAAGAGGTTTGAAAGAGGAAAGGTTAGGAATTAGAAAGCAGAGAAAAAACGAGGCGGATAAGGATGATTAATAATAGTAAGACAGGCTATCCAAGCATAGACAAGCCGTGGTTGAAATATTACAAAAAGGAAGCGCTTGAAGCTCCACTTCCAGAAATGACAATGTACGAGTATGTATGGAAAGCGAATAAGGATAACTTATCAAAGAAGCTTTTTAGATATTTTGGTACAAGCATTACGAGTGGTGAGTTTATCGCTAATGTTGAAAAGGCAGCTAAGTCATTTAGCACTATGGGAATAAAAGCAGGTGACATAGTTACAATTATGTCGATGCATACTCCTGAAACTATCTATGCTGTCTATGCATTGAATTATATTGGAGCTGTTACAAATCTTGTTTATATGACACTTGCAGAGCAGGAAGTGGTTAATACATTAACTGAAACAAATTCCAAATTATTGTTAGTGTTAGATGCAGCGGGAGAAAAGATTGAATCAGTTAGAGGGAAAATAGATATTCCAATAGTTGTTCTTTCGGTTGCTGACTCAATGCCTAGATATTTGAAAGTGGCATATCGACTAAAGAATAAGGCGATAAAAGGTGATTATAACTGGAATGATTTCCTGAACAAGGGAAAAGCGGCTACAGTGCCAGAAATGAATAAAGATCATGAGAAGCTGGCAGTAATTGTTTATACCAGTGGAAGTACTGGCGAACCAAAGGGGGTAATGCTTAGTAATGATGATATAAATAAGCATGCATCACAAGATTTAAATGGACTATATGGAGAGGTGATTCCCAAAACGTGGTTGTTCATTTTGCCACCTTTTTTAGCATATGGAACTGCTCATTTACATGTTGCCATTTGTTCTGGAACAGAAATTATTCTGCAAATCCAAATGGATCCTGAAAAGGTTGCTAAGAATATATATAAGTACTCTGCAGAGTTTTTTTTAGGAACTCCAGCATACATTGATGCTGTAATGCATCCAAAGTATAGGAAAAAGGATTTGAGTTTCCTTAAATTCTTTGTTGGAGGTGGCGGAGAATGTCCTGAACAGAAGGAATTGGCATTTAATAAATTTTTGAAAGAGCATAATTCTAAGGCTAGTTATTCATGCGGTTATGGAATGACAGAAGCAGCTTCAACTTTATGCGCCAATTGTAATGAAATAAGCAAGATTGGTAGTGTTGGAATTCCGTTTATGAAGACAACTGTTAAGGTTGTGGATTTAGAAACGCAGGCTGAATTGCCATATGGAAAGGAAGGCGAACTTCATTTTTCTTCACCTAACAACATGATGGGCTATCTTCATAATGAAGAGGCTACAAAAGAAATAATGTATTTCGATAAGGAAGGCAATTCATGGTTAAAATCCGGAGATTTAGGCTATGTTGACGAAGATGGGTTCGTATTTGTTACTGGGCGAATCAAGCGTATTTGCTTCACAAGAGCAAAGGATGGTTTCTCTTACAAATTGTTTCCTCAGAGAATAGAGGAATTAATCACAAGGGACAAAAGAATCGAATTATGTGGAGTAGTAACACTTGAAGATGAAGAAAGAATTAATATTCCTGTAGCATACATTTCCTTAAGAAATAAGAGCGCATCTGCAAGTGAAAAGAAACAATTAAGAGAAGAACTCTTTGAAAGAGCTTTGCTAGAGCTTCCTGAACATGAGCAGCCAGCGGATATTATTATTTTGGATAAGATGCCTTTGACGATGAGTGGTAAGGTGAATTACAAGCAACTCGAAAGAAGAATTTGATTAGTACGTATATAATTCTTTTTTGATTGGAGCATAAATACCTCTTTTTGAGGAGGTGTTTGTGTTTATTTTCAAAATTATTTTTGGGAAATAATAGAGTTAGCATAAGCGGTTAGCCTTTGAACAGCATCATCACTGCTGTGTGAGAGTAGATTAACCAAGTTAAATAATTCGGGAGATGTTTTTTTATCAATTACAATTTTATCTGAAGTCATATCATCTGTTTCACCAGTAAGAAATGCTACAGAAGTGTTGAAGCATTGAGCTATGACTTCTAATGTTTGTATTGAAGGAGTGCGGTCTCCTGATTCATACCTACCGTACCCGATTTTAGTTAAATTAAGTCTTCTAGAAGCCTCGGCCTTTGTGATGCCGAGGTTTTCTCTTGCAATTTTGAGTCTTTCAGCAATAGTATTTTCTGACATACAAGCCTCCTTGAGTATTGATGGTAACCAATGGATGTTATATGATTAAACTATCCAATGGTTACTGTACTATATTTGGATGAAAAAAGAAATATAAGGAGAACAAAATGTTAGAAGAAAGAAATGTTTCAGTCGTGAAAGATGCAGACGGTAATAATATAGTTGTTATTAACGATGTCATCTTTAAAGGTAGACAAGGAATCAATTGGAAGGATGTAGAGGAGTATTTAAAACGTTATGTAGGAGATTTTTATACAATTGCCGATTCAAAGGATATTGTGTATATAGGCACAGATTTACCAGATGAGTATGCACATTCTGAGTATACTAATGTTTTAAAAGGTGGTAACGCAAAAGCTAAAGCTAATGCAGCACAAGGTATTCCAGAGCTTGTTATATGTGCTACTAATAAGGAATACAGTCCAAATCTTAAGAAAAAGCATAATCATGATGCAAAAAATGGATGGTATAAATATGAGTCATTCTTTGCAATGCCTGTTTTTGATATTGAGGGGGATATAGAAAGATATAATGTATACCATGTTGCAATGATCATTAGACACGCTTCTGATGGAAAAAAGTATTTATATGATATTATTAACATAAAAAAAAGAAGTGAGTAGCCTTTTCCAGTCAAATGACCTTACTCAGTAGAAAAACTCGCTCCTTAACCATATACTATCGGACGAAAGAATTTTTGTCAATGGTAGTTGTATAATTAGGCAGCGTAAATTTGTACTCGGAAATCACAGAAAAGACTATCCCTGTGTTTTTGTGACAAGAATTAGATTTGTGATTATCTTACTATTTTTCTATTCTAAAAGGAAGCCCTGCTCCGCAGCCCTCTGATTTTGGTTTAAAAGCCGTACTTTTTTGTACGACAATTAATCCTTCGTTTGCTTGTTGATATTTTATCTGCCTTGAAATGGGTGTCAAGGACTTCAGCCTTCGGTGCGTAGCATCCTTGACTCCCATTTCTGGGCAGATACACTGTAAATCAAGCAAATGAAAGATTAGGTTTGTGCGAAGCACGTTTATTAAAGGCAACACCGTCAGGTGTTGTTTCCTTTTTACAGCTTTCCATTCAACATAAACAATAGCTGCTTACTATTTTGAACACTCATGCTTGAATGAATTGCCTCTGAATATTTACCGTATTCTCGCAATAGCTGACTTCTCTTGTTTTTTTCTGATGCCAGGACATCATTAGCAGTCAATATAACTTCTTTTGCCCCCGCTGCCATCGGCAGTTCTTCTTTTTGGAATTTTGCAAGTTCAAGCATGTCTTCATCGTTATAATAATACTCACGCAGACGAGCCATCTGATTTGCTCCATGTTTACTCCAACCCATCGCTTGCGTACTCATTCTACTAGATAACACATGATATACATGCCCTTCTGCCGAACAAGCCAACACTCCTTCATGTTTTCTTAAGCGATATTTAGCTGCCATCCAATTTGAACTTATGTAATCAGCTGATGCCGATATTTTTGCAAGTATATTTTCTGAGGAAGTGTATTCTTTTAATCTATCAACCAGTTTTAGAAAATCAGCATTTGTTTTGCTTCTTATCGTTTTATATATTTCAATCCTTACATCATCTTTAGAATCCTTCATGTGTGAAATCATTCTAGAAACATGCTCTGATATATGAAATTCATCTAATACAAATGTTACATTGGCTAAACCTCTATATCCAGTTTTTATCCATGCTCCTCCGTCAGCATTTATATATATTTTCTTTATTTTTTCTACATCATATGTTGCCTCTACATAATCAAAAACTTCCTTCCATAACTCTTTATTGTCCTGTTCATCTCCACGACAAAAATAGTGTGTTCCAACAAGTCTATTTCGTTTACTTCTCGGTGCTTCAGGCTCTATTCCTTCAAATACGTAGATAATCTTATTAATAGAACCATTTAGCTTTCTGCCATAATCGTTGTACTCCAAATCACCACGCACATCCTTAAACTGGAGATGATAGTGATCCTCATCTGCATCTATATATAAATAATCCACTTCCTTTTTAATTTCGGGAATCTGGAAATTCTTTGGGAATTTTGTTTTATGAAGCAGATTTTTTACAGTTGTTTTAGTAACCCCTTCAGGAATAGATGCTACCTCACCAGCCTTCCGATATGAAGTCTGAACAGCTTCACTATAAATGTTCGCCATAACGTCTTCTGTCATCTGCTGATTATCGCCTAGACCAATCAACTTATCTAACAGATAGCATAATTCTTCCTTCTCATCTGAATTAGTGTTCTTTGAAACGTATAGTGCTCTTGTAAAAGTAACTCTTCCAAGAGTTGTAAGAACCTGTCTCGCATCAGCTTTATGTTCAACATTCCATAGGCGTTTTCTCTTTGGTAATTCCTTTAGAAGTATATCCATTTCCTGCAACACAGATTGAATAAATAATCGTCCTAACTCATCTGTTTCCTTCTTAGTTGCAATGACCAATTCAGCTAAAGACTGTGGATTCTTATAAAAATCAATCTTAGCATCATATAAATTTGTGATGAAAACATCTGCGAAATACTTTATAATTTCTTCCATAAAAAGAACATCCTCCCTTGTTTTATTGTTTTCGCAAATCAATAATTTATCACAAAAGAGGATGTTCTTTTTTTATTTGTTTAATTTTCCGATAAAAATTTTACTCTAGCGTATAATTATGGAAAAGGATTTCTACACGAAAGTTCATAAATTGTTCACATAATGTTTAAGAAAATAGATACGTAATCTGATAAGTTATACATAGATGATATTTTAGGAAACTTGTTGGCATTTTAACCTAATTCTTGGAGCGAAATGTATGGCTGACATGGGTATGATGCGTAAGCACATAAAATATTTTAGAGAGGACAACGAGACAATACGTCAGTATTTTCGAGAGTGTCTGGAGACCATCAATGATAACAATCTTTATATGCTTAGAAAAGCATGTATGTATATGTCGATGGTCTATGTTTTCATGCTCATTATTTCGAAGCTGCTGCTACCAAATTTTACGTTATCTAAGGCTCATTTGGCGGTGGTGCCATTGATGTTGGTATATTTCAATATCAATCTTTACACAATGAAGCACCGAGGACAGATAGGAACGGGGGCTACGGCGGCGATTTGCTGTACCTTCTATTTCTGTCTGGGAGTAGTACTTGGTGTGGTAGATGTTTTTGAGGTTCCTGCTGGTCAGGCATTGTGGTTGCCGCTGGCGGTAATTGGACTTCCAATGATTTTTATCGACAGGCTGTACAAGTATGGTATTGAAGAACTGGTTGTGCTCTCAATTATGCTTGTGATGTCTTTCCTTCACAAAGAACGAGAGTGCTTTATTCGTGACCTGTATATTTCCATTGCTGCATACGTAATTTCCATGCTGGCGGCGCGAATTATCCTTGAGATGAGGGCTAGAGAGACACTTGCTATCGCAGAGGTTACAAGGCTTAGTTCTCTTGATAAGCTTACTCACGTATTTAACAAGGGCGCACTTGTTGCAAGAATGGAGACCTATTATGCGAAGAGGTCTGCCGATGAGCCTTGCGCAATGTGTATTATCGATATTGATGATTTCAAGTATGTAAATGATAATCTTGGCCATAATACAGGCGATTTGTTGCTTGAACGTATTGGAAGACTCCTTGGCGAGAATTTCCGTGCATACGATATTGTGGGCCGCTATGGTGGCGATGAGTTTGTAGTTGTAATGCCTAGAATGGGCGATGTGAATATTCTTTCAAGTCGTTGTAAAGCTCTTCAGAGCTATATCAGTGAATTGGACTACGGCAACAAGAATCCTTTTACTGCTAGTATTGGTGCCGTTATCAGTACTGGAATTCCAAATAGCAGTGTGATTTTTGAAATGGCAGACGATGCCCTCTATAAATCAAAGATGCAGGGGAAAAATTGTTGCACTATCTGGGAATATGAGGATAGAGAGATTGACAGGCCTGTACTTTTAGCTGTTACTGAATCAGAAGATGATAAGATGAATGAGCTTAGGTCAGAACTATCTAGTCGCTTCCACATCATCAGAGCAGACAACGATAATAAGGCACTGTATTATCTTAGTCGATATCATAAGCAGATAGAATTTGCTGTGATAAAGATTAATGATAGGATTGATTTAGGTGAACTGGTTCTTAAGTATATTAAGACCAGAGAAGGGTTTGCAAAGATACCAGTCCTTGCAGTTACCGAGACAAAGAGTCAGGCGATAATAGCAAAAAAACTGCAAGCAGATGAAGCACTTGAAGTAGAAGCACCTGATGCAGTTTATAAAAAGACAGTTCAAAAATTAATAGGAATGTAAGAAATAACCTTCGGCGGCCAGTATTACTGTGTCGCCGTTTTTTAATTCCAAAGAGTCGATTGGAATTAGCGATTCGCCATCTCGCATGAGAATGGCTGGAAAGAAATGGTCTGGAGTTCCAATCTCAGAAATTTTCAATCCGCTCCAGCAGTGACCTTCTGTTATATGGACCGTAAGCATATCAATATGTTCGTCCTTTGCGAAGTTGGTCATAAGCTTCATACGAGAGTAATGCTCTACGAATCCGGCGCTTATAATACCAGTTGGAATAGCAACAACTCCAACGCCTAGGAATCCAGTGCAAATAGCCATTATTCGGCCAGGCGTGGTAATAGGATAAATATCACCGTAGCCAACAGTAAGCAATGTGGAAACTGACCACCATATTCCAGAGAAGGCATTTTTGAATGCGTGTGGCTGGGCATCATGTTCGGCGTAGTATATTCCAATTGAGCTGGCAAGCATGAGAATCATGACGATTACAAGTGAAGATAATACCTGATTACGTTTTTCTTTTAAAACTGAAAAGATAACGGCAAAGGAATCGTATTGTCCGTTGATTCTAAACAGATGGAAGATTCGTACGATCCTCAAAATCCTGAAGGCTACGAAGCCGGACAGGAAGAAAAATGGAAGAATCGTAAACAAATCCACGATACCATCATAAGATAAAAGAAATTTCTTTATAGCCTTTCCATGAGGTAATTCGGGATATAGTAAATCTGCTGTCCAAATTCTAAGACCGTATTCCACACAAAATATGATTATTGTGATGAGTGAGACTAAATCAAAAAAAGGAAATAGCGCCGAAAATTGCTCGTAAGTTTGAAGTACCATGACCAAAATATTGAGACATATGGTAATGGTAATAAAAATATCGAAGGCATGACTAGGAATATCATCCTTATTTCCAATTTGAATGATGTTGAATATCTCTTGCTTATTTAGCTTTTTCAATTGTTTATTCTCCCATTTAATGTGATTACTTGAGCTTTAAGCTGTAGTAGTTTGCGATTCCAGTAGCATCTGCGATGCCAAGCTGCTGGTACTGTTCTGGCGTGCTCAAATGGTTTATCCTGTCAGAGTAATTGGTACAAAAAGCGTGCTCCACAATGATGGCTGTAAAATTGTTGGTCTTAGCCTGATTAATAAGTGCATAGTAATCTCTTGCAGAGCCATCAGGATATTTGTTAGATGAATCGCGGGTAACGATGCCAGTTCCGTTTGGGCAAAGCTTCCAATCGTTTATAGTAAGTCCAGTGCTTGTAAGCTGTGTGAGAATAGATTTTCCAAGTCCTGCACCCTTTTCGCACATGGCAGGCTTATAGTTTGGATTTGGAATGATTACCTTTGCACCGCTTTGGGACGTATCTAAATCTGGATCATAATCATTGTGAAGACTTACCAGAACATCCGCATTTACGGATTTGGCAAAGTTTACTCTTGAGCTTAGACACTCAGCAGTAGAGTCAGGATTTGCTCCATAAGGGCAGTCAAAACTATAGCGAGTCATATAAACGGTGACTCCAGAATACTTCTCAAGCTCCTGCTTGCAATAATATGCGATGTAGAGGTTGGCAATGCCTTCCTCAAAATTCTCATAATGACAACCTAGATGAGTGGTGTCATGACCCGGATCAAGAACAATAACTATGTTGTTGGCAGAAGCCTTCTTGGAAGCCTTTGTCTTTGCTTGTGAAACATTTGTATCAGATAGAAAAAGTGAAGCAATCAGAATGAGACTGAAGGCTAAAACGAATATTTTTTTAAAGCAAATTTTCATGCAATAACCCCTCCCGAAATACTCAAAACTTAAAATAATTCTACCATCAGTATGTTTGTTTATCAATTTATTGTTGACATCAGGCAGCGTAAATTTGTACTCGGAAATCACAGAAAAGACTATCCCTGTGTTTTTGTGACAAGAATTAGATTTGTGATTATCTTACTATTTTTCTATTCTAAAAGGAAGCCCTGCTCCGCAGGCCTCTGATTTTGGTTTAAAAGCCGTACTTTTTTGTACGACAATTAATCCTTCGTTTGCTTGTTGATATTTTATCTGCCTTGAAATGGGTGTCAAGGACTTCAGCCTTAGGTGCGTAGCATCCTTGACTCCCATTTCTGGGCAGATACACTGTAAATCAAGCAAATGAAAGATTAGGTTTGTGCGAAGCACGTTTATTAAAGGCAACACCGTCAGGTGTTGTTCCCTTTTTACAGCTTTCCATTCAACATAAACAATAGCTGCTTACTATTTTGAACACTCATGCTTGAATGAATTGCCTCTGAATATTTACCGTATTCTCGCAATAGCTGACTTCTCTTGTTTTTTTCTGATGCCAGGACATCATTAGCAGTCAATATAACTTCTTTTGCCCCCGCTGCCATCGGCAGTTCTTCTTTTTGGAATTTTGCAAGTTCAAGCATGTCTTCATCGTTATAATAATACTCACGCAGACGAGCCATCTGATTTGCTCCATGTTTACTCCAACCCATCGCTTGCGTACTCATTCTACTAGATAACACATGATATACATGCCCTTCTGCCGAACAAGCCAACACTCCTTCATGTTTTCTTAAGCGATATTTAGCTGCCATCCAATTTGAACTTATGTAATCAGCTGATGCCGATATTTTTGCAAGTATATTTTCTGAGGAAGTGTATTCTTTTAATCTATCAACCAGTTTTAGAAAATCAGCATTTGTTTTGCTTCTTATCGTTTTATATATTTCAATCCTTACATCATCTTTAGAATCCTTCATGTGTGAAATCATTCTAGAAACATGCTCTGATATATGAAATTCATCTAATACAAATGTTACATTGGCTAAACCTCTATATCCAGTTTTTATCCATGCTCCTCCGTCAGCATTTATATATATTTTCTTTATTTTTTCTACATCATATGTTGCCTCTACATAATCAAAAACTTCCTTCCATAACTCTTTATTGTCCTGTTCATCTCCACGACAAAAATAGTGTGTTCCAACAAGTCTATTTCGTTTACTTCTCGGTGCTTCAGGCTCTATTCCTTCAAATACGTAGATAATCTTATTAATAGAACCATTTAGCTTTCTGCCATAATCGTTGTACTCCAAATCACCACGCACATCCTTAAACTGGAGATGATAGTGATCCTCATCTGCATCTATATATAAATAATCCACTTCCTTTTTAATTTCGGGAATCTGGAAATTCTTTGGGAATTTTGTTTTATGAAGCAGATTTTTTACAGTTGTTTTAGTAACCCCTTCAGGAATAGATGCTACCTCACCAGCCTTCCGATATGAAGTCTGAACAGCTTCACTATAAATGTTCGCCATAACGTCTTCTGTCATCTGCTGATTATCGCCTAGACCAATCAACTTATCTAACAGATAGCATAATTCTTCCTTCTCATCTGAATTAGTGTTCTTTGAAACGTATAGTGCTCTTGTAAAAGTAACTCTTCCAAGAGTTGTAAGAACCTGTCTGGCATCTGCCTTATGCTCTACATTCCATAAGCGTTTTCTCTTAGGTAATTCCTTTAAAAGTGTATCCATTTCCTGCAGCACAGACTGAATGAACAATCGTCCCAACTCATCTGTTTCCTTCTTAGTTGCAATGACCAGTTCAGCTAACGATTGTGGATTCTTATAAAAATCAATCTTAGCATCATATAAATTTGTGATGAAAACATCTGCGAAATACTTTATAATTTCTTCCATAAAAGAACATCCTCCCTTGTTAGTATTGTTTCGCAAACCAATATCTTATCACAAAGAAGGATGTTCTTTTTATTTGTTTAATTTTCCGATAAAAATTTTACTCTAGCTTGACATCAACTTTTCTAAGAGTTAGACTATAGCCAACTTAATAAAAGATAGAGGTTGCGAGAAACATTAGTAATCTCATTGATGGGACAGGCCCAAGTGATATGAGATAAAAGGGAATTTCGCCGAAAGAAGTCAGCTCCTGAAGCTGACGATCTTGGGCATACGAAGAATATTCGTATGACTGTCACTTAGTAATAAGTGGGGAGCTATCATATTCGTATGTGCAATTGAAGGCTGACCATTTATTATGGTCAGTCTTTTTTGTTGTCGTTATTTAGATGAGCTTGTAAGCGTAACAGGCGGAATTGGATTACAGGAGGATGAGAAATGAGTATATTTAATGGCGCTGCTGTAGCAATTGCTACTCCATTTAACAACGATGGTTCAGTCAACTATGAGAAGCTTGATAACCTGATTGAATTTCAGATAAAAAACAATACAGATGCTATTGTTATCTGCGGAACTACAGGCGAAGCTTCTACACTGTCACATGAAGAGCACGTGGATGTTATAAGACATTGTGTTCAGACAGTAAACAAGCGTGTTCCAGTAATTGCTGGCACTGGCTCAAACTCTACAGAGACGGCAATCTTTCTTTCAACAGAGGCAGAGAAAGCTGGAGCTGATGCGGTGCTTCTTGTGACACCATATTACAATAAGGCAACTCAGAGAGGACTTTATGAGCACTTTAAGGATACAGCTGATGCTATCAAGCTCCCATGTATTCTTTATAATGTTCCATCAAGAACTGGCTGCAACATTTTGCCTGAGACAGCGGTAAAACTTGCAAAGGATGTGGATAACATTGTTGCCATCAAAGAAGCATGTGGAAACATCAGCCAGATTACTAAGCTTCTTCAGTTGGCAGATGGTTGCATAGATGTTTACTCAGGAAATGATGATCAGATTGTACCAATTATGTCACTTGGTGGACTTGGTGTAATCTCAGTGTTTTCAAATGTTGCACCTCAGCAGACACATGATATGTGCCAGGCTTGCCTTGATGGAGATTTCAAAAAGGCAGCAAAGATGCAGCTTGAAGCATTACCACTTATTGATTCACTTTTCTCAGAGGTTAATCCAATTCCTGTAAAGAAGGCTCTTAACCTTATGGGATTTGAAGCTGGTCCACTCAGAAAACCATTGACTGAGATGGAAGAGGCACACGCAAAAATATTAGAGGAGAATATGAAAGCTTATGGAATTTACTAATACTATCTGGTCGCTATTGCCACCATTAATTGCCATTGTTTTGGCGCTGATTACAAAAGAGGTTTACTCATCATTATTTTTAGGAATATTTGCAGGCGGTTTACTGTACGCAGGCTTTAATCTGACAGCTGCGATGGAGCACATCTTTGTGGATGGAATGATTGGTCAGCTTTCTGACAGCTGGAATGTAGGTATTCTCATTTTCCTTGTTGTCTTAGGAAGTATGGTTATGCTTATGAACCGTGCGGGTGGTTCGGCTGCTTTTGGAAAATGGGCTGTTACCCATGTAAAGACAAAGGCAGGCGCACAGGTTGCTACAATCATCCTCGGTATGCTGATTTTCATCGACGATTATTTTAACTGTCTTACAGTTGGCTCGGTTATGAGACCAGTTACTGACAAGCATGGGATTTCTCGTGAGAAGCTCGCATATCTTATAGATGCCACAGCTGCACCTATTTGTATTATTGCACCGATTTCATCATGGGCTGCAGCAGTTACAGGCTTCGTTGATGGTGCAAATGGCTTGTCACTTTTCATTCGCGCCATTCCATACAATTTCTATGCATTGCTTACACTTGTGATGATGTTCACAATTACTTACTTGGATTTTGATTACGGCTCAATGAATCTTGCAGAGCTGAACCATAAAGCCCAAGAAAAGCAGAGAAAGAAAAAGGATGCTGCTTCACTTACAGGCGCTGAAGATCAGCCACATCCACCAGTTTCAGAGAGAGGAAAGGTGTCACACCTTGTGTTCCCTATTATTTCCCTTATTATCTGTTGTGTAATCGGAATGATTTACACAGGCGGATTCTTTGATGGAGTAAACTTCATCGATGCATTCTCAAATTCAGATGCATCTGTTGGACTTGTATATGGCTCAGTTGTGGCACTCATTCTTACAATCATTAACTATCTTGCAACAAAGGTGCTCAGCTTCAGCGAGTGCATGAATGCAATTCCTGAAGGCTTCAAGAGTATGGTGCCAGCTATCCTTGTACTTACATTTGCATGGACCCTTAAGTCTATGACAGATTCACTTGGAGCAGCTGAATATGTTGGTGGAATCGTTGCAAACATTGCTGATAATCATGCACTTATGAGCTTGCTTCCAGCGCTTGTATTCCTTGTTGGTATCTTCCTTGCATTTGCAACAGGAACCTCATGGGGAACCTTTGGTATCCTTATTCCAATCGTCGTAAATGTTTTTGGTGGTGACATTAATAACGAGCTTATGATTATTGCTATTTCAGCTTGTATGGCTGGTGCTGTTTGTGGTGATCACTGTTCACCAATTTCTGATACAACAATCATGGCATCTGCTGGTGCGGATTGTGACCATATCAGACATGTTAGTACACAGCTTCCATACGCATTTACGGTAGCAGGAGTTTCACTTGTATCTTATATTGTTTCGGGCTTTGTGAGAAATTGGGCGGTATGCCTGCTAGTAGGAATTGCACTTATGATAGTAACTCTTGTACTGCTAAAGAATATAACAGCTAAAAAGGTAAGTTCATAAGAATAATTGAACTATTGTAAAAAGAAAAGGGGCTGTGAAATAATCAGCTCATGAAAAAAAGAGAAGTAATAGCTGGAAACAGCCGATTACTTCTCTTTTTTCATGGTAAAATATTACCATGATCAATCAAACCAATTCTTATAATACTCTAAATCAGGGCGTTTTACCATTTTTTATTTCAGATTGCTTGGATATCTGTGATCCGGTTTTTACTTTTGACGAACTCGTGGGAGGTATGAATCTTGAGAAGTATCTGAAAAATGTGCCAGAGCATAAGCTTGGCAGAATCAGATATAATCCAGTCAAAATGTTGAAAACCGTACTATTCGGTTTTATGAGTGAAGGATATATTTCACTAAGAGGACTTCAAGAAAACTGTAGGGTTAACATTCGATTTATGTATCTTATGGACAGGGAAACTCCTTCTTACAGAACCTTCAGCTATTTCATAAACGATGTGTTAAAGGATTCAATAGAGGATATTTTCAATGATATTAATCAGGAAATATTCAGCAGGCATAAAGTTGACCTGAATCATCTTTATATTGATGGTTCGAAGTTTGAAGCTAATGCTAACAAATATACTTGGGTATGGAAGAAGGCCACGGAAAAATCCCGTTACCGTCTTTTTGAAAAGATTACTAAATTACTGCAAGAAATCAACAGCGATCTTCAGTGGAGCGGAATCAAGATTGAGACTAATACAGAGTACATGCCTGAATATATGCGCCAGATAACAGAACGGTTTTCTGAGATATGGAAGCTTGATACTTCAACTTTTGTTTCAGGAAAAGGACATAGGAAAACCGTCCAGCAGAGACAGTACGAAAAGCTTGTAGAGTACACAACAAAGCTCAATGAATATGTCACAAAAATCAGCATCTGTGGAGAAAACAGGAACAGCTATTCAAAGACAGATCCTTCCGCTACATTCATGAGAATAAAGACCGACTACATGGGAAACGACCAGCTTCTTCCCGCATACAACGTTCAGATTGGTGTAGCTGATGAATACATAGCAGTTGTTGATGTTAATCAATACAGATCTGACATGGACTGCTTCATACCGTTGATGAATAAGTATTATGAAACATATGGCTTTTATCCAAAATATCCTGTGGCTGATGCTGGATATGGCTCGTTCAATAATTATATCTTTTGCGAGCAAAAAGGCATGAAAAAGTACATGAAGTTCACAATGTTTAAAAAGGAGACGACCGATAAGAAATATCACAACGATCCATTCAGAGCTGTTAATTTTGAGATCGGTGATGATGGGAAAATGCGTTGTCCTAATGGGAGGAGCTTCAACTTTCTATACAGGCAGCATGTAAAAGGAAACCAGTATGGCCGGCAAGAAGAAGTCTATCAGTGTGAAGACTGCAGTGGTTGTCCCTATGCATCGAAGTGTAAGAAAACAGATAAAAACAAAACCGTAAGAATAAACGAAGAACTGACCGCTATGCATCAGGAGGTTATAAATAATCTTGAAAGCATCCAGGGAGCACTCCTTAGAATGAACAGATCCATTCAAGCGGAAGGTACTTTCGGAATCATAAAAAATGATCGTTGGTATAAAAGAATAGTCCGAAAAGGAATAGAATCCGTAAAACTTGAGGTTCTTTTGGTTTCAATAGGTCATAACTTATATAAATATCACAATAAAAAGATGCGTCTCCAAGAAGCTGCCTAATCAAAAAAGTTTGTAGTTTTTTGGGGAAAGGGGCATTATACTCTATTTTTGCCAGAAACAGCATACCTCACAAAAAATGATATAAAAAGGGAGCTGGAAAAAATGATTATCTCATTTTTTCACAGCCCCTTAAGTTTTGAAATTTATAGCTGATTACTGAGCATTATTCTGCTCTTCAGTTTCATCTGGAATGTTGATTGTGTATGTTACTTCGTAATTGTAACCTGATTCAGATGATACCTTTGTTGTAATCTGTGCAGAACCATCATCGTTGTTCTTTACATATGCACCGAGATTGTATTCTGAAGTGCTTGAACCATTTGGATCGATGCTGTACTCGATTGTGTAAGATTCATCGCTGTCGCTATAGTGATGATTCATCTTTCCGGTATATTCACCAGCAACCTCATCTGAAGGAATTGGTTCACTATAACGGTCGTCTGTAATTGCCATCTCGCCAACTACAATACCGTGAAGATTCTCATCATGTAATGGACCAGTTACATCGGCTTTGCCTTCAGCTTCTTGTCTTGAATACATTTCTTTGAGGTCGTCTGTATCAGCAGTTTCAAATTCGATTACGGTGCCAGGATATTTGACATGTGGATTGTCATCGCCTCTTGAAACAGAGTAAACGCCATTAATCTTGTAAATATAGATAGTTGCACCATTTTCAGCAACAAATGTACCAAGTTCGGTGAAATCGCCTTTTTTCTCAACAATTGGTTCGTTTGAAATTACATAATTACCAGAGCTTGTGCTAACTGAGCTTGATGAGCTAGAACTTGAAGCTGAGCTAACAGCTGCTGCTACAGTAGAATAGTCGCGTGTTCCCATGAGGTTTGAAGCAGCATAAATCTCTACAGAAGTAAGCTGATCATTGAAAAGTGATGCAACCTTCACACCAGCTTTAGAGCAAGCTGCAAGTGTTGTAAGATTACGTCCTTCCTTCTGTCCGAAGGTGTAGTAGTGCTCGTAGTATTTAATGATGTCGTTACCAAAGGCTGACTTTAAATCTGGATATGCACTAGCGTATGCAGAAGGATCGAAATCTCTCCAGCCCTTTCTGCCTTCCCAGATACCGCACTTCTCGAAGTGCTCAAGGAGTGCGTTTCGCTCTGTTCCGAGAGCTTTAACAACATCCTCGTTTTTCTCTGCATAAAATTTCTCGTCAAAAAGCTTTTCTACCATAGCGGCCTGCTTTTTGGTAAGTGTGCCATAGACAACCTGTGAAGCATCTGTAGCCATTGTCAAATCAGCTGCATGTGAAACGACTGCAGTTGTAGCAGCAACGCCACCAGATAATGCTATAACAAGTGCCATAGCGATTACTAGTTTTCTTTTCATCTCATTATTCTCCTCTTGTTTATAAATACTCTGGACAGAGATTGCGTCCATCTTATTCATTATAATACTCATATTATAGTGAAACAATGTAATAGTTATACAAAATAACGTAATAGTTTAGGTGTAATTTTTACAAAAAGGCAACAAAGACGTAAAGAAATTGTTACGAAATTGTAACAAAAAATGTGGAATATAATCTATTCAAATGCCGGGTAAATGTATTAAAATATGAAATTAGGAAAATATGAAACAATTGTAAAAGGAGTGCTTAATGAAAGATATTAAATACCTTGTTCTTGATGTAGATGGTACTTTGACAGATGGTTGCGTGTATATGGGGGAAAATGGGGAACTTTGCAAAGCTTTCAATATAAAGGATGGCTACGGAATTGCACATCAGCTTATTCCTTCTGGAGTGATTCCTATGATTATCACAGGGCGTACAAGCAAGATTGTTGAGAACCGCTGTAAGGAGCTTGGGATTACAAATATTTTTCAGGGAGTAGCTGATAAGCTTGGTAAGCTTAAAGGTGTAATGTCTTCAAATGGAAGAACACTCAAGGATTGTGCATATATGGGGGATGATTTAAACGACCTTGAGGTTATGAAGGCAATAAAGGCTGAGGGAGGACTTATCGGATGTCCTGCCGATGCGGCACCAGCAGTTATTGAGATTTGCGATTTTGTTTCAGAGAAGGATGGAGGTAGAGGATGCGTTCGAGATTTCATCGAATGGCTGATTGATTAATTTTACTATGGAAAAGAAGAGACTTGAATTTACAGGCACAGGATTAAAGCTTATTGCAGTCATTACGATGTTCATTGATCATATCGGGGCTGGAATTCTTGAAAAATCGGAGGCAGCTCAACTGGCTATAGAAAACTTTTGGCCGTGGAACTATAATTCTTTTGACAATATTTTTCGAGCTATAGGACGTATGGCGTTTCCTATCTACTGCTTTATGCTGGTGGAGGGATTCTTTCATACCAAAAGTCGTTTGAAATATGCGCAGCGTTTACTTTTTATTGCTGTGATTTCAGAGGTTCCTTTTGATATGCTTTTTAGACTGAGCTATTTTGATTTTAGATATAACAATGTGCTTTGGGAGCTTCTTCTTGGACTGGGTGTATTATGTGGACTTGATTATGCTAATAATAAGGATTTTTCTTTCACTGAAAAACGCTGGGCTAACGATGGTCTAATGGTTATAGTAATGCTAATCGGAATGGGGATTGGCTATTTGACTCATTTGGATTACAGTATGTCTGGAATATGTTGCATCAGTGTGATGTACAAGTATTATGGAACAACTAAAAAGGACAGACTGAAATCCTTTGGAATGGGACAGCTTATGTTATCCCTTTTTAACTTTTTTGAGTTGCCAGCATTCCTTATGCTTTTACCAATGAGTCGCTACGAAGGCCATCGCGGCCGCGACTCAAAAGCTATGCGCACGTTCTTCTATTTCTTCTACCCAGCACACATCGTCGTATTATATGTAATTAGAACATTATTGTTTGGATAATAATAAGCCAGTAGCAGACAAGCTCATGGTGTTACTTAAGCGAAGCATTCTAAGCTGAGCGAAGTAATACCATGGCTTGTAGGCGTAACTGGCGTAGGTATGGTGTAAATTAGGTATTGTAATGTTGTAATTAACATGATAGAATATCGAAAGTTTGAGTATTTTTAAAGGGAGGATAACTATGAACTCACACGCACCAATTAAAGATGTGTCGACGCTCGGCACTCCAAAGACCTTAATTCTCGGTCTTCAGCATCTATTTGCTATGTTCGGAGCAACTATTTTAGTTCCAATTCTCGTAAACAATTATTTCAATGGCGAAGGTCTTTCAATTCAGGTCACTTTATTTTTCGCAGGTGTCGGCACCTTATTTTTCCATCTTTGTTCTAAATTCAAAGTTCCAGCTTTTCTTGGTTCATCATTCGCTTTTCTCGGTGGTTTTCACACAGTTGCTAATTTAAATACTGGTATTTTCAAAAATATGACAATGGGCGAAAAGCTTCCATACGCTTGTGGTGGTATCGTCGTTGCCGGAGCACTTTATTTGATTCTTGCTCTTATCATCAAGCTTGTTGGTATCAACAAAGTTATGAAATATCTTCCACCAGTTGTTACTGGTCCTATCATTATCTGCATCGGACTTTCTCTTGCACCTTCAGCAATTACCAATGCTTCATCAAATTGGCTTCTTGCTATAATCGCACTTTCAGTTGTTATTATATTTAATATCTGGGGAAAAGGAATGTTCAAAATCCTTCCAATTCTTATGGGTGTTGTTATTTCATACGCATGTGCACTTGTATTCAATGCTTTTGGTATGACAAATGCAGATGGTAGTGCAATTCTTGATTTTACAACTGTTAAGCAGGCAGCTTGGGTTGGCCTTCCAGATTTCTTTATCTGCAAGTTCAACATCTCAGCAATCCTTGTTATGGCACCAATTGCTATTGCAACAATGATGGAGCACATTGGCGATATGTCAGCAATCTCTGCTACAGTTGGTGAGGATCTTGTAACTGACCCAGGACTTCATCGTACACTTGTTGGTGATGGTCTTGCTACAGCGCTTTCAGCTATGTTCGGTGGTCCTGCAAACACTACCTATGGAGAGAACACTGGCGTACTTGAGCTTTCAAAGGTTCATGATCCAAAGGTAATCAGAATCGCGGCATGCTACGCAATCGTTCTTTCATTCATCCCAAAGATGGCTGATATTATTGGAACAATGCCTAGCGCAATCGTGGGTGGCATAAGCTTCATGCTTTATGGTATGATAAGTGCAATAGGAATCAGAAATGTTGTTGAGAATCATGTTGATTTCACACATTCACGCAACCTTATTATTGCAGCAGTTATCCTTGTTTGTGGACTTGGCTTCTCTGACGGCCTTACATTTACAGTAGGCTCTACAGATATCACACTTACAAGCCTTGCAATCGCTGCAATCGCAGGTGTAGTTCTCAATGCGATTATCCCTGGACGTGATTACGAATACGGTAATCCAGAGAGATATCGTTTTGATAAAGACGGTATATAAAGCTGTTTTATAAAAGATTTTTAGGAGGTATCTAATGGAAAAGTTAGATAACGTAGTAGAGTTAACACATCCTCTACTTCAGCACAAAATTACAATGCTTAGAGACAAGAACACAGGTACAGCAGAGTTCCGTGCACTTGTAGAAGAAATAGCTATGCTTGAGGCTTTTGAAGCCCTCAACGACTTGCAGACAGTAGATATCGAGTGCGAGACTCCAATCGAGAAGTGCATGGCACCAGTCATCGCTGGTCGTAAGATGGCAATCGTGCCAATCCTTCGCGCAGGTCTTGGAATGGTAAATGGTATCCAGCGTCTTGTTCCTACTGCAAAGATTGGTCACATCGGTATGTATCGTGACGAGGAGACACATATTCCTCACGAGTACTACTGCAAGCTTCCTAGCCCAATCGAGGAGCGTCTCATCGTAGTTACAGATCCTATGCTTGCCACAGGTGGTTCTGCAATCGACGCAATCGGACTTATCAAGCAGCACGGTGGAAAGCGCATCAAGTTCATGGCTATCATCGCTGCTCCAGAGGGCGTTCGTGCTCTTCACGAGGCTCATCCAGATGTACAGATTTATGTAGGTCACATCGATCGTGAGCTCAATTCAGACGCATACATCTGCCCAGGTCTTGGCGACGCCGGCGACCGCATCTTCGGCACAAAGTAATTTAATACTGTGTACCCCGCGGCTCTACACCATGTTGTGTGGAGCCGCTTTTTTGCTCCCTTAAGTGTATTGCACAGCGGCCGGAGTGGCAGGGGCAGACAATTAATAAGAAAGGGTACAAAAAAGCGCCCCCTTGAAGATAATCAAGGAGCCGCGGGTATATAGTATAAAAATTACTTGATGGCGTCGCAGATTTCGGCGGTCATCTTAGGCTTGTTCATGCAGTAGATGTGGATGTGACCCATACCGCATTTACGTAGGTCATTGATTTGAGAAATTGCATATTCTATGCCGGCAGAGCGCATTGCGTCTGCATCCTCTCCGTAGCGCGCACAAATATCTGCAAGCTTCTTTGAAACTGATGAGCCTGCAAGCGTGACGGTGGACCCAATCTGCTTTGCGGAGGTGATAGGCATTATTCCTGCTACGATAGGCACGGTGATACCAGCCTTGTCAGCACGTTCAACGAAGCGGTAGAAGTCTGCATTGTCGAAGAAAAGCTGTGAGATAAACATTTCGGCGCCCATATCCTGTTTCATCTTCATGAATGCAATATCTGAGTCCATAGATATTGCTTCTGGATGCTTTTCAGGGTAACATGATGCTGAGACCTTTAAGCTGGTGTTCTGATTTAAGAAGTGAATCAAATCAGTTGCGTGAGGAAAGATTCGCTGTTCGAACTGTTCGTCTGACATATCGCGTGGCTTGTCACCGCGAAGGGCAAGAACATGTGAAACGCCAACAGCTTCTAAATCCTTGGTGACTGCCAGAATGTCATCTTGTGTGGAACCAACGCAGGTCATATGAGCCATTGCATCGAGTTTTAGTGTGTTCTGGATGTAGTTGGCAATGTCTACAGTCTTTTTCGAACGGCTGCCACCTGCGCCGTATGTGACACTTATAAAATCAGGCTCTAGTGTTGCAAGTGAATCAAGTACCTTGTAGCAGTTCTCGAATTCGTCATCCTTCTTTGGTGGAAAGACCTCAAATGAGAGGGAAGAATCGCGTTTGAACATGTCTTTAAACATAGATAATCTCCTTTTTTGTAAAAATGAGTATAAAACCGTAAATCTTAGTGAAATGTGAAGATAATTTTAACAAAAATTACACAGATTTGAAATACAAAAATAGTATCATATTTCATAGTGAAAAAAAAGACACTGGGGGAGTGTTGAGGGGTGGAATTAAGTAATTAATTCGGGAGTTACCTACTATGAATCTACGACAACTGAAAGGTGTAATCACTAAAAGTGGAAAGATGGACTTTCCAGAACATAGGGGCTTAGTGCGCGCATTTGGTGCCGACAGTATGGTCCTGCTGAAGAATAACGGCGTCCTTCCAATGAATAAAGGGAAGGTTGCTTTGTTTGGAGCGGGTGCTGTTGACACTATTTTTTGTGGCGTTTTTTTCAATTACGTATTTACGGATGGAAATGTAAGTGTAAGAGATGGTCTTCTGAATAATGGTTTCAACTTTAGTACTGAAAGCTGGCTGAAGAAGATGGATAAGGCCGTGAAGCTTGGGGAAAAGGAAAATGCCGGTTATGGTCGTACTCCAAAAATTTTTGGTGGAATGAAGGTTAGAACTGAAGAGGTACCTATTTCCGAGGCTGATATGGCAGAGGCAATTCTTGGAGCAGATACAGCCATTTATGTTAGCAGGAGAGCTTATCTTGGAACCCAGCAAACTCTTGAAAATATGAAGAGCTATCAGCTGTCGCAACGTGAGTTGGATAATCTCAATTTGATTACCGCCAATTTTAAAAACGTAATACTTGTAATGAACTCTGGCATGATGGAGATAGCAGCCATTGCCAGAATGAAAAATATAAAGGCTATTATTCTTATGGGTGTGCCGGGAATGGAAGCAGGTAATTCTCTGGCTGATGTGCTTACGGGTGCAGTGAATCCTAGTGGTCGTCTTACATCTACCTGGGCTAAAAAATTGAAGGATTATTCTACGTGTCCAACGGTTGCAGCAAGAAATAAGGCTGAAAAAACTCATGAGATAGATTATAAAGAAGGTATCTATATGGGATACCGTTATTTTGATGCTTTTGATGTGGCTCCACTCTATCCATTTGGATATGGTTTGAGCTATACCACATTCGATATATCACTTGAATATTTTGAAGCTAGTTGGATTTCCCTAATGATGCACGTGAAGGTTACAAATACAGGTGAGCATGCAGGACGTCAGGTTGTTCAGGTGTATTGTAGTCAACCCGATGGAAAGTTGGAGAAGCCATATCAAATCCTGTGTGCCTTTGGAAAGACTGGCAAGCTGAAGCCAGGGGAATCGGAGGAGCTTACCATAAAGATTCCTATTATGTCCCTGACAAACTTTGACGAAGAGACTACTGCGTGGGTTATGGAAAAGGGTGATTACCTGTTCAGAATAGGTGCAAACTCACGTGATACAAAGCTTTGCGCAAAGATGGTGTTAGACAAGCTTACCACCATAAAAAGGGTTGCTAATGTTATAGAGCCTAGCAAGCCTCTTGAATTTTTGACACCACCACCTAGACCAGATGAGGATACTGGATATATCATGGTGGCATCACTTTCTGGCGCAGATTATAATTCCCAAAATAAGTACGTAGAGACGAAGAAGGAATTTACTACCTACGTTCAAGAGGGTAGTAACTATACTTCATACATAAACAATAATGCCTACGATATTCCTTTCAGGTGCCATGAAAATATTCAGGTGGTTAGACCGTGCGGTACTGCAACCTTTATCGACGTAATAAAGGGAAATGTGTCTATGGAGGAGTTTATAGCATCTCTGTCACCTGAGGTGCTGGCACGAATTGTTGTTGGTGCAACAGAAGAGTCAAAATTATCCAGTGAAAATAGATTTAAGTTCACTCTAAATGTAGAAAAGCTTGGTCCAGATATTGCTGCCAGAACCACATCTCAGTTTGCAAATACGCTTGGAATACCTGGCGTGACAATTGCGGATGGTCCATCGGGACTCCACATTATAGGCATTCCTTGTACCTGCTTCCCATCACCAATGAACATGGCTCAGACCTGGGATATGAGTGCTATGGTCAGAATGGGACGAGCCTATGGACGTGAGATGGAGGCAAATAATATTGATTATTGCCTTGCACCTGCGCTTAACGTTACTAGAAATCCTATGTTTATCAGATCCTATGAGTTCTATTCGGAGGACCCAGCATTGTCAGGTATTCTTGGGGCTGGCTTTATCATGGGTGTTAAGCGTTATGAAGGCAGAAATGTCATCGTAAAAAACGTGCTTACTTATAATCAGGAAACAATTGATATGGATGCAAATATCAATGTGAGCCGTAGAGCTTTTGGCGAGATTTATCTTCGCCCATTTTCAGTGTGCCAGTTTATGGTTAAGCCTGCAGGTTTCCTATGTGCCAGCAGTAAAATTAATGGTGGCTTTACATCATCTCAGAAGGGCTTGAATACGGATATTATTAGACAAGACTGGGGATTTGATGGCTTTATCATGTCTGACTGGGGCTCATGGTCTGATAAGGGTGAAGATATTCATGCAGGCTGTGATTTGATTATGCCTGGATATGACCCAGATAAGCTTTTGGAGAGCATGATGAATGTGCCTCCAACCTTCGAGGATGATGGCTATGTGACTGTAGTGGAAAAGGCATTCTTCTATGGATTCCCTTCAATAAAGTATGAGAAGTGGGGTTCATTTATCCTTAATAAGGATGGTGATGCTGTTGTGACGACGACAGTTTCTGCCGACAAGGAAGTTAGCGAAAAAGCGCTTAAGCTTCAGCAGGAAGGCCTTTGTACGATAAAGGTAAAATCCAACGGTTCTAAGACAATTGAATATAGAGGCTACAACCGTGGCCCATATCTTGCTCTTGGTGAATTGCAACAGGCAGTAATTCATATTCTAAATGAGATAAAGGACACTGGCTCCATGAAAAAATTGCTTGAAAAGGCAAACATTTAGGGCAAAATGTTTATTCTAAAAAAGACTCCCAAAGTATACAATATGATTTGGAAAAATGTATAACGAAGGGAGTTTTTTATGTTAGCTCAAATAATAGCACTTGTAATATTCGTAGCTATGTTTGGTCTGATTGTTTGGGATAGATTTCCTAAGCATTTTGTGACCTTAGGCTGCGGTGTGCTTACAAGCATATTTGTATTCGGAGTTGGAATGCAGGATAAGCAGGCATTCATTAATACCATGGCACTTAGAGGTATTTTCAAGTCTAGCTTTTGGTACGCAGCAGGGGAACATGCCGAACAGACCTCTGGTATCAACTGGGCAACCATCATTTTCCTTTGGGGAATGATGATAATGGTTGAAGGAATGGCTGAGGCAGGCTTCTTCGACTGGTTATGTATGAAGATTGCAAAGCTTGCAAACTACGAGCCAGTGAAGATTTTCGTAGCCTTCATGATTTTGGCATCAGTGCTTGCTATGTTCATTGATTCAATCACAGTTATCCTTTTCCTTGCAGCGGTTACAATCAGATTGGCTCGTACATTGAAGTTCAATCCAATTCCAGTAATTATGGCAGAGATTTTCTGTGCAAACCTTGGCGGAAGTGCCACAATGTGTGGAGATCCACCAAACATCATCATCGGTACATCACTGGGATATTCATTCGCTGATTTTGTGATGAACACAGGTGCAATGGCGGGTATTTCTCTTGTTATCATTATTGTATACTTCTATTTTACAATGAGAAATCGTCTTCAGGATCCAGGCGACAGAGTTGACCCTAGCACAATCGATGTTGAGGTTAAGATTGAAAATATGAAGGAATTCCTGACAAGCACAATTATCTTTGGACTTGCAGTACTTCTTCTTATCACACATGCAATGACAGGTCTTACAGTAGCTTTTATTGGTGTGTTTATTGCATTCATCACACTTGCAACAGCTGGTAGAAAAGCACCTAAGCTTTTGAAGAGAGTGGATTATGAGACATTGCTTTTCTTTATCGGCTTGTTCGTGGTTGTAGGTGGATTGGAAGAGACAGGCGTACTTGTTGTTATCGCTGATTTTATTGCTAAGGTTTCAGGAGGAAATCCATATGTTATGATAGCAATCATCCTTTGGGTCAGCTCAATTGCATCAGCCTTTATCGACAATATTCCATTCTCTGCAACAATGATTCCGGTAATCAATGCTTTGGCACAGACTACAGGAGTTGATCTTGCAACAATGGCATGGACACTTGCCATCGGAACAGACATCGGTGGAAGCATGACACCAATCGGAGCCAGCGCCAATGTAGTTGGTATTTCTACAGCCGGTAAGGAAGGTTACCCAATTAGCTGGGCAGTCTACTGTAAAGAGCTTGTACCTGGTACACTCATTGTACTTGCCGTATCTATGCTAAATATATACATGAGATATCTATAGGATTTATATTAGCCTTCAGTAGCTAACAAAATCTTGCTGTTACTAAAGCGAAGCATTTTGCGCTGAGCGGAGTAATAGCAAGGTTTGTTAGTGTAACTGGAGGCGTTTTTTATTTGCTATAACCCTCTCGACTTCTTTTTGTAGATAATATAAAATAGAGTTAGCATAATACTGGAAGGGGGTTAGTTTATGGGGCAGTTAATCATTTCAGTAGGTAGAGAGTACGGAAGCGGTGGACATGAGATAGCCACCATTTTATCGGAGAAGTTCAACATTCCATTGTATGACCGCAATATGCTTGATCAGCTTGCAGCACGTAATGGAATCGAGGCTGAGTCACTTCATCAGCATGAGGAGATGAAGCGCAGAGGCCTTGTCAGAACAGTCAGGGGCCATTCTTCATCCGTTCAGGATTCGGTTGCTCAGCTTCAGTTCAACTTCATTCGTGAAAAAGCAGCAAGTGGGGAAAGTTTTGTCGTGGTTGGACGTTGTGCTGAAAATGTTTTGCGGGGGAATCCTGCACTTGTTTCAATTTTTGTCAGAGCAGACGAGGAGGCAAAGACTCAGCGTATTTGCAAGCTCTATAAGCTTAACAGACTTGAAGCAAAGGCGAAGATGTTCCGCCACGATAAAAAGAGAAAGGCTTACCACAATTATTACTCTACAATGAAATGGGGAGATAGTAGAGGCTATGATATTTGTATTAACAGTTCTCTAATAGGGGTAGAGGCAACTGCGGAGGCTCTTTACACCGTTATTTCTCAGTACAATAGTCTGAGAGGCGGACAGCAAGAAATCAAAGAAAAAGTAATTTAGTAGCAGAAGGGTTTTTAGGGGAATAATGTATAGTGTTTTTTTGGTCGAGGATGAAATTCTTATCCGCGACGGATTAAAGGCCAGCTTTCCATGGGAACAGTATGGCTTCGCGTATGTAGGTGATGCTGCCGATGGGGAGATGGCATTACCATTGATTCGACAGACAAAGCCAGATGTTCTGATTACCGATATCAGAATGCCTTTTATGGACGGAATAGCTTTGTCGAAAATGATTAAGAAGGAGCTGCCTAATACTCGTATAATCATTATTAGCGGCTTCGACGATTTTTCTTATGCACAGGAAGCTATAGGCATTGGTGTGGACAATTATCTATTGAAGCCTATCACAAAAGATAAGCTTGCAGAGGTAATGACTGATGTAAAGGCAAAGCTGGATAAGGAAAACGAAAAGGATAATTATCTAGAGCAATTCAAAGCGGAAAGTCAGGAATACGAGCAGTTCGCAAGAGTAAGGTTTTTTAATCAGCTTGTTGGTGGCACCATGTCTGTATCAGAGGTTTATGAGAAATCTGAGGACTTGGGGCTTTCTCTTGATGCGACTCATTATAATCTTGTGCTTTTAGATTTCACACCTATGAACGGGGCTGTGACTGCACCAGTTTACTCAAAGCATCGTGCCCGTCTTTCTGATCAGCTGATGCAATATCTGAAGTGTTGCCCTGAGTATATCGTGTTCCATTGGAGTATGGACACCTATGCCATAATCGTAAAGGGCGATGCTTACACAATTTCCAGTCATACATCAACTTTAATAGAGAATATTCAGCGTCGTTGTATAGTTTATGAGGATGAGATTAATTGGTATCTTGCAGAAAGTGGAGTCATTAATCGTCTGTCAGAGTTTGCAAAGGCATGTCAGATTGCAAACAAGAGATTGGGGTGCAGATATATCAATCCTCAGGGACATGTCTTTACTGATGAAGATATCGAGGCAATTCGTAGCAATAACGAGGAGAGTGACTCAGCCCAAATCGACCAGAGACTTGTTGCTCTTTTCCTTGAAAATGCTGAAGAATCAGAGATAGAAAGCTTCCTTGACAATCTGATTAACAAGCAGACAAAGAATGCACTGAAATCGATTTTATTCTGCAAATATTTTTCGATGACTATGTATATGTGTGTATGCGATTATTTGCGAAAGATGTCTTTGAATCCCGATGAGGTTTTGGGCCGAGAAATCAGAATTGAAATGGAAAATGCAGATGAAGATAAGGTAATGGCTTTAGTTCAGAGGATGTTTGCAGCAGCCATTTCAAAACGTAAAAACGAATTCGGAAAACAGTCGCGCTCACAACTTTCAGAGGCGATTCGTTATGTGGATGAACATTATTCAGATGCCAGCCTGAGTCTTAACGAGGTTGCAAAGGAGGTTAACATTTCTCCTAGTTACCTGAGCGCAATGTTCTCACGAGAGAATAAAACCACCTTCGTGGAGTACATGACCTCGAAGCGTATGGAACAGGCAAAGCATATGCTAATCAATACAAGCGAAAAATCCCAGACCATTGCCGAGCAGGTGGGCTATAAGGATCCACATTATTTCAGCTATATTTTCAAGAAGACATACGGACTTAGTCCAAAGGAATTCAGAGCGAAGGGCCGGGGAGCATGACATCAAGACTTTTCATCAAGAAAAAATCTACCATGAGCGCAATGCTCAGAAGATTAATAGCGGTCATAATAGTACCTATGAGTATAGTTATAGCTATACTCATAGGTATTTTGTGCTGGTATGTTTTTCAATATCAAACTATTTTGCAGAATGTAACTGCAGCATCGGCTTTCAACCAGGACTTTAAAAACGAGGTTGATCTGAAGATGTTTTATTATGTGAGCGATAGTGCTTATGCAGATGGCAAGCCGATAGATGAGGTTGAAAATGCCCGTAATCTTGCAGAACAGTTATTATCACAAACTACAGAGAAAAAGAGTATAGAAGCAATAAAGTCTGTGCGAAACCTTTGTATAACTCTTGAGCTTCGCATGGATGAAATAGATGATGCTGGTTCCTATGATGAAGGAATGGAACAGCTGGAAAACAATATTTATATTTTGACTGATTTGATACAGACCTATATGTACGATTACTTGTATTATGAATCGGTTCATCTGAATCAGCTACAGGAGGAGCTTTCTACAGAACTTCAGTATTTGGTGCTAGCTACTATAGCACTTTTCTTAATTATGCTTGTGGTAGTAGCGGTGTATGCTTCCCACATCACTGAGGGCATCACGGTTCCTATCACAAAGCTGTCCAAGCGTGTTGATGATATTACAGGTGGAGATTTTGAAGTTAAGGTGCCTGTTGTAGCAGAAGAGGTTGAAATTCAAACTCTTTCAGATGGATTTGAGGGCATGGTAGGTCAGCTCAACAGTCTTATTCAGGAAAATAAAAAGGCGGAGAGGCGTAAACGACATGCTGAGCTTGAACTACTTCAGGCACAGATTAATCCGCATTTTCTATATAACACATTAGATACAATCATCTGGCTTGTGGAGGCAGGCAGAAATCAGGAGGGTATACAAATGGTTAGCGCCCTTTCAGATTTCTTTAGATTTTGCCTTAGCCGAGGCCGGGATATAATTTCTCTCGAGGAGGAACAGAAGCATGTATTAAGCTACCTGGCCATCCAAAAAATCCGTTATCAGGACAGGATGGACTATCAGGTGAATATTCCGGAGACATTATATGGATATGCTATTCCAAAGCTTACTTTGCAGCCTCTCGTTGAGAACAGTATTTATCATGGTATAAAACTTCAGCGAGAAAAGGGCATCATTCGAGTGGACGCCGTGGACATGGGTGACAAGATAGAACTCACTGTCAAAGATAACGGAGCGGGCATGAGTGAGGAACGCCTAGCCCAAATGCGAGCAGCCATTGAAAAAGGTGAAAAGATAGGCTTTGGACTTCGCACAGTTCATGAGAGAATGCAGCTTCTGTTTGGAGATGAATACGGTCTGACTATATCAAGCTCAGAGGGAGTTGGCACAATTATAACTGCGGTAATACCGAAAATAACACAGGAGAAGAAGGAGATTATAAATGCGTAAGATTAAAATAATTCTTGTCTCAGTGTTAATTTTGGTGTTAGCGCTGCTAACCTTTGCTTGCACACAAAAGCCTTCGGGAGAGATAGTCGATGACGAAGAGAACGATTTAGTTGTTGTAGGTTTTTCTCAGCCTGGTGCCGAATCAGCATGGCGTGTTGCACTGACGGATTCTGTTAAGGATAGCTTTACAGAGGCCAGAGGCTATCGATTGATATACAAGGATGGAAAGTCAAAGCAGGACAATCAGATTAGGGATATCAGAACCTTTATCCAGCAGGGAGTGGACTATATAGTGCTTAGCCCAATTGTGGAAACAGGCTGGGATACAGTTTTGGATGAGGCAAAGGCAGCAGGAATTCCAGTTATTATCTGTGACAGAAATGTTGTAGTTTCAAATGAATCTCTTTATACAGCTTTTGTTGGATCGGATTTTATTGCGGAAGGTGAGACGGCTATTTCCAATTTGGAGAACATCCTACTGGACGAGGAAACTGGTGAGGTTAAGTCAGCAAATATTGTTCATATTCAGGGAACTATTGGATCTTCAGCGCAGATTGGTAGAAGCAAGGCGTTGGAAAATGCACTTGAAAAGCATGATAATTGGAATGTGGTCTATGAGGATTGCGGAGAGTTTACCAAGGCAAAAGCTAGAGAGATTATGGCCAGCGCTCTTCAGGAGGTTGGTGCAGATGGAATAGACGTGGTTTATTGTGAAAATGATGAGGAAGCATTTGGTGCCATTGCTGCTATGAACGAGGCTGGTGTTAAATATGGAGAAGAAGGAATAAAGGTGATTTCATTTGATGCTATGAATACAGCTTTAGTGCTTTGTCTTGATGGGCAAATCAGTGTAGAGGTCGAATGCAATCCACTTCAGGGGCCATATATTTATAATCTGATAAGCAGACTCAACCGAGGTGGAGCAGTTCCAAAAATCACATACGTGAAGGAACAATACTTCACCAAGGATAATCTTTCAAATGAAATAATAGAAAAGAGGAAATTTTAATAGCTTAGTTCTTATAAGGAATGGTGATAGAGTGACTATTGCCATTCTTTTTTAATGCAAGAAAAGCTTTTGCGGCCTCTTTCCCAAGTGATTTTGAAAGGGCTAGGGTACAGGTTGAAACAGGAAATGTCCCGTCTGTGCCCCGTGACACATCGTCTAAGTAGACTGAGGAAACAGTGTTGTAAGCTGTCTTTAAAAATCTGTTAATTGGTCGTGAATCTCCAGAATCTACCCATAGGAAACACTCATCAATAATCTCGAGATTTGCATCTCGAATTGCATCAACAAATCCCGTGAAGGCATTTACAGACGAAGCACTGTCGTGATTAAAAACTCCGCCAAGCTTTTTGTGACCTGAGTTTATCAGACTTCGAGCCATCTGGTACCCCTTAGAATAATCATCCGTATTTACGATAATCGGATTATAAATGCGAGTGTCTGCATTCTCTAAAAAAATAATAGGAAGCTGGCGCTTAAGCAATATCTGTAATAAGTCCGAATTTGTTGATGGAATGGATGAGTGCACTGGCAGGATAAAAAGACCACCATACATATCTTTTAGCATTTCTTTTAGATATTCTCTCTCAAGAGCGAAATGGCCTTTGGTTTCAAACAGTTCGACCTGTAGCCCATCTTTAAGGAGGACAGAAGTAATGTCATCAATGGCGGCAGCGTACATTCCGTTATTAGAATCTGGAATAAGAATTCTAACTATAGTTTTCTTAGATAAATCACTTTTGGCAATGACAGTATTTCCACTGCCCCAGCGCTTAGAAATGATGCCTTCGTTCTCAAGAATTTCAAGAGTCTGTCTCACCGTGGAACGACTGACATTATATTGTTCTGAAAGTTGAATTTCTGTAGGAAGCTTCGAACCGATTGGATATTTTTCGGATAAAATATCCTCATTAATTTTTTCTTTCAAAGATATATATTTTGGAATCATAAAATTATTCCCCCCACTCCAAAGAGTTTCTACATTATCTCTAATAATTTTAGCATAGTACCGCATAAATTGGTATGAAATTTGTCGAGAGAGAATACATACCAATCATAAAATTTTAAAAATTTTAGCATAAATATTTCACATAAAAAATGAAAATGTGGAAATTAAAGCGAAATTGGTATGTAAAAATTGTTGGATATAAAAATTGGTACTATCGTCAAAATAGAAACCAATCTTTTGAAGGTCATTTAATTGTTGCATTTTAATTCACATGATAGAGTAATTATAGAAAAATTAAGGGCCAGGAAATAAATGGGGCCTGGCGAGGAGAAGGAAGGAGAAATGAAACTTATGAAAAAAAGAATTGTAGCAGGAATGCTCACAGCACTTATGGCAGCTTCAATGGTTGCATGCGGAAGCTCAGACACAGGTGCAACAACAGAAACAGCAGATACAGCTGCTGAGACAACAGAGGAAGCTGGCAGCGACGCTGCAGCAGATAGTGGAGAGAAAATCACTGTTGGTTTCGCTCAGGTAGGACACGAGTCAGATTGGCGTACTGCTTCAACAAATTCAGTACAGGAAGCTTTCTCAGAGGCTAACGGATATGACCTTGAGTTCGTTGATTGCGATAACGATTCTGCAAAGCAGATTGAAGCAGTTAGACAGTTCATTCAGGATGATGTTGATTACATTGTAATCGATCCTATCGTTTCAACAGGATGGGATACAGTTCTTACAGAGTGCGAGGATGCTGGTATTCCAGTAATCGTAATCGATAGAACAATCGAAGATTCTGACAAATATGTTTCATGGGTTGGTTCAGAGTTCATGAACGAAGGTCTTGCATCAGGTGCTTGGTTAAAGGCATATGCTGAGGCAAAGGGTATCACAGATCTTAACATCCTTGTTATCGAAGGTTCAAACGGATCTTCAGCTCAGATTGGACGTACAGATGGTTTCAAGAAGTATGCAGATGCTGAGGGATGGACAATCCTTGATTCTCAGGATGGTGACTTCACACAGGATGGCGGCCAGCAGGTTATGGAGTCATACTGCAAGTCATATGAAGGCAAGTTCAACGTAGTTGTTTGCCAGAACGATAACGAAGCATTTGGTGCTATGGATGCAATGAAGGCAGCTGGTGTTTCTTACGGTGTTGACAATGATGTAATCCTTATCTCATTCGATGCTTGCAAGGCTGGTCTTGAGTATGTACAGTCTGGCGACATCAATGCAGACTTCATGTGCTACCCACTTCAGGGTTCTTACTGCGCAGACATTATCAAGTCTCTTCAGGCTGGTGAAACAGTTGCAAAGCAGACATTCATGACAGAGCCATGGTATGTTGCTGAGGACGTTCTTAAGTCAATCACATACACAAACAATGCTGGTGATGAAGTTACAGAAGATCTCATCGTAGTAACAGATGCAGCTTCACAGGCTAGCTACTAAATCGTACAAAACGTACTAATACTAATATGTAACGCAAGGGGAAGGGCATTTCCTTCCCCTTTATTTAAGCCAGTAGCAGACAAGCTCTTAGTGTTACCTGAAGAGCCAATCTCGCTCAAAGGCAATACTAAGGCTTGTATGTGTAACTGGCGTAGTTTATAGAAGCGGAGGAGAGAAAATGGATGAAAATTTATTGATTACCATGCGAGACATATCCAAATCCTTTCCGGGGGTAAAAGCATTAGACCATGCACAATTCACTCTTAGAAAAGGAGAGATACATGCTCTAATGGGAGAAAATGGTGCTGGAAAATCAACTCTTATTAAAGTTTTAACAGGTGTGTATTCATTAGATGCCGGAGAAATCCACGTTGCTGGATTTGAAGGACCAGTAGTTAATCACTCCACATTGGAGGCACAGGAAAAGGGAATTGCTACAGTTTACCAGGAGGTAAACCTTTGCCCTAACTTAACAGTAGCAGAAAATTTATTTATTGGTCGTGAACCAAAGACAAAATTAGGAACCATCGATTGGCGTACAATGAACAAAAAGGCCAAGAAAATAATGGATGGTCTTGATATTAACATTGATGTAACAATAGCGCTTGAAAATTATTCTCTTGCAATCCAGCAGATGATAGCAATTGCAAGAGCTGTAGATATGGATTGTAAGGTTCTTATTCTGGATGAGCCAACATCTTCTCTCGATGACAACGAGGTTGAGAAGCTCTTCAAGGTAATGAGAGACCTTAAGCAAAAGGGAGTTGGAATAATATTCGTTACCCACTTCTTAGAGCAGGTATATGCAGTTTGCGATACAATCACTGTTCTTCGAAATGGTGAATTTGCAGGCGAGTACTCAGTAGAGGAAATGCCTCGTGTCAAGCTTGTAGCGGCAATGCTGGGTAAAGATTTTGATGATTTAGCATCAATTAAAAAAGAGGGAGCTGGAAATATATCAGATGATGTGGTTGTTGAGGCTAAAAATCTTAGTCATAAAGGAACTATTAAGCCTTTTGATTTTCAGATTAAAAAGGGTGAAGTTGTTGGTGTTACTGGCCTTCTTGGCTCTGGTCGTTCAGAGATGGTTCGTTGCATTTATGGTGCGGATAAGGCTCAGACTGGCACCTTAAAGGTAAAAGGAAAGGAAATCGATATAAAGGAACCTCTTGATGCAATCAAGGCTGGCATGGGATACCTTCCAGATGACAGAAAGGCGGATGGTTGTATCGGAGATCTTTCAGTTAGAGAAAACATTATCCTTGCACTTCAGGCTAGAAATGGATTATTCAAAAAGATTCCAATGTCAAAGCAAATAGAGCTTGCTGATAAGTTTATTGATATGCTTCAGATAAAGACAGCATCTCGCGAGACACCAATCAATCAGCTCTCGGGTGGTAATCAACAAAAAGTTATCTTGGCAAGATGGTTATGCACACATCCAGATTTCCTGATTTTGGATGAACCAACAAGAGGTATTGATATTGGTACTAAGACAGAGTTCCAGAAGCTGGCTTTAAAGTTTGCCGAGGAAGAGGGCATGAGTATCGTATTCATTTCATCAGAAATCGAGGAGATGCTTCGTACCTGTACTAGAATGTATGTTATGCGTGATGGCGCCCAGGTAGGGGAGATATCTGGAGACATGACACAGGAATCAGTTATGGCAGCTATCGCAGGAGGTGGAGAATAATGGAGAATTTTAAGAAGCTTACTAAAAAACCACTGTTCTTGCCAATTTTCTGTATGATATTGGTACTGTTGATAAACCTGATTAAATCACCTGCTTTCTTTTCAATCAGTATCAACAACGGTGTTTTATATGGTAGATTAATTGATATTTTAAATCGTGGTTCAGAAATCGCGATTCTTGCAGTTGGACAGACACTTGTAGTTGCTGTTTCAGCAGGTACAGATATTTCCGTTGGTTCTGTAATGTCGCTTTCAGCTTGTAGCTGTTGTATGTTACTTGCTGGTTATGGTAATAACTCAGTATCAACACTGGCTGTTCCAATGATTGTAGGTATGCTTTTTGGTGTACTTATGGGTGGTGTCAGCGGTGCAATGAATGGTGCACTTGTAGCCAAGCTTAAGATTCAGCCTATGGTTGCTACCCTGATTTTATTTACAGCAGCCCGTGCAATTGGACTTTTACTCTGCAATAACCAGATTACGTATATACGATATGAGCCATACAAGTATTTAGGTAACTTCCTTCCAGGATGTCCAATACCTACACCTGTATTTGTTGCAGCAGCAGTAATTGCAATCGTAGCAATTTTATTAAAGAAGACAGCACTTGGACTTTATATCCAGTCAGTTGGTATTAACAGCAGAGCAGCGAGAATTTCAGGCATTAATTCAGATGTAATATGCTTTATCTGTTATGTAGTTTGCGGTGTTTGTGCAGGTATTGCAGGTATCGTTGCTTCATCAAGAATCTACTCAGCAGATTCAAACAACATTGGTCTTAACTACGAGCTTGATGCTATCCTTGCAGTAGCACTTGGTGGCAACTCACTTGGTGGTGGTAAATTCAATCTTGCTGGTTCAATAATTGGTGCTTATACTATTCAGGCTATCACAACAACACTTCTTGCTATGGGTGTTTCAACTGATAAGGCACCAGTATTTAAGGCAATCATCGTTATTATTATTGTAGTTGTGCAGGCTCCAGCCTTTAAGGCATACATGGCAGCTAGAAAGGCACAGAAAGCTCAGAGAGCTGTTAGTGCTACTACTGTAAAGGAGGCAGCATAATGAAGACAAAAAAGAAACTTGATTCAAACACAGTCCTGATTATCATTACAATTTGCTTATTTGCATTTATGTATGCAGTAGGTTGTGCAATCTATCAGGACAAGGGCTTTAGTAATTTACAGACATTTTTAAATATTCTTATTAACAACGCTGGTCTTATCTGTGTTACCTGCGGAATGACTTGCGTAATGCTAACAGGTGGAATTGACATTTCCGTTGGTTCAGTCATCGCTATGGACTGCATGCTTTTGGTGTATGGAATGACCGAGTGGCATATGGGGGCAGTTCCTATGGTAATTCTTGTACTTGTCATTGGACTTGTATTTGGATTAGTTCAGGGCTTCCTTGTAGGCTACTTGGAAATCCAGCCATTCATCGTAACAATGGCAGGTATGTTCTTTGCACGTGGTATGACAGCAGTTATTTGCTCCGGCCAGATTTCAATCACTGAAGCAGACAACCCATTATTTTATTCATGGGCAAATGCAAAGATTAATCTTCCAGCATTCTTAGGAAAGGTTAACAAGCATGGAAAGGTTGTTGCCCCATACATGAGACCAACTGTTTTAATCGCCATCATCGTACTTGTACTTATTTTCTTTATGCTTAAGTACACAAAGTTTGGTCGCAACCTTTACGCAGTTGGCGGCAACCAGACATCAGCAACAATGATGGGCCTTAACGTAAAGAAAACAAGAATGCTCTCACATGTACTTTCTTCTTTCCTTTGCTCAATTGGTGGTATTCTATATTGCTTGAATACAATGTCAGGTTCAGTTAACCAGGCAAAAGGACTTGAGATGGATGCAATCGCATCAGCAGTTATTGGTGGAACACTTCTTACTGGAGGTGTAGGAAATGTAATCGGATCACTCTTTGGTGTTCTCATAAACGGTACTATTACAGTACTTGTAAACACAAATGGAAAGCTTCTTTCAAGCTGGGCAAACATTGCAACAGCGGCTCTCCTTTGCGTATTCATCATCCTTCAATCAATATTTGCACTTGTTAAGGCACAGAGAAATAAATAATTAAATAGGGGTAAATAGAGAGAGGGCTTCCCTTAGCGGGAGGCCTTTTTCATTATAATTTCATAATTTTGTGGCAAAATGACCATATTGGAGGGTTTGCCATGTCCAAAAAGAAGCTGAGCAACAGTTTAAAATACCAAATGCTAAAGATAACGTTAATTCCGCTCGTTATTATGACTGTTATTATTGTCAGTGTCAGTGTGAGCGGCTTATATACACTGACTTCAGACAAAGTCCGTGAGGAGCTGACTCGTGATGCAGACATGGCAATGTATGTTTTCGATACTGTCTATACGGGGGAATACTGGGCGGAGGATGCGGATTCGGATGGTGAACTTGAAATGTATAAGGGCGCCCAGCGCATCAACGGTGAAGATACAATAATTGATGATTTGGCTAAGCAGCTTGAGATAGATATTTCAATTTTCTACAAGGATGTGCGACTGTTAACGACTCTAAAGGATTCGGATGGGAATCGTGCAATTGGTACCAGCTCATCTGTGGTTGTAAAGAATGATGTTTTGAAAACAGGGGAGAGTAAGTTCTACAGCAACGTGCTTGTTTATGACACTAAGAGCTATGCCTTCTACAAACCTATACGGGATGAGAATGGGGAAATAAGTGGAATGATAGCCGTCAGTCGTTCTCAGGAATCTGTTAAGCAGGAGATGCTTTGGTACACCATGCCAATCTTTATCGTCTGCCTTGCAACAGCATTTTTGATTGGCTACATTATGGTTTATTTCCATAGAAAGTTAGCTGAGCGCATTGAAAAGATGGATAACTATATGAATACACTTTCCAATGGTGAGTTTGATATAGAAATGCCCCGCGAACTTGGATTATACGATGATGAGATTAAGCGCCTCTCCAACAGTGGTAAAAAGATGGCTCGGTCAATAAAGACGTTGGTTGAATTTGACGCTCTTACAGAGCTAAATAATAGAAGATTTGCTGATAAAAAGCTTGAGGAAATACGTATACGGTCTGTTGAACAGGGCCTTCGATATTGTGTTTGTATATCAGATATTGATTTCTTTAAAAAGGTAAATGATACCTATGGTCATGAAATGGGTGACGAAGTTTTGCGACGTGTGGCTGCAAAGCTGAAACTTGGCATGGTGGGAAAAGGTATTGCTGCCAGATGGGGTGGCGAGGAGTTTCTTCTCATTTTTGAAAATCGCGAGCTTGATATAGCTCGGAGGGAACTTTCTATAATAATGGATGATGTTCGTACTATTTGGATTCCAGACACAGACCGACAAATCACAATGTCATTTGGGCTTACTGCTCTTGAGCCGGGCGAATCCATTGATGAAGTGCTACAGCGTGCCGATTCGAATCTATATGAAGCCAAGGAAAACGGACGTAATCAAATCATATGCAAATAAAAAAGAACCAACACTCTGTGTGAGTGTTGGTTTTCTTTGTTATAAATTCTTAAATTCAGGATGTGCAAATTCCTTGCGCACGAGTATGAGGCAGATAGTAAATGAAAGTACATCTGCTATAGGCCCTGCGTAAAGTACTCCGTTGAATCCAAATATCATAGGTAATAATATGATAAGTGGTGCAAGGAATAATACCTGTCTTGTGAGAGACATGAAAATTCCTTTGTAAGGCTTTCCAATTGATGTAAAGAAGTTAGATGATATAGGCTGTAGAAAAGCACTGCAAATTCCAAAGAGGAAAATTCTAAAGTATTTCTCGCAAAATTCGAAGTATAATTCATCACCGGAACCAAAAATTGAAACAATCTGGCGAGGGAATAGCTGGAAGCAAGCCCAACTTGTAAAGGTAATAATTGCAGCTATCTTAAGTGCTAATAATAAAGCATCTTTAACTCGCTTGTATTGTTGTGCACCATAGTTAAAGCTGATAATTGGCTGAAGTCCCTGGGAAATACCGATTACAAATGAGAAGCAGATGCCATTTACCTTAGAAATGATTCCTGCACATGTGATAGGAATATCAGAGCCATAAATAGATTGAGCTCCATAATGACCCATTACATGATTCATTGTAATCTGAACGAGCATCATAGCAATTTGATTAATGAAAGGAGCAGCGCCTAAAGATGTAATTGCTACGATCATAGGAAGATTAAGTATAAAGTGCTCCTTATGTAATTTCACTGTTTTGAATTTTGTTAAGTAAATAAGAACCATTATTCCGGCAACATACTGACCAATAATTGTTGCAACGGCAGCACCGGTCATGCCCCACTTGAAAACAGCTACAAACAGAAAATCAAGAATAGTATTGATAATTGCACCTGTCATATTGATAGCCATAGTCATGTTAGGACTGCCATCGGCTCTAACAATATGAGCTCCGCCTGCAGATAAAATGAAAAGTGGATAACCAAGTGCGCAGATTCTAGAGTATTCTACAGCATAAGGAAGAATGTTCTCTGTGGCACCGCACCCTAAAAGGATTGGCTCTAGAAAAAGCTCGGTGACACCCATAAGGATAAGGCCGCCTAAAAGCATAAGAGAAACAGCATTTCCTATATAGTAACCTGCTTTATCGGTCTCTCCTCGTCCCATTGCAAGGTTAAAGGTGGAAGCTGCACCTATTCCGCAAAGAAGTGCGATGCTTACATTTAGAATCGAAAGTGGAAACTGAATATTTGTTGCACCATTTCCAAGAGGACCTACAAAGTTTCCAATGAAAAGCTGATCGACCATGTTGTAGAGAGAACCTACAAGCATGGCGATAATACTTGGAATTGCAAATTTCCTAAGGAGCATACCCACTGGTTCAGTACCCAGTGGATTCATTTGTGTTGATTCATTCATAATATTATTTTCCTTCTATATACATGTAGTAATGAGATTATTTTCTAACCCAACGTCCGCTTGCACCACATGGAAGCACAAGACCAGACTCTGTAACAGGAAGACCAATCTCATCGGCTGTAACTTCGCCTGGATGATTCTTCAGGAGAGCAGTGCTAATCATGTAATTCAAAACAGCTGGCTGAAGACCAGTTGTATATGAGTTTACCAGGAAGAAGAGCGCGTCATCTGCAAGAATCTCTTCGCAAAGCTGAATGAATGGGAAAATATCATCCTCGATTTTCCAGACTTCGTTCTTTGAGCCTCTTCCATATGATGGAGGATCCATAATGATTCCATCATATTTATTTCCACGTCTGATTTCACGTTCTACGAACTTTCTACAATCGTCAACAAGCCATCTGATAGGGGCTTCTTCAAGACCGGATGATGCGGCATTCTCCTTAGCCCACTGAACCATACCCTTTGAAGCATCTACGTGAGTAACCTGTGCACCTGCCGCTGCGGCAGCGAGTGTTGCTCCACCAGTATATGCAAAAAGATTGAGAACCTTAACTGGTCGATTCTTTTCTTTGATTTCCTTATTTATAATAGAAGAAAACCAATCCCAGTTAACTGCCTGCTCAGGGAACAGACCTGTATGTTTAAATGCGAAAGGCTTCAGATTAAATGTAAGCTTCTTGTCGCAGATAGGATAGCTGATAGTCCACTGCTCTGGTAAGTCAAAGAATTCCCACTCACCGCCACCTTTGTTTGAACGATGATAATGAGCGTTTAGCTTCTTATAATAAGAAGACTTCTTTGGAGTGTTCCAGATGATCTGTGGGTCTGGACGGAGGAGCACATAGTCGCCCCAGCGCTCCAGCTTCTCGCCGGAGCTACAATCTATTATTTCGTAATCTTTCCAATTGTTCGCTACTTGCATTTTGATACCTGTTCTTTCTATATATAATGAAATAAGTCTTTACAAAACTCTTTGCCTTGACTATTATACTTAAAGATTATTAATGTTCAATGTTTTCTAGTTATAAAATATGAGGCAAACCACAAGATTTTGGTGCTCTTTAAAATTGTACTTGAAAAAATACAATTATTTTCATTTTTCTCTTGCAGATATTCCCATCCCCGTGTATATTATTACTTGCTGTGACATGATAGCTATGAAGCGTGAGGTTGCAATTCAGTTATGAATTGGTTTTCCGTGGAGCGAATGTCAAGTTAGGAAACTGACGACAAGTCACTGTACAACAGAAAACCGTCCGCATTCGCGGAGACGACGTGTGAGAACTTGGTTCGAACTTTGAGTTTTAAATCATGATACACACGGGTAAGTGTACAGTCGCCACTTGTTCGATTTTTCAGAAGTCAGAAAAAACGAAAAAGGAGGAGACTTTTTTTATGGCAAATCAAGTTATGAGAATCACACTCAAGGCTTATGATCATGAGTTAGTAGATTCATCTGCCAAGAAAATCATCGAGACTGTTAAGAAGAACGGAGCACAGGTTAGTGGCCCAGTACCTCTTCCAACAAAGAAGGAAGTTGTTACAATTCTTAGAGCTGTACATAAGTACAAGGACTCTCGTGAGCAGTTCGAGCAGAGAACTCATAAGAGATTGATTGATGTCATCGATCCAACACAGAAGACTGTTGAAGCACTTTCTAAGTTAGAGATGCCAGCAGGTGTTGAAATCAGCATCAAGAACAAGTAATTGAGTTCATTTAATCAAGTAAACATCCAAGATGGTTTTATATAGAAGCAATAAGGCATTTCTTATTCCACTTATATGACACTGTTCTAGGATGAACGGTTCCGCTACCCCAATCGTTATTAGATGGGCATGAAGCGTTCCGCTGTAGAAAATGGAGGTAAGAAAAATGAAGAAAGCTATTTTAGCTACAAAGGTCGGAATGACTCAGGTCTTCAATGAAGGCGGCGAGCTTATTCCTGTAACTGTACTTTCTGCTGGTCCATGTGTTGTTACACAGATCAAGACAGTAGAGAACGACGGTTACGATGCAGTTCAGGTTGGCTTTGTTGACAAGAAGGTTAAGCTTGTTAATAAGGATGCTAACGGACGCAAAGAAATCATTCATCGCAATGGCGTAAACAAGCCAGAGAAGGGTCACTTCGACAAGGCTGGTGTTGAGCCAAAGAGATTTGTTAGAGAGTTCAGATTTGATAATTGTGCAGATTACGCACTCGCTCAGGAAATCAAGGCTGATATCTTTGAGGCTGGCGACAAGGTTGACGCTACAGCAACATCAAAGGGTAAGGGATTCCAGGGTGCTATCAAGAGATTAGGTCAGCACAGAGGACCTATGGCTCATGGTTCTAAGTTCCACAGACACCAGGGTTCAAACGGTGCATGTTCATCACCTAGCCGTGTATTCAAGGGCAAGGGTATGCCTGGTCAGATGGGCGGAACAAGAGTTACAATCCAGAATCTTGAGATTGTACGTGTTGACGTTGAAAACAATCTGCTTTTAGTAAAGGGTGCTGTTCCAGGACCAAAGAAGTCTCTTGTAACAATCAAAGAGTCAGTTAAAGCAGGAAAGTAATCTTACGATAGGAAAGGAGGAACTTAGCAATGGCTAAAGTATCCGTATTTAATATGGAAGGCAAAGAAGTTGGCAGCATGGATCTTAACGACAGCATTTTCGCAGTTGAGATTAATGAGCACTTAGTGCACATGGCAGTTGTCCAGCAGCTTGCAAATAACCGTCAGGGAACACAGAAGGCTAAGACTCGTTCTGAGGTTTCTGGTGGTGGTAGAAAACCTTGGAGACAGAAGGGAACAGGTCATGCAAGACAGGGTTCTACAAGATCTCCACAGTGGACAGGTGGTGGCGTAGTATTCGCACCAACTCCAAGAGATTATTCATTCAAGCTTAACAAGAAGGAGAAGAGAGCAGCTCTTAAGTCTGCACTTACTTCAGTAGTTAACGAGAATAAGTTCATCGTTGTTGACGAGCTTAAGCTTGATTCTATTAAGACAAAGGATTTCGCAAAGGTTCTTACAAACCTTAACGTTGAGAAGGCTCTCGTAGTTCTTGATACAAACGATCAGAACGTAGTTATGTCTGCAAAGAACATTCCTACAGTTAAGACAGCTCTTACAAACACAATCAACGTTTATGACATCCTCAAGTACAACACAGTAGTTGTTACAAAGGCTGCTGTTGATCAGATTCAGGAGGTGTATGCATAATGGCAAATGTACAGTATTATGACGTAATCCAGAAGCCTGTAATCACAGAGAAGTCAATGAACGCTATGGCTGAGAAGAAGTATACATTCTTAGTTCATCCAGAAGCTAACAAGACAATGATTAAGGAAGCTGTTGAGAAGATGTTCGACGGAGTTAAGGTTGCTTCAGTTAACACAATGAACGCTGATGGCAAGACAAAGAGACGTGGAATGACTTACGGAAAGACAGCAAAGACAAAGAAGGCTATCGTTCAGCTTACAGCTGATAGCAAAGACATCGAGATTTTCTCAGGTCTTTAAGATTTAGGTCTTTTATAGACAAGAGTTAATTAATTTTATGCACAGTCGAGTGCGACAATAAACGAGTTTTTGAAAGGAGAACAAAAATGGGAATTAAGACATATAACCCATATACACCTTCGAGAAGAAATATGACTGGTTCAGATTTCTCAGAGATCACAAAGAACTCTCCAGAGAAGTCACTTACTGTTTCACTTAAGAAGCACGCTGGTCGTAACAATCAGGGTAAGATTACCGTTAGACATCACGGTGGCGGTAATAGACAGAAATATAGACTTATCGATTTCAAGAGAAATAAGGATGGAATTCCTGCAAAGGTTATCGGTATCGAGTATGATCCAAACAGAACAGCTAACATCGCTCTTATCTGCTACGCAGACGGCGAGAAGGCTTACATCCTTGCTCCAGCTGGTCTTACAGACGGCATGACAGTTATGAACGGTGCTGACGCTGAAGTTAGAGTTGGTAACTGCTTACCACTTGAGAAGATTCCAGTTGGTACTCTTATTCACAATATTGAGCTTTATCCAGGTCGTGGCGGACAGCTCGTTCGTTCAGCTGGTAACTCAGCTCAGCTCATGGCTAAAGAAGGAAAGTATGCTACACTTCGTCTTCCTTCAGGCGAAATGAGAATGGTACCTCTTAACTGCCGCGCATCTATCGGTGTAATCGGTAACGGTGATCACAACCTTGTTAAGATCGGTAAAGCTGGTCGTAAGAGACACATGGGTATCAGACCTACAGTTCGTGGTTCTGTTATGAACCCTAATGACCATCCACACGGTGGTGGTGAGGGCCGCGCTCCTATCGGACGTCCAGGTCCATGCACACCTTGGGGCAAGCCAGCTCTTGGTCTCAAGACAAGAAAGAAGCACAAGCAGTCTAACAAGCTCATCGTAAGAAGACGCGATGGTAGAGCAATCAAATAAGGAGGATACACATGGCACGTTCATTAAAAAAAGGACCATTTGCTGATGCAAGCTTATTAAAGAAGGTTGATGCTATGAACGCAAGCGGCGACAAGTCAGTTATCAAGACATGGTCACGTCGTTCTACAATCTTCCCACAGATGGTTGGACATACAATTGCAGTACATGACGGAAGAAAGCATGTTCCAGTATATGTTACAGAAGACATGGTTGGACACAAGCTTGGTGAGTTCGTTGCTACTAGAACCTACAGAGGTCACGGCAAGGACGAGAAGAAGTCAAAGGTACGCTAATTAACAGAAAGGAGTTTTAATCATGGCTAAGGGACATAGATCTCAAATTAAACGTGAGAGAAACGATGTAAAGGATACAAGACCTTCAGCAAAGTTATCTTATGCTAGAATGTCAGTTCAGAAGGCTTGTTTCGTACTTGATGCCATTCGTGGTAAGGATGTTGATACAGCTCTTGCTATCGTAATGTACAATCCAAGATACGCTTCAAGCGTTATAGAAAAATTACTTAAGTCTGCTATTGCAAACGCTGAGAACAATAACGGCTTAGAACGCAAGGACCTCGTAGTAGCTGAGTGCTATGCAAACAAGGGACCTACAATGAAGAGAATTAGACCAAGAGCACAGGGTAGAGCTTACAGAATCGAGAAGAGAATGAGCCACCTCACAATCGTGCTTGATCAGAAAAATTAAGGAGGCAAAACATGGGACAGAAAGTTAATCCTCATGGCTTAAGAGTCGGTGTTATTAAGGACTGGGATTCTAAGTGGTATGCTGAGGGCGAGAACTTCTCAGACTACTTAGTTGAAGACTATAATATCAGAAAATTTCTTAAGAAGAAGCTTTACGCTGCAGGCGTTTCTAAGATTGAAATCGAGCGTGCTGCTGGTAGAGTAAAGGTTACTGTTTACACAGCAAAGCCAGGCGTTGTTATCGGTAAGGGCGGCGCTGAGATCGACAAGATTAAGACTGAGCTCCAGAAGCAGACAAGCGACAAGCTTGTTGTTGATATTAAGGAAATCAAGAGACCAGATCGTGATGCACAGCTTGTTGCTGAGAACATCGCTGGCCAGCTTGAGAACCGTGTATCATTCCGTAGAGCTATGAAGTCTTGCATGGGTCGTGCTATGAAGACAGGTATCAAGGGTATCAAGACAAGCTGTTCAGGACGTCTTGGTGGTGCTGATATGGCTCGTTCAGAGTCTTACAATGAAGGTACTATTCCACTTCAGACACTTCGTGCTGATATTGATTATGGATTCGCTGAGGCTGACACTACTTATGGTAAGGTTGGTGTAAAGGTATGGATCTATAAGGGTGAAGTACTTCCAAAGAAGAAGAATGTGGAAGGAGGAGCCGAATAATATGTTAATGCCAAAGAGAGCGAAGCATAGAAAGCAGTTCCGTGGAAACATGGCTGGAAAAGCTTCAAGAGGAAATAAGATATCTTACGGTGAGTTTGGTATCGTTGCAACTGAGCCAGCTTGGATCAAGTCTAACCAGATCGAGGCAGCTCGTATCGCTATGACACGTTACATTAAGCGTGGTGGTAAGGTTTGGATTAAGATTTTCCCAGACAAGCCAGTTACAGCAAAGCCTGCTGAAACTCGAATGGGTTCAGGAAAGGGTACACTTGAATATTGGGTAGCTGTTGTTAAGCCGGGCCGTGTATTATTCGAGATCTCAGGAGTATCTGAGGAAGTTGCTAGAGAAGCACTTCGTCTCGCTACACACAAACTTCCTTGCAAGTGCAAGATAGTTTCCCGTGAGGATTTAGAAGGCGGTGAAGCATAATGAAGAATACAAAGTACGTAGAAGATTTAAAGAATACTTCAGTAGCAGAGCTTAATGCTCAGCTCGTAGAAGCAAAGAAAGAACTTTTCAACTTAAGATTCCAGAATGCTACAAACCAGTTAGATAACACAGCAAGAATTCGCGAGGTTCGTCGTAACATCGCTCGTATTCAGACTGTTATCACAGAAGCTGAGAAGAATGCATAATTGACTTAGAATCTTAATTATTTGAAAGGAGATCAAAAACGTGGAAAGAAACTTAAGAAAAACACGTACAGGTGTTGTTGTAAGCGACAAGATGGATAAGACAATCGTTGTTGCAATTCGTGACAATGTAAAGCATCCACTTTACAACAAGATCGTTAAGAAGACATATAAGCTTAAGGCACACGATGAGAACGGCGATGCTCACATCGGTGATACAGTAAAGGTTATGGAGACAAGACCACTCTCTAAGGATAAGAGATGGAGACTCGTTGAAGTAATCGAGAGAGCAAAATAATTAAAGGAGGCTACTATAATGGTACAACAGGAAAGTAGATTAAAGGTAGCTGATAATACTGGTGCCAAGGAAATCCTTGTTATCCGTGTTATGGGTGGATCTACAAGAAGATATGCCAACATCGGCGACATTATTACTGCTACCGTTAAAGATGCAACACCAGGTGGCGTTGTAAAGAAGGGTGACGTTGTTAAGGCAGTAGTTGTTCGTTCAGTTAAAGGTGCCCGTCGTAAAGATGGTTCTTATATCAAGTTTGATGAAAACGCTGCAGTCATCATCAAAGATGACAAGACTCCAAGAGGAACTCGTATTTTTGGACCTGTAGCTAGAGAGCTTCGTGAGAAGCAGTTCATGAAGATTGTTTCTCTCGCTCCAGAAGTATTGTAGGAGGAAGAGTAGATGGCAACATTTAAGATTAAAAAAGGCGATACTGTTCGTGTCATCGCTGGTGGCGATGTTAACAACGAAGGTAAGGTTATCGCAGTAGATAAGAAGAATAACACCGTTACAGTTGAAGGTGTAAACATGGTTAAGCGTCATGTTAAGCCTAACATGGCTAATCAGGCAGGCGGTATCATCGAGCAGGAAGCTCCTATCGATGCTTCAAATGTTATGTTACTTCATAACGGTCAGCCTACACGCGTTGGCTTCAAGATGGACGGCGACAAGAAGGTCCGTTTCGCTAAGAAGACTGGCGAAGTGATTGACTAATTGAAGAAAGGAGAACAGTTCGTTGAGTAGATTAAAAGATCAGTATCTTAATGAGATCGTACCAGCAATGGTTGAGAAGTTCGGATACAAGAATATTATGGAAGTTCCTAAGATCGAAAAGATCGTTGTCAACATGGGTGTTGGCGAAGCAAAGGACAATGCTAAGCTTCTTGAGTCTGCAGTTAATGATATGGAAAAGATTACAGGCCAGAAAGCAGTTACAACAAAGGCTAAGAACTCAGTTGCTAACTTCAAGATTCGTGAAGGTATGGCAATTGGTTGCAAGACTACACTCCGTGGAGAGAAGATGTACGAGTTCGCAGATCGTCTCATCAATCTTGCACTTCCACGTGTACGTGACTTTAGAGGTGTAAATCCTAATTCCTTCGACGGAAGAGGAAACTATGCACTTGGTATTAAGGAGCAGATCATCTTCCCTGAGATCGAGTACGATAAGATCGACAAGACTCGTGGTATGGATATCATCTTCGTAACTACAGCTAAGACAGATGAAGAGGCAAGAGAATTACTTCGTTTATTCAACATGCCTTTCGCTAAGGAAGCATAGGAGGAAAGTTATGGCAAAGAAGTCAATGAAAGTTAAGCAGCAGCGCACAGCTAAGTTCTCTACACAAGAGTACAGCCGCTGCAAAATCTGCGGTCGTCCACATGCATACCTTAGAAAGTATGGTATTTGTAGAGTATGTTTCCGTGAGTTAGCTTACAAGGGACAGATTCCAGGCGTTAAGAAAGCTTCATGGTAAGATAACGAACACAGATTGATAATTAGGAGGAAATTGCATCATGACAATGAGTGATCCAATAGCAGATATGCTTACAAGAATCCGTAATGCAAATACTGCAAAACATGATACAGTTGATGTTCCAGCATCTAAGATGAAAATCGCTATCGCTGATATTCTTGTAGATGAGGGATTTATCACAAAGTATGACATCGTTGATAATGGTAACTTCAAGGATATCCGTGTTACATTAAAGTACGGTGCAAACAAGAACGAGAAGATTATTTCTGGTATTAAGAGAATTTCTAAGCCAGGTCTTCGTATTTATGCTGGTAAGGACGATATCCCATACGTTTTAGGTGGACTTGGTATCGCTATCCTTTCAACAAACAAGGGCATCATCACAGATAAGGAAGCTCGTAAGCTTCAGGTTGGTGGCGAAGTTCTTGCATACGTTTGGTAATCAAATCCAAACAATTTAGTAACTAATTACCTAAAAGTATAACCCGGTTATAGAAGCCGGACATACAGTTTATATTTAAGGAGGTACGGGCATGTCACGTATAGGAAGAATGCCAATCGCAGTTCCAGCTGGTGTTACAGTTGAGATTGCAGAAAATAATCATGTGACTGTAAAAGGTCCTAAGGGTACTCTTGAGAGAACTCTTCCATCAGAGATGGATATCAAGCTCGAGGGTGCAGAAGTTGTTGTTACTAGACCTAATGATTTAAAGAAAATGAAGTCTTTACATGGTCTTACAAGAACACTTATCAACAACATGGTTGTTGGTGTTACAACAGGCTATGAGAAGACTCTTGAGGTTAACGGTGTAGGTTACAGAGCATCTAAGGCTGGTAAGAAGCTTACTCTTAACCTTGGTTACTCACACCCAGTAGAGATGGAAGATCCAGAGGGTATCGAGTCAACTGTTGACGGAAATAAAATTATCATCAAGGGTATCGACAAGGAAAAGGTTGGTCAGTACGCTGCCAACATCAGAGATAAGAGAAGACCTGAGCCATACAAGGGTAAGGGTATTAAGTACTCTGATGAAGTTATTAGACGTAAAGTCGGTAAGACCGGTAAGAAATAGTAAAGGAGTGAATGTAAAATGGTAAGTAAGAAATCTAGACAAGTAGTTCGCCAGACAAAGCATAGAAGACTTCGTAACACTCTAGCCGGTACTGCAGAAAGACCTCGTTTAGCAGTGTTCAGAAGCAACAATCATATGTATGTTCAGGTAATTGACGATACATGTGGAAATACACTCGTTTCAGCATCTACTCTTGACGCAGACGTTAAGACAGACCTTGCAAAGACAAATAACATCGAAGCTGCTTCAAAGCTCGGTACAGTTATTGCTAAGAAGGCACAGGAAAAGGGAATCAAGGAAGTCGTTTTCGACAGAGGTGGTTACATTTATGCCGGCAAGGTTGCAGCTCTTGCAGACGCAGCTAGAGAAGCTGGATTAGAATTCTAGGAGGAGAACACATGAAACGTGAAATCATTGACGCTAGCCAGTTAGAATTAACTGAGCAGGTTGTAGAAATTAAGCGTGTAACAAAGGTTGTTAAGGGTGGACGTAACATGCGTTTCACAGCTCTTGTTGTAGTAGGCGATAAGAACGGACACGTTGGCGCTGGACTCGGCAAGGCAGCTGAAATTCCTGAAGCTATCCGCAAGGGTAAGGAAGATGCAATGAAGAAGCTCATCACAGTTAAGCTTGATGACAACCACAGTATTACACACGACATTCAGGGTAAGCACACAGGCGCTTCTGTACTTCTTAAGAAGGCTCCAGAAGGTACTGGTATCATCGCTGGTGGTCCAGCACGTGCCGTATGTGAGCTTGCAGGTATCGGAAACATCCGTACAAAGTCACTTGGATCATCAAATAAGCAGAACGTTGTTCTTGCTACTATCGAAGGACTTAAGCTTCTTAAGTCTCCTGAGGAAGTAGCTAAGGCTCGTGGCAAGAAGGTTGAAGACATTCTTGCTTAAGGAGGAAAGTTAAAATGGCAGAGAAGAAGTTAAGAGTAACACTCGTAAAGTCTACAATCGGTGCTGTTCCTAAGAACAAGAAGACTGTAGAAGCACTTGGCCTTAGAAAGGTCAATAAGACTGTTGAGCTTCCTGACAACGACAGCGTTCGCGGAATGCTTAGAATGGTCAATCACTTAGTAAAAGTTGAAGAAATTTAATAGAAGGAGGTGCCATAATGGATTTATCTAACTTACAGCCAGCAGAAGGCTCAAAGCACAGCGATAATTTCAGAAGAGGCCGTGGTCACGGTTCAGGAAATGGCAAGACTGCTGGTAAGGGTCATAAGGGACAGAAGGCTCGTTCTGGCGGAAGCATTAGACTTGGATTCGAAGGTGGACAGATGCCTTTATACAGACGTCTTCCTAAGCGTGGTTTCAAGAATAGAAATACAAAGGAAATCGTTGGTATCAATGTTTCTTATTTAGAGAGATTTGATAATGGTGCTACTGTAACTGTTGATACTCTTATCGAGAGCGGTATCATCAAGAATCCTCGCGATGGCGTTAAGATCCTTGGCGGCGGAGAGCTTACAAAGAAGCTTAACGTTCAGGCTAATGCATTCAGCGCTAGCGCTAAGGAAAAGATTGAAGCTTTAGGCGGAACAGTAGAGGTGATCTAAATGCTTCAAACACTACGCGATGCTTTTAAAATTAAAGATTTAAGAAGACGAATTGGTTTTACATTTTTAATGCTTATTGTTGTTAGGCTTGGAAGCTTGCTTCCAGTGCCTGGCATCAATGGCAGTGCCTTTAGCAGTCTCTTCGCGGATAGTGACAGTGCGTTGAATTTCTTTGATTCGATCACTGGTGGTTCTTTTTCATCAATGTCAGTTTTCGCGCTGAATATTACACCATACATTACATCTTCTATCATTATGCAGTTGCTTACAATTGCATTTCCTAAGTTAGAAGAGATGCAGCGTGATGGTGAGGCCGGCAGAAAAAAGATGACAGCAATTACACGTTATCTCACTGTTGGATTGGCACTCGGTGAATCAATTGCAATGGCAATTGGATTTGGAAGAAGTGGATATCTCGTTGCTTACAATGCTTGGTATGTTATTTTAGTTGTAGCAGCTCTTACAGCTGGTTCTGCAGTTCTCATGTGGATTGGTGAGAGAATTACAGAAAAGGGTATTGGAAATGGTATTTCAATAGTTCTTACTATTAATATCATTAGCCGTATCCCATCTGATTTAACAAAGCTTTATGAGCAGTTCATGGCAAATAGAACAGTTGCAAAAGCAACACTGGCTGGCGTGATTATCGCTGCAATTATTGTTGCACTTGTTGTATTCGTTGTTATTTTGCAGAGCGCTGAGAGACGTATTCCAGTTCAATATTCCAATAAGATTCAGGGAAGAAGACAGGTTGGCGGTAATTCCTCAGTAATTCCTATGAAGGTTAATACTGCAGGTGTTATCCCAGTTATCTTCGCACAGTCCCTGCTTCAGACTCCTATAATGCTTGTTCAGTTATTCGCTAAGAATGGCGTTCAGGGATTTTGGGGTAAAGTATTAAATGCTATGAATCAGTCTAACTGGTTTAACCCAGGAAACTGGGTAAATTCAATCGGAGCAGTTGTTTATATTCTCCTTATCATTGGATTCGCATATTTCTATACAGAAATTACATTTAATCCACTTGAGATTGCTGAGAATCTTAAGCGTTCTGGTGGATTTATCCCAGGTATTAGACCAGGCAAGCCTACATCAGATTACCTTACAGGTATCTTACAGCACATTATTTTCATTGGTGCAATTGGACTTGCAATCGTAGCTTTACTTCCAATCATCTTTAACGGTTTGCTTGGAGCAAGCGTTTCATTTGGTGGTACATCAATCATCATTATTGTTGGTGTTATCGTTGAAACACTTAAGCAGGTTGAATCACAGATGATGGTTCGTAATTACAAAGGATTTTTAAATGACTAATTGTCATTAATTCATCTAAGGGATACGCAGATTTCTGTGTATCTCTTTAGGTGTTTTTAGAGAAAAATATAAACATCTATGCAGGAGGGTTTTATAAATGAAGATTATTATGTTAGGTGCACCTGGTGCAGGCAAAGGAACACAGGCAAAGCAGATTGCTTCAAAGTATTCTATTCCTCACATTTCTACAGGTGATATATTCCGTGCTAACATTAAAAACGGTACAGAGCTTGGCAAGAAAGCAAAGGAATACATGGATCAGGGTTTGCTTGTTCCAGATGAACTTACATGTGATCTTGTAATGGACCGTATTGCACAGGATGATGCTAAAAATGGATTTGTTTTAGATGGTTTCCCAAGAACAATTCCTCAGGCAGAAGCTCTTGATGCTGCTCTTACAAAGATTGGACAGTCTATGGACTTCGCTATTGATGTAGATGTTCCAGATGAGAACATCATCAACAGAATGTCGGGACGTAGAGCATGCCTTAACTGTGGTGCTACATATCACATCGTTTCTATTCCGCCTAAGAAGGAAGGCGTTTGTGATTCATGCGGTAGCGAGCTTGTACTTAGAGATGATGATAAGCCAGAGACAGTTAAGAAGAGACTTGATGTATATCATGATCAGACACAGCCACTTATTGATTATTACAATGGCAAGGGTATCCTTAAGTCTGTAGATGGTACACAGCCAATGGAAAAAGTTTTTGAGGATATCACAGCTATTTTAGGAGCTTAAGATGTCAGAAGTTATAACTATTAAAACTGATGAAGAAATTCAATTAATGCGTGAAGCTGGAAAGATTCTTGCTCAGGTTCACGAGGCTTTGGCTAAAGAAATTCACGAAGGAATGTCTACACTTGATGTGGACAAGCTTGGTGAAGAAATAATCAGAAGCTATGGCTGCGAGCCTAACTTCAAGGGCCTTTATGGTTATCCTGGAAGTGTATGCGTTTCTGTGAATGACGAGGTTGTTCATGGTATACCATGCGATGATCACATTCTTGTAAATGGTGATATTGTCAGCTTGGATACAGGTGTTTTGTACAAGGGTTACCATTCAGATGCAGCACGTACAGTTCCAGTTGGTGAAATTAGTGAAGAGGCAAGACTTCTTATAGAAAGAACTCGTCAGTCTTTCTTCCAGGGAATGAAATATGCAACTGCAGGAAACCATCTTTATGATATATCTGGAGCAATTCAGGAGTACTGCGAAGGCTTTGGATATGGAGTTGTCAGAGATTTGGTTGGACATGGCATTGGAAAATCACTTCACGAGGCGCCAGAGATTCCTAATTTCAGACGTAAGTTTAGAAAAGGGCCAAAGCTCCTAAAGGGAATGACATTGGCTATTGAGCCGATGATAAATGCAGGCGGCCCAGATGTTGCCTGGATGGATGATGAGTGGACAGTTGTTACTATGGATGAATCATTATCAGCTCATTATGAGAATACAATTGTTATTACTGATGGGGCTCCTGAGATTCTCACACTTACACCATCGGAGCTTGCAAATCCGGAGGGAAACAAATGGATTTAACACTTGCATTATCAAAGGCGGGTCATGATAAAAATCAGGTGTATGTCATTATTGATGAATTAGATGATTTTTACATGGTTGCAAATGGTACAACTAAGCCAATTGCAAAGCCGAAGAAAAAGAAGAAGATTCATTTACAGCTTATTAAAAATATTCCGTCAGATGTTCTTGAAGAATATGATTCTACAAAAGCACTTGATGATCTTATAATTAAAAGAATTCTTAAAAGTTATAATAGGAGGAACAAAGATGTCTAAGGCAGATGTTATTGAAGTAGAGGGAGTTGTTGTAGAAAAACTTCCAAATGCTATGTTTAAGGTTGAGCTTGAGAATGGTCATCAGATTCTTGCGCATATTAGTGGTAAGTTAAGACAGAATTACATTCGTATCTTACCGGGTGATAAAGTAACAATCGAAATGAGTCCTTATGATCTTTCAAAGGGAAGAATCATTTGGAGAGATAAATAATTTTTTAAAATAGTTGTTGACATACTTGAAGACGCTCGCTATACTATTAAGCGGACGTTTTTAGAATGTTCAAATAAAGTTGACCACAACCTTTGAAAAAAGGGCATGGAAAGGAGGAAAATCGTGAAAGTAAGATCTTCTGTAAAGCCTATGTGCGAGAAGTGCAAGGTCATCAAAAGAAAGGGTAGCATTCGCATTATTTGTGAAAACCCAAAGCATAAGCAGCGTCAGGGTTAATTTCTGATTACTTATGTAATGCATTTATTATGTGCGGCTGCAGTCTAAAGTGTATCTAATTTAGGCTGTTCATAATAAAAGGCCTATCATACCGAGGCCAGATTTGGAAACAGATATGGGAATACACACATTTCAGGCCGATTTATCGGAGCTGTATTACTTATATCGATTATTAATTGTAGAAATATTTATGGAGGTGTAAACACACATGGCTCGTATTGCAGGTGTAGATTTACCAAGAGACAAGAGAATTGAAATTGGTTTAACTTACATTTACGGAATTGGTAGAGTAAGCTCAAACAAAGTTCTTGAGGCAGCTGGTGTAGATCCTAACACACGTGTTAAGGATTTAACTGACGAAGAAGTTAAGAAGATCAGCACAGTTATCGATGAGACATTAACTGTAGAAGGTGATCTTAGAAGAGAAGTTGCACTTGATATCAAGAGACTTCAGGAAATCGGATGCTATAGAGGAATCCGTCATAGAAAGGGTCTTCCTGTTCGTGGACAGAAGACTAAGACAAACGCTCGTACTCGCAAGGGTCCAAAGCGTACAGTAGCTAATAAGAAGAAGTAATTATTTATAGAAAGAAAGTAGGTTAGTTTAATTATGGCTAAAGTTGCAAAGAAGACAACAAAAAAGCGTGTAAAGAAAAACGTTGAACACGGACAGGTACATGTTCAGGCATCTTTCAATAACACTATCGTTACTATTACAGATGCTCAGGGTAACGCTCTTTCATGGGCAAGTGCTGGTGGTCTAGGATTTAGAGGTTCAAGGAAATCTACTCCTTATGCTGCGCAGATGGCAGCAGAGACAGCAGTTAAGGCTGCATTAATTCACGGTTTAAAGAGTGTAGATGTATTCGTAAAGGGACCAGGTTCAGGACGTGAAGCTGCTATTCGTGCAATCGATGCAAATGGCGTTCAGGTTCTTACAATCAAGGATGTTACTCCAGTTCCACACAACGGATGTCGTCCACCAAAGCGTAGAAGAGTCTAATTAGGAGGGAAATCTAATGGCAGTTAATAAGACACCAGTTCTTAAAAGATGTAGATCTCTTGATTTAGATCCTACATTTTTAGGATATGATAAGAAGTCACGTAGACAGAAGAATAGAGGAAGAGGCAAGAAGTCTGAGTACGCTCTTCAGCTTCAGGAGAAGCAGAAGGCTAAGTTTATCTATGGCGTACTTGAAAAGCCTTTCCGTAATTATTATGAGAAGGCTGACCGTCAGAAGGGTATGACAGGTGAAAACCTTATGACAATGCTTGAGAGCCGTCTTGATAACGTAGTATTCCGTATGGGATTTGCACGTACAAGAAAGGAAGCTCGTCAGGTTGTTGATCACAAGATGTTCCTTGTAAACGGTAAGTCAGTTAACATTCCTTCATACCTTGTAAAGGCTGGAGATGTTATCGAGGTTCGTGAGAAGTCAAAGAGCCTTCAGAGATTTAAGGATATCACAGAGGTTACAGCTGGTAGAATCGTTCCTGAGTGGATCGATGTTGACGCTGAGAATCTTAAGGGTACAGTAAAAGAGCTTCCTAACAGAGAGCAGATTGATGTTCCTGTAGACGAGATGCTTATCGTCGAGTTATATTCAAAATAATAGAATTTAGTAAAATCTTACAAAAAGCACTTATACAAGCTTGCTTGTATAAGTGCGATTTGTTAGAATTTTATTATGCGATAATAAGCGATAGAATCAGAATATTTATACTATTCTGATTTTGTAGTCTAATACATTATTTAAGGAGGCAATGTAGTGTTAAATTTTGAAAACCCAAATATAGAAATCGTACAGATTTCTGAGGACAAAAAATACGGCAGATTTGTTGTAGAGCCACTCGAAAGAGGCTACGGTATAACACTTGGTAATTCTCTTCGTAGAATTATGCTTTCATCTCTGCCAGGAGCTGCAGTTAGCCAGATTAAGATTGAAGGCGTTCTTCATGAGTTCAGCGCTATTCCAGGCGTTAAGGAAGACGTTACAGAAATCGTTATGAATATCAAGGAACTTGCTATTAGAAATAACAGCAGTTCAGATGAGCCAAAGACAGCATATATCGAGTTCGAAGGAGAAGGAGTAGTTACAGCTGCCGATATACAGGTTGATTCTGATATCGAAATTATTAATCCTGATCTTGTTATTGCTCACCTTAATGGTGGCAATGATTGCAAGCTTTACATGGAGCTTACAATTACAAAGAACCGTGGTTATATTTCAGCAGACAAGAATAAGACTCCTGATACTCCAATCGGCAAGATTGCAGTTGACTCAATTTACACACCAGTTGAACGTGTAAATATGACAGTAGAAGACACTCGTGTAGGTCAGGTTACAGATTATGACAAGCTTACACTTGATGTATATACAAATGGTACTATGGGACCAGATGAGGCAGTTTCTATGGCTGCTAAGGTTCTCAGTGAGCACCTTAACTTATTCGTAAATCTTTCAGATGCTGCACAGGATCTTTCAGTTATTGCTGAAAAGCCTGATGATACAACAGGAAAGACTCTTGAGATGAGCATTGATGAACTTGAGCTTTCAGTTCGTTCATACAACTGCTTGAAGAGAGCTGGTATCAACACTGTAGCTGAGCTTTGCGACAAGACACCTGATGATATGATGAAGGTTCGTAATCTTGGTCGTAAGTCTATGGAAGAAGTAGAAGAAAAGCTTCACGAGCTTGGTCTTTCACTCAGAATGATTGAGGACTAAATCGTTGAAATAGTAACAGGAAATAATACGTGAAATATAAGACCGATGAGCATTTTCGCGCATGCCTTTCCATTAATCAAAGTTACGGGGTAAGACCGATGAGCACCTGTGACGCCAGTTTTAAGGAGAAAAGAAATGGCAAAGTACAGAAAGTTAAGCAGAACATCTTCACAGAGAAAAGCACTTTTAAGAAATCAGGTAACTGAGCTTCTTTATCACGGAAAGATCGTTACAACTGAGGCTAAGGCTAAGGAAGTAAAGAAGATTGCAGAGCACATCATTACACTTGGTGTAAAGGAAAAGGATAACTTCGAAGAAGTTACAGTTCAGGCTAAGGTTGCTCGCAAGGATAAAGATGGTAAGAGAGTAAAGGAAGTTGTTGATGGCAAGAAGGTTACTGTATACGATACAGTAGACAAGAAGATTAAGAAGGATTCTCCTTCAAGACTTCACGCTCGTCGTCAGATGATGCAGGTTCTTTACACTCCAACAGCTAAGGGTACAAAGAAGTCAGAGTCACACAAGGTTGACATGGCAAACTTCGTATTCGATGAGATCGCTCCAAAGTACGTTGATCGTAAGGGTGGTTACACACGTATCGTAAAGATCGGACCACGTAAGGGCGATGCAGCTATGGAAGTTGTTCTTGAGTTAGTATAATTTAAGACTTTCATTTATCCCAGGATATTTATATCCTGGGATTTTTTTGTTCATAAAAAATAGATGATGAATATAAGTGAAAATAATCATAAATAATGTATTTTTAGGATATACTAAAATATTTTAGTAGTGTATTATGATAATTAACAAATAAAAATCTTCATGGAGGAAATAGAATGTCAACAAGTACCACCAAGAAGTTAACAGAGGGAAATCCAATGACTTTAATTCTCGAATTTTCAATTCCTATGCTTGCAGGCTTACTTTTTCAACAAATGTATAGCTTGGTTGACACAATTATCGTTGGACAGACCTTGGGAGATAATGCTTTAGCTGCGGTAGGTTCAACAGGCTCTATAAATTTCCTTATAAACGGTGGCTGTATAGGTATCTGTTCTGGGTTTGCTATACCTGTAGCACAGCGATTTGGTGCAGAAGCATATGATTCCATGAGGAAATTTGTAGGTAATTCAATCATCCTAGCTGCTATTTTGGCCGCTATAATTACAACGGTGGTTTGTGTCTTTTGCTACAGTATACTTGCTGTTATGCACACACCAAGTGATATTATAGATCTAGCGTATGATTATATATTTATTATTTTCTTAGGACTACCAGTTACATTTCTTTATAATCTTACTGCTGGAATAATGCGTTCACTTGGAGATAGCAAAACACCAACATATTTTTTAATTATGGCTGCAGCAATTAATATAGTGTTGGATATACTATTTATTATTGGATTTAAAATGAGTGTAAATGGGCCAGCCTTAGCTACAGTTATATCACAACTCATTGCAGGTTTAAGCTGCCTTTTGTATATGAAAAAGAAATTCCCGATCCTATGCCTTTCAAAAAATGACTTAAAACTAGGGAGACATCACTCACAGGTATTACTTGCAATGGGGATTCCATTTGGCCTTCAATATTCTGTTACCGCTATAGGTTCAGTGATTCTTCAGACGGCTGTAAATGGTCTTGGCACTGTAGCGGTAGCATCAATGACCGCAGGTTCAAAAGTTTCTTTATTTGTAGTGTGCCCGTTTGATGCATTAGGTGGCACAATGGCTACATATGCAGGTCAGAATGTTGGCGCCAAGAATATACCAAGAGTAAAAAAAGGTGTATGGACCGCCCAAATGCTTGGGACAATTTATGCGGTTATAATATTTGTCGTGCTCTTTTTATCAGGAAGGTTCATGCTCAGATTATTTACATCAACAGATGTTGTTATAGAACAGGCTATGATGTTTTTACTTACAAATGCTATAACTTACACACTTTTGGCTGCAGTCAATATCTTTAGGTTTGCAATTCAGGGTATGGGGTTTTCAACTTTTGCGATTTATTCGGGTGTGATGGAAATGATAGCGAGAATTCTAGTAGCGTTTACTCTTGTGCCGATGATAGGCTACGCAGGTGCAATATGGGCTAGCCCTGTGGCATGGCTTTTTGCGGTAATTTTTTTAATTCCAGGATTTTATTCATGTTGCAGAAAGCTTGAAAAGAAATTTGGAGAGGATGGATTTCATCACTTTTAGGTTATCATGAAAGAAAATAAAAACTAAATTGAATAATATCGGATTGACTTTAACAGATAAAAGTGCTAAAGTGAACACCATGAACAACATAAGGAGGAGCGTTGTATGAAGAAATTACTTAGTGTAATCATGGCGTCTGCTTTAGCACTTTCTTTAGTTGCCTGCGGTACAGATGCTGCAGCAAAAAAAGAAGCAAGCAATGATTCCGAGCCAGCAGTTGAAGAAACAGCTACAACAGACGATAGTAAAACTTATAATGTGGGCGTTATACAGTTGGTGCAGCATCCTGCACTTGATGCTGCTACAGAGGGATTTCAGGCAGCACTTGTTGATAAGCTTGGAAGCAGTGTAAACATTACTGTTGAAAATGCTTCTGGTGACAATTCAACATGTGCTACAATTGCTAACTCTTTTGTATCAGATAATGTGGATTTGATTATGGCAAATGCGACACCTGCATTACAGGCTAGTGGAACTGCAACAAGCACTATTCCAATCGTTGCTACATCAATAACAGACTATGCTACAGCACTTGGAATTAGCGTGGATGATTGGAGTGGAGCAACAGGTGTTAATGTAACAGGTACTTCAGATTTGGCACCACTTGATGGACAAGCTGAAATGCTTAAGGAACTTTTCCCTGATGCAAAGGAAGTTGGTATTATTTATTGCTCTGGTGAGGATAATTCAAAATTCCAGGCTGGCAAGATTAAGGGATATCTTGAGGATTATGGATATACCGTTAGCGAGTATACTTTCTCAGATTCAAGTGATGTTGCTACAGTAGTTCAGTCGGCTTGCGGTTCTAGCGATGTTTTATATGTACCAACTGACAATGTGGCTGCAAGCTGTGCAGAGACAATCAACAACGTAGCAGTTACAGCTAAGGTGCCAATTGTTGCAGGTGAAGAAGGAATCTGCAAGGGCTGTGGTATAGCAACATTATCAATTTCATATTACGATATTGGATATGCTGCCGGCCTTATGGCGTATGAAATCCTTGCAAATGGCGCAGATCCAGCAACAATGGATATTCAGTATGCACCTGAATTTACAAAGGAGTACAACCCTACAATTGCAGAACAGCTTGGAATAACACTTCCAGATGATTATGTTGCAATTGAAATGGAATAAGATATTCAAAATAAAATAATTAAAAATTATGGGCAAGGTCAAAATTTGACCTTGCTCTTTGGAGTTTAGAATGGGAATTGAAACATTAATAGCAGGTTTGCCGGGTACAGCCGCACAGGGAATAATATACGGTATAATGGCTCTCGGCATTTTTATCACATTTAAACTATTGAATTTTGCAGATTTGTCTGTGGATGGTTCTTTCGCTACGGGCGGAGCTGTTGCAGCAATGGTAATAATATCAGGTCATTCGTGGATATTAGCATTGGTGTTGGCGTTTATAGCAGGAGCATTAGCTGGCTTAATCACAGGTGTACTTCATACACTTCTTGGAATTCCAGATATCTTGTCCGGAATACTTACACAGTTGGCGCTATATTCGATTAACTTGCGTATTACAGGGAATCAGCCAAACACACCTATTTCGGTGGACAAGTATAATTTGGCTGTATCCTTAAGATATAAGACGGATGCTCTTATAACAGTACTTGTTATTGCAGTTATCATCATATCAATCATGTACTGGTTCTTTGGAACAGAAATGGGGTCAGCAATTCGTGCTACTGGAACAAATCCAGCGATGACAAAGGCACAGGGAATTAATGTGAATCTCATGAAGGCACTTGGTCTTGTCTTATCAAATGCATTTGTTGCTTTTGCAGGTGCTCTTTCAGCCCAGTTCAACGGAAATGCAGATGTAAATATGGGACGCGGCGCAATTGTAATCGGTCTTGCTGCAATTATCATTGGAGAGGTATTCTGCAACGCATTATTTAAGAAGAAAAGAAATTTCATTCTTACACTCACTTTCGTTGTGTTCGGTGGAATTCTTTATTATTTATTCATCGCAATTGTTCTTTGGCTCAAGATGCCAGCAAACGATATGAAGTTATTCACAGCAATTATAGTTGCAATTTTCCTTGCAGTTCCTTATTTGAAAAATAAGCACAACAGCTCATTTAGAAAGGCAGCTAAGAGAGGAGGCAAGGAAAATGCTTAATGCTTTTAATTTACAAAAAACCTTCAATCCTGGCACAATAAATGAGAAGGTTGCTCTTGCAGGTGCTACATTACATCTTGAAGAAGGTGAGTTCTGTACAGTAATCGGAGGAAATGGCGCTGGAAAATCTACATTTTTGAATGCTATTGCAGGTGTATGGCCTGTTGATGGAGGTAGTATCACTATTGATGGAATAGATGTAACAGGTCTTCCAGAGCACAAGCGTGCTCAGTACTTAGGTCGTGTTTTCCAGGATCCAATGACTGGAACAGCAGCTAATATGCAGATTGATGAAAATATGGCTCTGGCAGCCCGCAGAGGCAAGTTTAGAGGTCTTAGCTGGGGCGTAACCAAGGAAGAGAAGGCAAAGTATCATGAGATGCTTAAAGAACTTGATTTGGGTCTTGAGGATAGACTTACTGCAAAGGTAGGACTGCTCTCTGGTGGACAGCGTCAGGCGCTGACCCTTCTTATGGCTACCATTCAAAAACCTAAGGTACTTCTTTTGGATGAGCACACAGCCGCACTTGATCCGAAGACTGCAGCAAAGGTACTTGAAATCACAGATATGCTTATTAAGGAGCATGGCCTCACAGCAATGATGGTTACTCATAATATGCGTGATGCAATTAATTATGGAAACCGTCTTATCATGATGAATGAAGGCCGTGTGATTCTTAATATAAGCGGCGAGGAGAAGAAGCATCTTTCAATCGAAGACTTGCTTCACAAATTCGAAGAAGTCTCCGGAACCGAATTCACCAACGACACCGAAATCCTTTCTAAATAAATAATTAAGGCTGAGAGCCTCCAGTTACACTATCAAGCCTTGGTATTACTCCGCTCAACGTAGAATGTTTCGCTTGAGTAACACCAAGAGCTTGATAGTTACTGGAGGCATTTTAGTTTAATTGTATTAAAAAAGTATTAAAATCATTACTTTTACGACGTTTTATGATAAATTAGTATCGTACAAATTTATTATGTTACGGAGGCAGATGTGAACGACAATAACAGAAATGGTGGAGATAAAAAGAATAACCGTCAGCCTTTTTATACATTAGGAATATTGGTGCTCATAGCACTTTTCTTTACGAGTATGATGTATAAGGGCGTCAATGCCGGTACTAATCAGGAAATCAAGTATACAGAATTTCTTGATTTGGTGGAGGATGACAAGGTTTCTTCAGTTACCTTTAAGGACGATGTTATCAATATCGAGCTTAAAGAGGGGGTAACCTACGGTGTTTCAGATGAGGACGCTGCGAAGCTTCAGCAGTTGTATGAGGTGACAGGACAGGCTACAAAGACATCGCTTTACACAGCTTATATCAATGATGATGAGCTCCTTCCTCTTCTTAAGAAGCACAATGTTGAAATTGAAGGTACTATAGCAGATTCGACAGCAGCAATTATTTACAATATTCTTTCATTCGTACTTCCGTTAGTTCTTCTTTGGGTAGTCCTTGGATTCCTGATGAAGAAGATGGGCGGTGGTCCAATGGGCGTTGGCAAATCAAATGCCAAGCTCTACAATATGGAAAAGGCCACAGGTATTACTTTCAAGGATGTTGCGGGACAGGACGAGGCAAAGGAATCTGTGCAGGAAATGGTTGATTTCCTTCATAATCCTAAGAAGTACACTGAAATTGGTGCAAAGCTCCCTAAGGGCGCACTTTTAGTTGGACCTCCAGGAACCGGTAAGACACTTCTTGCAAAAGCTGTTGCTGGTGAGGCGGGAGTTCCATTCTTCTCACTTGCAGGTTCAGACTTCGTTGAGATGTTTGTTGGCGTTGGTGCATCTCGTGTGCGTGATCTTTTCAAGGAGGCACAGAAGGTTGCACCTTGTATCGTATTCATTGATGAGATTGATGCTATCGGTAAGAGTCGTGATGCTCATTATGGTGGTGGCAATGACGAGCGAGAGCAGACACTTAATCAGCTTCTTTCTGAGATGGATGGTTTCGATTCCAATAAGGGTCTTCTGATTCTTGCAGCCACAAACAGACCAGAGGTATTGGACAAGGCACTTCTTAGACCAGGTCGTTTTGATAGACGTATCATCGTTGACAGACCGGATCAGAAGGGACGTCTTGAAATTCTCAAGGTTCATGCTAAGGATGTTAAGATGGATGAATCCGTTGATTTGGATGCACTTGCTCTTGCTTCAGTTGGCTTGGTAGGTTCAGACCTTGCAAATATTATTAATGAGGCTGCTATTCTTGCTGTAAAGGCAAAGAGACAGTACGTAAATCAGAAGGATTTATTTGAAGCATTTGAGCTTGTTGCTGTTGGCGGCAAGGAGAAGAAGGACAGAGCAATGAGTGAGAAGGAACGCAAGATTGTTTCTTATCACGAGGTTGGGCATGCACTTGTGTCAGCACTTCAGAAGGATGCTGAGCCAGTTCAGAAGATTACGATTGTTCCACGTACAATGGGAGCACTTGGATATACTCTTCAGACTCCAGAGGAGGAGAAATTCCTTGAGTCTAAGGATGAGCTTATAGCAAAAATTGTTACATACATGGGTGGTCGTGCAGCCGAGGATATCAAGTTCGGAAGCTATACTTCAGGCGCTGCAAACGATATTGAACAGGCAACAAAAATTGCCAGAGCAATGGTTACCCGTTTTGGTATGTCAGAGAAGTTTGGCATGATGGGACTTGCTACTGTTGAGAGCCAGTATCTTGATGGTAGAGCATCTCTTATCTGCGGTGAGAACACCGCAGCTCAGATTGATGATGAGGTTCTCAAGATGATTACTGATGCCTATGCAAAGGCTAAGGAACTCCTCGCTGAAAATATGGAAAGCCTTGATAAGATTTCTGAGTATCTTTTTGAACACGAAACAATCACTGGTAAAGAATTCATGAAGATTTTCAGAGAAATTAAGGGGCTTCCAGAACCAGAGGAAAAGAAGTCTGAGAAAGATTCTATTTTACCAGAGCACAAGAGCATCTTCGAGGAAGAGGATGATCCTAAGAACGTTGTAACAGACAGTATTTTTGATGAGTAATTAATATGGTTACAGAACAAGACTTAAGTAAACTCCCGGACCAACCGGGAGTTTATCTAATGCATGGGAAAAACGATGAGATAATATATGTGGGTAAAGCACGCTCACTAAAGAACAGAGTGCGCCAATATTTTCAGCCGAGCCATGATGAAGGACTGAAGAAAAAACAGATGGTTGCCAATATTGACTATTTTGAATTCATCGTTACCGATTCCGAGCTCGAAGCCCTTATCTTAGAATGCAATTTAATAAAGGAATATCGTCCAAAGTATAATACAATGCTTCGCGATGATAAGACCTACCCGTATATAGAAGTCACCCTTAATGAGATGTATCCAAGGGTGCTTTTTTCGCGTCGTCTGAAGAAAAATGGAAGTAAATTTTTTGGACCATTTACTTCTGCGGGTGCGGTTCATGACACAATAGAGCTGGTTCAAAAGCTATACAAGATTCGTACCTGCTCTCAAAAGTTACCAGAGAATTTCGGAAAGAATCGTCCTTGTCTCAATTATCACATTGGACAGTGCTTGGGCCCTTGCCAAGGGAATGTTGACAAAGAAGAGTATCGAAAGAATATTGATAGTGTAATTGCATTTCTGGATGGGGATTACTACGATACTCTCAAGGATTTGGAAGAGAAAATGACAGCCGCTTCAAATGAATTGGATTTCGAAAAAGCTGCACTTTACCGCGATTTGATAGAATCAGTAAAGGCGTGTGCAGGTAGACAGAAGGCCACGCAATTGGATGGAGAGGATAGAGACATTATCGCTATGGCAAAGGCGGCAGATGCAGCTGTTGTACAAATATTCTTTGTGCGTGGTGGCAAGATGATTGGCCGAGAACATTTCTTTATCAATGTTAGAGTGGATGATACAGATGAAGAACTATTAGAATACTTTATCAAGGATTACTACACTGGTACACCATTTATCCCAAGAGAGATTTTTGTCCAATATGATATGGAGGAATCTGAGCTTATAGAAAACTGGCTTGGTGAAAAGAAAGGCTCAAGAGTTTATATCAGGACTCCAAAGCGCGGGGCGAAGGAGAAACTCGTTGAGCTTGCAGCAAAGAATGCTCAGATGGTTCTCGACCAAGACAAAGAAAAGATTAAGCGTGAAGAAGGCCGAACAATTGGTGCTATGAAAGAAATCTCAGACTTGCTTGGACTATCTGGTGCAAGCCGTATGGAAGCTTATGATATTTCCAATATTTCAGGATTTCAGTCTGTTGGTTCAATGGTCGTGTTTGAGAAGGGCAAGCCTAAACGCTCAGATTACCGCAAATTCAAGATTAAAACTGTTGAGGGGCCAAATGATTACGCATCCATGCATGAGGTCCTTACGAGACGCTTTTCGCACGGAATAGAAGCTCTTGAGGAGAATGGTGGAGCGATTGAGGACAGCTTTACTAAATTCCCTGATATTATCATGATGGATGGTGGTAAGGGACAGGTTCACATTGCAGAGCAGGTTCTGTCAGAACTAGGACTTCACATTCCTATTGCAGGTATGGTGAAGGATGACCATCACAGAACCAGAGGTTTGTATTTCAAGGACCAGGAGCTTCCTATTGACATTCATTCTGAAGGCTTTAAGCTCATCACTAGACTTCAGGATGAGGCCCACAGATTTGCAATTGAATATCATAGAAGTCTTAGAAGCAAGGGGCAGGTTCACAGCTTCCTGGATGATATCCCTGGAATAGGACCGAAACGTCGAAAGGCGCTGATGAAGAGATTTGTATCTGCAGAAAAAATGGCGCAGGCTTCTTTGGAAGAATTTATGGAAACAGAAGCTATGTCTAAAGAAGCCGCGGAGAATGTATATAACTACTTTCACCCTATGAATTAACAAAAAAATGATATATGATATATAAAGCAAAATGCATTTTTAAACGGAGGGATTTTATATGGCAAATAACAAATTCGTGACTGTAGCTACAGTGCAGGAAAGATTCAATTTAACAAATTTTACACCAGAGCTTAATCTGGAGGACGCACATGTTACCGTTGCCGACGTTAACAGACCTGCGCTTCAGCTTCATGGATTTTATGAGCACTTTGAACCAAGCCGTATTCAGGTGATTGGTAATGTAGAGGTTGCATACCTCTCAAAGAAGTCAGATGAGGAAAAAGTAGAAAGTTTTTCAAAACTGTTTTCATATGATATCCCATGTGTTATATTTTGCAGAGGCGAAGAGCCAGGCCCAATTCTTCTTCAGGAAGCAGTGAAGGCTAAGGTGCCTATCCTTGGAACTGACAGAAGCACATCTGAGTTCATGTCAGCCCTTATCTTCTCGTTGAATATGGACTTTGCACCTTACACAACCATCCACGGTGTTTTGGTTGACGTATATGGCGAGGGCCTTCTTATTACAGGTGAATCAGGAATTGGTAAATCAGAGGCTGCTCTTGAGCTTATCAGACGTGGTCATCGTCTTGTTTCTGACGATGTTGTTGAAATTCGTCGTCCAAACAATGAGAGACTATATGGTCGCGCACCATCAATTACACAGTATTTAATTGAGCTTCGTGGTATCGGTATTATCGATGTTAAGTCGCTCTATGGTGTTGAGGCTGTTAAAGATGAGCAGCGAATCGACCTTGTTATTAAGCTCGAGGATTGGACCAAGGAGAAGGAATATGACCGTCTTGGCATGACAGATGAATATATGAATATTCTTGGAATAGATGTTACTTGTCATTCACTTCCAATTCGTCCAGGACGAAATCTTGCAATTATTTGCGAGACAGCAGCAGTTAATCATCGTCAAAAGAAAATGGGCTACAATGCGGCAGAGGAGCTCTATCGCAGAGTCCAGAATAATATAGATAATAATTAGTTAGGAGTTATTTTTAATGGAACGTATTAATGCATGGTCTAAGTACACTTCAGAAAAAGACATGGAAAAAGTTATGGCATTCGGTGAGGATTATAGACAGTTCCTCTCAGATTGCAAGACAGAAAGAGAATGCGTAGATTTCTTTATTGAGAAGGCAGAAGCTGCTGGATATGTAAACCTTGAGACACTTATCGTGGAGGGCAAGAAGCTTAAGGCTGGAGATAAGGTATACGCAGCTAACAAGGGTAAGATGCTTGCTGTATTCAACATCGGAACAGAAGCTTTAGAGAATGGTCTTAACATTCTTGGCGCTCACATCGACAGCCCACGTATGGATTTAAAGCAGAATCCATTATATGAGGATACAGACATTGCTCTTCTTGATACTCATTATTATGGTGGAATCAAAAAGTACCAGTGGGTAACTATTCCACTTGCACTTCACGGTGTAATTGCAAAGAAGGACGGCACTACAGTAAAGATTAACGTTGGAGAGGACACTTCAGATCCTGTATTTGGTATTTCTGATTTGCTTATCCATCTTGCGGCTGACCAGATGGACAAGAAGGGTGCTAAGGTTGTTGAAGGTGAAGATCTCAACATTATCGTTGGTGGTATCCCTGAGTTCGACAAGAAGGGAAAGAAAGAAAAGGATGCTGTAAAGAATAACATCCTTAAGCTTTTAAAGGAAAAGTACGATATCGAGGAAGAGGATTTCATTTCTGCTGAAATCGAAGTAGTTCCAGCAGGTGCAGCAAGAGACTTTGGCTTTGACCGTTCTATGATTTTAGGGTACGGTCATGATGATAGAGTATGTGCATATCCTTCATTTATGGCACTTCTCAACACTACAAAGAAGCTTGCAAAGACTGCTTGTGCACTTCTTGTAGATAAGGAAGAGATTGGCTCTGTAGGAGCAACAGGTATGCAGTCTAAGTTCTTTGAGAACACTGTTGCTGAGATTTATAATCTCCTTGGCGATTATTCAGAACTTAAGCTTCGTCGAGCTCTTACAAACAGTAAAGTACTTTCATCAGATGTTTCTGCAGCTTTTGATCCAAACTATGGATCAGCTTTTGAGAAGAATAATGCGGCATATCTTGGACGTGGTCTTGTATTCAACAAGTACACAGGTGCACGCGGTAAGAGCGGTTCTAACGATGCCAGTGCTGAGTATGTTGGAGAGGTTAGAGCTATCATGGATAAGGATAATGTATGCTGGCAGACAGCTGAGCTTGGCAAGGTTGATCAGGGTGGTGGCGGAACAATCGCGTACATCATGGGCAACTATAACATGCAGGTAATTGATTCAGGTGTTGCAGTTCTTTCAATGCATGCTCCATGTGAAATCATCTCAAAGGTTGATTTATACGAAGCATTGTTAGGATACGAGGCATTTATTAAGTATGCATAAAGAGTTTTCTAAGTTAGATTTATATAATGATTTGCGGACAAATTTTTCTGAGGTGGAGTTTCTTCTTGATGAACCAATGAAGAAGCACACCACCTTCAGAATTGGTGGTCCGGCAGATATTTATGTGGAGCCATCTATTTCTCAGATGGTTCCTCTTATTGCTTATTTGAAAGATAACAGTGTGCCTTTTATGGTGATTGGAAATGGCAGCAATCTTTTGGTTTCAGATGATGGAATCGAAGGTGTTGTTATTTCTATGGGCAGGAATGCCAGTGATATTATTATTGATGATGAGATTATCACGATAGAGGCTGGTGCAATGCTTTCATCTGTGGCTAGTAGGGCGGCAGATGCTGGACTTTCAGGATTAGAATTTGCATCAGGAATTCCAGGCTCCATGGGTGGAGCTGTTTATATGAACGCGGGAGCCTACGGCGGAGAAATAAAGGATGTTTTGATAGAAGCCAATATTTTGACGGCAGAAGGCGAGGTTAAAACCATTTCATGTGAGGATTTGAATTTATCCTATAGGCATTCTGCTCTTATGGAAAATCCGGCTGTTGTTCTTAGTGCAAGAATCAGACTTGAGCATGGAGATAAGGCTGCTATTAAGGCTCAAATAGATGATATACGTAAAAAGCGTATTGAGAAGCAGCCACTTAATTTCCCAAGCGCTGGTTCAACCTTTAAGCGTCCTGAAGGATATTTTGCAGGAAAGCTTATTGATGATGCGGGACTAAGAGGCTATACTGTAGGAGGCGCGCAGGTCTCTGAAAAGCACTGTGGATTTGTGGTAAACAAATCAGAAGCTACAGCTGCCGATGTTCTTCAGCTAATGAAGGATGTTGATGCAAAGGTATATGAAAGCTTTGGAGTTCATCTTACTCCAGAGGTTCGAATTGTTGGGAGGAATATCAATTGAAGCTACTAATTCTTACAGGAATGTCAGGTGCAGGTAAAAATACCGCGTTTAAAATGCTAGAGGATATGGGTTATTATTGTGTCGATAATTTGCCTGTACAATTACTTAAGAGCTTTGTGGAATTGGCTGACAGTGGCACCTTTGAGAAGAAAATTGTAGTTGGAATTGATGTGCGTAATGGCACGGCAATGAAGCTTTTGCCGGATATATTGCAAGAATTAGACGGGGCTGAGAAGCGATTTTCTATACTATTTCTCGATGCTGAGGATGATGTCCTTGTAAAAAGATACAAGGAGACCAGAAGAAATCATCCCCTTTCAGGCAGAGAGAGAATTGCAGCTGGTATCAAAGAGGAAAGACAATCTATCGGATTTCTTCGTGATGAGGCTGATTATGTTATCGATACTACTCATCTTCTTACAAGAGAGCTTAAAGAGGAGCTTAAAAAAATCTTTGTAGAAGATGCAGAATATAAGAGCTTGTTTGTTACCATTATTTCCTTTGGTTTCAAATACGGAATCCCAGAGGATGCCGACTTGGTATTCGATGTCAGATTCCTTCCAAATCCATACTATGACTTGGAATTGAGACCATTCACTGGTAATGACCAGCCTATTAAGGACTTTGTTCTGAAATATGATGAGGCCAAGACATTTTTAGATAAAACGACTGACCTTATCAAGTTCCTGATTCCTAACTATATTAAAGAAGGAAAGAATCAGCTTGTTATCGCAGTGGGTTGTACTGGGGGGAAGCATCGTTCAGTATGCCTTGCTGATGAAATATTTGAAGCACTAAATGGAGACGAGTCTTACGGACTTAAAATAGAGCACCGTGATATCGGAAAGGATGCTCTGAGAGGAAAGTAATTGTCATTTTCAAAGAATGTAAAAGAAGAACTTTTTCAGGTCCTTCCGAAGAGCAGACATTGTACTGTTGCTGAGCTTGCAGCAATCTTTATGCTACAGGATGCGGATAGTTTTAAAACTATTTCGGAAGACCAATTAAATAGAAAAGTCTTTACTTTATTAAAAAATTCACGTAATATAGGAAAAGATGTCACCGCTATTACTGCCGATGTCTTTTTTGAGACTAAAAAAATGCTTAAGCTTACAGATGATTGTCAGCTTGCTGAAGACATCGTTATTCAACAGTCATGTTGTAAACGAGCCTTCATAAGAGGAGCATTTTTGGCAGCAGGTTCGATTTCAGATCCAAATAAGGGTTATCATTTCGAGATAGTATGCAATACCGTTGCTCAGGCTGAAATGATAAAAAGAGCAATGAATACCTTCGAAGTAGGTGCCAAATCAGTTGAAAGAAATGGTAAGTTCGTTGTGTATTTAAAGGAAGGTGCCCAGATTGTGGAAATCCTCCGTGTTATGGAGGCTGCTCATTCTGTCATGGATTTGGAAAATATTCGAGTTGTGAAAGAAGTGCGTGGCACTATCAACCGTAAGGTTAACTGTGAGACAGCCAATATTGGCAAGACCGTGGGAGCAGCAGTTCGTCAGATTGAGCAAATAAATCTGATTGATGAAAAACTCGGGTTAGAAAATCTTCCAGTTCAATTGGAAGAGATTGCTAGGGTAAGGCTGAGGTATCCTGATACACCGCTCAAGGATTTGGGAGAAATGCTTGAACCACCTATAGGAAAATCAGGGGTGAATCACAGGTTCAAAAAGCTGGCAGCAATAGCAGAGGGATTATAAGCCAGCGTTAGGTTTTATTAGATATTCAGGAGGACGTCATGCAAAAAGAAGTTACTATTCAGATGTCAAATTCAATGGAAGCTACACCTATAGCACACTTAGTTCAGTTAGCAAATAGATTTTCAAGCTCAATCTATTTTGAGATGGATGAGAAAAAGGTAAATGCTAAGAGTATTATGGGAATGATGAGTTTGGTATTATCTTCTGGTTCACACGTTGTTATCGATGCAGCAGGTGATGATGAGGAAAAAGCAGTAGCTGAGCTTTCTGATTTCCTTACAAAATAATTTTTTTCGAGGGATATATGTCAAAGAGATTATTATTTATAGTGAACCCACGCTCAGGCAAGGGGCAGATAAAAGAACATCTTGCTGACATCTTAGACATTATGATTAAGGCAGACTACCAGGTTAGTGTACATGTTACACAGGCTGGTGGTGATGCTACAGTTCAGACAATTGAACAGGCAGGGAATTTTGATAGAATCGTTTGCTCTGGAGGAGATGGTACCCTTGACGAGGTTGTCACAGGTATGATGCAGCTCCCTCTGGAAGAGAGAAAGCCAATTGGATATATTCCGGCTGGCTCCACAAATGATTTCGGTAATTCCCTTGGTATAGATAAGAACATGATAAATGCAGCGCGTATAAGTGTATCTGATCATCTATTTCCATGTGATATCGGAAGATTTAACTCAGATTCATTCGTTTACGTTGCTGCATTTGGTATTTTTACAGAAGTTTCTTATGCTACCCCTCAGGATTTAAAAAATGTTCTAGGACATGCAGCTTATATAATTGAAGGAGCAAAGCAGCTTCGCGATATTCCGTCTTTCAGAATGCAGGTGGAATACGAAGGCAATGTTATTTACGACGAATTTATCTATGGAATGATTACCAACTCTAAATCAGTTGGAGGCTTCCAGGGAATCATTCGTGGCGATATAGGATTGAACGATGGTGTATTCGAGGTTACTCTTATTAAAATGCCTCGTAATCCAATCGAATTAAACGAAATTCTTGGATTTATGACAGGCATTATTCCTGATTCGGAAATGGTTTATGCTTTCCAGACTAGCGAAATCAAGTTCATAAGCACTGATGTAGTACCATGGACATTAGATGGCGAGTTTGGTGGAAAACACGACGTTGTAGTGATTAAGGACGAGGGACACGCCTTGGAAATTGCTATTGAATAGAAATTTAGCTTATGCTAAAATTTCGTTTAGATAGGGTTTAAAACCTAATAACGAGAATATGGAGGATAATTCTATGTTAGTTTCTGCAAAAGAAATGCTTGATAAGGCAAAAGCAGGCCACTATGCAGTTGGTCAGTTTAACATCAACAACCTTGAGTGGACAAAGGCCATTCTTCTTACAGCTCAGGAGCTCAACTCTCCAGTAATCCTTGGTGTATCTGAGGGCGCTGGTAAGTACATGACAGGCTTCAAGACTGTAGCAGCTATGGTTAAGGCTATGGACGAGGAGCTTGGAATCACAGTTCCTGTAGCACTTCACCTTGATCACGGTACATACGAAGGATGTTACAAGTGCATTAAGGCTGGTTTCACATCTATCATGTTTGATGGTTCACACTATCCATTCGAGGAGAACCTTGCTAAGTCTACAGAGCTCGTTCACGTAGCTCATCAGCTTGGCCTTTCTATCGAGTGCGAAGTTGGTTCAATCGGTGGTGAGGAAGACGGTGTCGTAGGTATGGGCGAGTGCGCTGATCCAGAAGAGTGCAAGACAATCGCTGACCTTGGCGTTGATATGCTTGCAGCTGGTATTGGTAACATCCACGGCAAGTACCCAGAGAACTGGGCTGGTCTTTCATTCGAGACACTTGACGCTATCCAGCAGAAGACAGGTGCTATGCCACTCGTTCTTCATGGTGGTACAGGTATCCCAGCAGACATGATCAAGAAGGCTATCGAGCTTGGCGTATCAAAGATTAACGTTAACACAGAGTGCCAGCTTTCATTCGCTGATGCTACACGTAAGTACGTTGAGGCTGGTAAGGATCTTGAGGGCAAGGGATTTGACCCACGTAAGCTCTTAGCTCCTGGTACAGATGCTATCAAGGCTACAGTAAAAGAAAAGATGGAGCTTTTCGGATCAGTTGGAAAGGCTTAATTAATTATGATTATTTAGCTCTCACATGAGCTTTGGAAAAGACAATCGGCAATGGACAATCGCTGGTTGTCTTTTCTATTATTTTGTTATTTTGCGTGAAAGGATACATGATTAATGGAAGAATATTTTAATGTGGCAGACATCTTTGGTGAGAATGTTTTCAATGACACTGTTATGCAGGAACGCCTCCCAAAGAAGACCTATCAGAAGCTTAAGCAGACTATCTCTGAGGGTAAAGAACTAGATTTAGAGACAGCTGATGTCATCGCTCATGAGATGAAAGAATGGGCAATCGAAAAGGGCGCTACTCACTATACACATTGGTTCCAACCACTTACTGGTATTACTGCAGAAAAACATGATTCATTCATTTCTGCTCCATTGCCATCAGGGAAGGTTTTAATGAGCTTTTCAGGTAAGGAATTAATCAAGGGTGAGCCAGATGCATCGTCATTCCCTTCAGGCGGTCTTAGAGCCACATTCGAGGCTAGAGGCTATACTGCTTGGGACCCAACATCTCCAGCTTTTGTTAGACAGGATGCTGCCGGAGCTACACTTTGCATTCCAACAGCCTTCTGCTCTTATACAGGCGAGGCTCTCGATCAAAAGACACCACTTCTTCGTTCGATGGAGATTCTTTCTGAGCAGGCAATTCGTCTCCTCAGATTATTTGGTAACACCACATCACAGCGTGTTACTCCTTCAGTTGGTGCAGAGCAGGAATACTTCCTTATCGACCGTGAGATGTATCTTGCACGCAAGGATTTAATGTACACAGGTCGCACACTTTTCGGCGCTATGCCACCTAAGGGACAGGAGATGGACGACCATTACTTTGGTTCTATTCCTGAGCGAATTGAGGCATATATGCGTGATGTAAATATTGAGCTTTGGAAGCTTGGTGTTTCATCTAAGACACAGCACAACGAGGTTGCACCAGCACAGCACGAGCTTGCACCAATCTATGCACAGTGTAATGTTGCAGTTGACCATAACCAGATTATTATGGAGACACTTAGAAAAGTGGCTAACCGCCATGGCCTCCAGTGTCTGCTTCACGAGAAACCATTCAATGGCGTAAATGGTTCTGGTAAGCACAACAACTGGTCACTTGTTACAGATGATGGAATCAATCTTTTTGAGCCAGGAAAGTCGCCACACGAGAATATCCAGTTCTTACTTGTTCTTTGTCTTGTTTTAAAAGCAGTAGACCGTCACTCAGACCTTCTTCGTGAATCTGCAGCTGATGTTGGTAATGACCATCGTCTTGGCGGAAATGAGGCACCTCCAGTTATCATTTCTGTATATCTTGGAGAGCAGCTTGAGGATGTGCTTACACAGCTTATCTCAACTGGTACAGCAACTAAATCAAAGAAGGGTGAGAAGCTTGCTACAGGTGTTAAAACCCTTCCAGATTTTAGAAAGGATGCTACAGATAGAAACCGTACATCACCTTTTGCATTTACTGGAAATAAATTCGAATTCAGAATGCCAGGTTCACAGGATTCAGTTGGTGAGCCAAATGTAGTTCTCAATACAATCATGGCAGAAGCACTTTGTGAGGCATGCGATGTTCTTGAGAAGGCAGAAGATTTTGATGTGGCTGTTCATGACATGATTAAGAAGCTTGCTATCGAACATCAGCGCATCGTATTCAATGGAAATGGATATGGTGAAGAGTGGATTAGGGAAGCTGAGAAGAGAGGCTTAAAGAGCATCAATTCACTTGTAGAGGCTATTCCAGCTCTTACAACAGATGCTACTGTTAATATGTTTGAAAAGTTTGGTGTATTCTCAAAGGTTGAGCTTGAGTCACGTGCAGAAATCGAGTACGAGCAGTACATCAAGTCTATTAACATTGAAGCTCGCACAATGATAGATATGGCTTCTAAGCAGATTATTCCTGCTGTAATCAGCTATGCAACAGAGCTTGGTCTTTCTATTGGTACCATCTCTGATGCCTGCCCAGAGGCAGATGTTAGCACACAGAAGGAGCTTCTGATTAAGCTTTCTAATCTTCTTCGTGAATCTAAGGATGCACTTGTTACACTTAAAGAGACAAATGAGAAAGCATACTCTATGAAGGTTTCAAGCTGTGAGAAGGCAAACTATTATCATGATGAAGTTGTGAAGGCTATGGATAATCTTCGCAGACCTGTAGATGCACTTGAAATGATTGTAGATAAGGAATCATGGCCAATGCCTAGCTATGGCGATATGATCTTCGAAGTATAAAAAGGTAACAAAAAGCCCCCGGTTACGCTTTCAAGCCTTGGTATTACTCCGCTCAACGAACATGTTTCGCTTGAGTAACACCAAGAGCTTGACTAGCTACCAGGGGCTTATTTTACGCATTTTTTATTCGCCGCCAATTACTTGTATTTGTACGTCGCCGCTAGTTTCGCTAGTGGTTCCGCCGCCGGCACTGCCACCAAAGGTGCCACTATTTGGAAGTGGTTCACCACCATGGATAGGGCAATATTGTCCAAAGGTAGTTGGATTAACACCAAATGGTTCATCTTCACTGCCTGCAGCAGCTCCGATTATAAAGACGCCAGTGTAATGTGGGCATTCAGAGTTGGCAAACATGTGAGTTTCTGTACAAACATTTCCAAGATAATGGTGATCACAATATTCAGTAGGCTGCGTACCTTCTTCAAAATATTCTGTATATACCATTGAACCTCTTGGATCACAGTCGCAAACACCTGCTATGGCAAGTTTTCCTGATTTCTTACATACCTGAGCAGTTACAATACCTGATGGCTGGCTGAAACTCTTGTTAGCTAATCCTGAGTGGATTCTGCTCATTACAGCTTTCCAAATTACCTTTGAATAAGTTGTGTAGCTCTGTGGGGTATTATCATCATATCCACCCCAGATAACGCCTGTATAATATGGTGTGAAGCCTGCAAATACAGTATCGCGGTTCTTTGTTGTGGTACCTGATTTTCCTGCCACAGTCATTCCTTCGAAGTTCGCAACCTTACCTGTTCCAGCAGTCATAACATCTTGCATAGCGCTTGTAAGAAGCCATGCAGTAGTTTCTTTTAGCACTCTCTTAGAAGTGTTTTCTCTATTATCAAGAATTATATTTCCCTGATGGTCAACAACTGTTGTGTAGAAGATTGGCGTGTTGTATTCACCACCGTTGGCAATGGTTGCATAAGCAGCAGTCAAATCAAGGTTTGTAACACCATTTGTGATTCCGCCAAGGGCGAGAGCCTGGTTATTATCGCCATCTGTAAGGGTGGTAATACCCAAATCTTTTGCATATTGATAGCCGAGACTTGTACCGATATCACCCATGACTTCAACCGTAACAACGTTAATTGAGTTTGTGATAGCGGTTCGAATATTAGTCCAGCCAAGGTAAGTATTATTGTAATTCTTAAGAGATGTACCATCTCTGTAAGTGGTTGGCATATCGTTTTCAACAGAAGCAAGTGTCATGCCTCCGGCATCAAGAGCCGCTGTATAGCAAGCGATAACCTTGAAGGTGGAACCTGGCTGACGTTTAATGCCTGTGGCGCGGTTCAGTGTCTTTGCAGCTGTTTTATCGCCGCGTCCGCCGACCATTGCAACAACCTCTCCAGTAGAGTGATTAATGATTGTCATTGCAGCCTGTGGCTGGAGGGTGTATGTGACAGATTCACCTGCAATGGTGTCACCCTCTTCCATGATGGCTGCCTTGTATGTTTCAATTGCCTCGGCAGCAGCTTCCTCTGACTCGAATTCCAAGTTGTAGTCTTTATTGCTTGACTGATAATAAGAAAGCATTGTGGTGTCTGAATAATTCTTTGTAGAACCATCGGCCTTGTTGATTGTCAGTCGGTAAGAGAAGGATACCTTCTCAATCTTGTTATAATTATCAGTGTTGTTAATTTCCTCTTCCACTATGGATTGTATATTGGAGTCCTGTGTAGAGTAAATTGAAAGACCACCTGAATATAATAATGAGTATGCCTCTGACTCGTTGTAACCGAGTTTGTTCTGCAAATCAGCGACGATTTCATCCGTAAGGGCATCTACAAAGTATGAAGTGGATGAAGTAGAAAGCTCAGTGTTCAACACCTGAATCCTTCCGTATACATCATCTGCTAATGCCTCTTCGTACTCACTTTTTGTGATATATCCCTGCTCAAGCATGTGGTTTAAGCACTTCTTGCGACGCTTGGCGTTTTCCTCAGGACGGGAAATAGGATTATATTTTGTAGGATTCTGTGTGATACTGGCAATTACAGCACTCTCAGAAAGGGTAAGCTCTGAAACTGATTTGTTAAAGTATCTTTCAGCAGCTGATTGTACACCCAGTGTATTCTGTCCAAGGTTGATACTGTTAAGGTAGTTTTCTAAAATAACAGATTTCTTTACGATTTTTTCAAGCTGTACTGCTAAATATTGTTCCTGAATTTTTCGATTCAAGCTGTCAGCGAAGGTGTGCTCCGAAGTCCAGGTAGTGAAATAGTTATTCTTTAATAACTGCTGGGTAATGGTACTTGCACCTTGAGAAAAATCGAAACCATTCATCACACCTTTAACAGCGGCTCTGATGATACCCTGAACATCCACACCGTTGTGTTCGTAGAAACGCTCGTCCTCAATTGCTACGAATGCGTGCTGCAAATCTTCTGGAATCTGATCTAAAGTAACGTAAGTTCTGTTGGCACCAGTTGATGCCAAAGTTTCTATTTCAATTCCGTTAGAGTCGTATACCTTACTCATGTACCCTGTCGGAGAAATATCGATAGTGGATACATCTGGTAGCTGGTCTATAAGGTTCTTTGCGTAGAGGTAAGCAATTATGCCACTTGCAATTACGACAGAAACAATACATATCAAAAAGATACGGATAATAGCGAGTCCGGCGCTGTGGCGCTTTCGCTTTCTACGTCCTGTCAGCTGGGCTGATTGCTTAGCTGCATTTTCTTTTCCGTAATTCATAATAACCTCCAATTTAGACTTCATTATATCAAAATTATCCTATATAATGAAGTAACACTTTATTATATAGGAAATTATAGGCAAGAGCAAAATGGAAAAAGAATTCAAAATCATATATCAAGGCGGAACAGGTGAAATCGAAGAAAAGAAATCTCGCTTTATCGCACATATTGCACCGGTTACTTCAGAGGAAGAAGCTGTCGCATTTATTAATGGAAAGAAAAAAGAATTTTGGGATGCAAGACATAATTGCTCAGCTTTTGTGATTGGCCAGAATAATGAAATTACCCGCTGTAATGATGATGGTGAACCTGCTCAAACTGCAGGCAGACCAATGCTTGATGTTTTATTACGTGAGAATATTCATAACTGTGTAGTTGTTGTCACAAGATATTTTGGTGGAGTCCTTCTTGGAACAGGTGGACTCGTACGTGCTTATCAGGCTACAGTTCAGGAAGGTTTGAAGAATTGTCAGATTCTTGCCCCTAAAACGGGAATGCCATGCTCAATTTCTACAGATTACAATGGCTATGGAAAGATTGAATACGTATTGCGAGATAATAATCTTCCAATTTTAAATACTGAATTTGGGGCTGATGTAAATATTTCTTCTGTAGTTCCAACAGAAATGGTAGAAAATGTTGGGAAACTGATTGCAGATAAAACTGCTGGAAACGCAGTAATTACCTGGGATGATGAGATACGCTATGATATTCTAAATGGAAATCTATTAAAATTTTAAAAAAGTTGAAAAAAGTACTTGCACTTTTTGAAAACAGGTCGTATAATAACATTCGTTGACGCGGCAAAGCAAAGCAAACGCGAAAGACATTGGCCCATCGCCAAATGGTAAGGCAACGGACTCTGACTCCGTCATTTCAAGGTTCGAATCCTTGTGGGCCAGCTCTTAGGACCTAAGCGAATAGCTTAGGTCCATTTTTCGTATATGGAGAAATATGATTAGTTTTGCAATTGCAAGTATTAGATGAGGCTTGAGAGCGTAACAAGTCGGATTACAGTGATGGAGGGAAAATGTATAAGTACAATTCCAGAGTAAGCTATAGCGAAGTGGATTCTAAGCTTAATCTCACATATTTTGATTTAGTTAATTACATGCAGGACTGTAGCTGTTTTCACTCAGATGATGTGGGTGTAGGTGTTAGATATCTGGCTCCAAAGAAGCGTGGCTGGTTTGTCACATCCTATGAGATTCATATCAACAGGATGCCTGAATACATGGAGCGCATAGTGGTTTCCACATACCCATACCAGGTTAGGGGGATGATGGCTCGTCGTATTTATACAATCGAGTCGGAGTCGGGAGAGCTGTTGGTGTATGCTGATTCTCTCTGGGTACTGATGGATTTAGAAAATCTTAGACCAGCAAGACTTACGGATGAAATTATTGAAGCATATCCAGAAGATCCGGACAGACCAAAGTTTGAGTTCGGTCGTAACAAGCTTAGATACAATAATGATGGCAAATTAGTGGGACATTTCACAGTAAATGAAAACCACATAGATACTAATAGTCACATGAATAATTCTTTCTATATTGATGTGACAAGACGATTTCTTCCAAGGGAAGATTTTTCTACCATACTGGTTAATTACAAAAAGGCGGCAATGCTGTTTGATGAACTTGAGGTTTATTTGGTAGAATTAGAACAAGGTTACCAGGTTGTCCTTATGAAGGATGACGATGTTTATACAATTGTGGAGTACAAATAATGAAATTAGGTGAAATTCAGAAGCTTAAAATTGAAAAGAAGGTAGAATTCGGTGTTTATCTCACCGATGGGGAGCAGCGTGTTCTTCTACCGAAGAAGCAGGTTCCAGAGGATGCAAAGTCTGGTGATGAGGTGTCAGTTTTTGTTTATAAGGATTCAAAAGACAGACTTATCGCATCAACCAATATTCCAAAGCTTACACTTGGTAAGTTTGGCGTTCTTTCTGTAAGCCAGATTAATAAAGTGGGAGCGTTTATGGACTGGGGACTTGAAAAGGATTTGTTTTTACCATTCAAGGAGATGACTCGTCAGCCATCGGAGGGAGACGAGATTCTTGTGAGGGTATATATCGACAAGAGTGAACGTCTCTGTGCAAGTATGAAAGGCATATATGAACTTCTTTCTAAGAAGCCACCATATCAGGTGGGAGAGGAGATTGAAGCAAGAATTTATGAGTTCGGTCATGATTTTGGAACCTTCGTTGCACTTGAAGACAAATACTCTGCAATGATTCCCCGTCACGAGGATGTTTCAAAGTATCGTATAGGTGATGTTATTATGGTTCGCATTACTGGTATCAAAGAGGATGGTAAGTGCGACGTTACAATTCGTGATAAGGCATACGTGCAGATGGAAGATGATGCGGAGGCGCTTCTTCAGCTGATCGACAGCTATGCTGGTGTTCTTCCATTTTCTGAGAAGGCATCTCCAGAAGTTATCAAGCGTGAAACCGGTCTTTCAAAGGCTGCATTCAAGCGTGCTGTAGGCCGTTTATACAAGGAACGAAAAATAACTTTGAACGATGGCAAAATTCGTCGTAGCGAGTCGTAAATTATATGTTATAATAGGTTTACTATTTATAGGCGTAGAAATATTTTTAGTGAGCTTGTAGCTATCAAGCTCTTGGTATTGCTTTAGCGGCGCTTTCTATGCAGAGCGTAGCAATACCAAGGCTTGTGAGCGTAACAAGCGGGCTAAACAGGAGGTAATGCTATGAAAAATGTAATTTCTACAGACAAGGCGCCAGCTGCAATCGGCCCATATTCTCAGGCTGTAGAAGTCAACGGAATGGTTTATACATCAGGCATCATTCCAGTTGATCCAGCCACAGGAGAGATTCCAGAAGGTGCAGCAGCTCAGGCAGACCGTGTTTTCAAGAGCATGTCGGCTTTGTTAGAGGCCGCAGGCACATCTATGGCTAATGTTGTTAAGACAACAGTATTCATCAAGAATATGGAAGATTTTGCTGCAATCAATGAGGTGTATGCAAAGTATTTCCCACAGCCTTATCCATCACGTTCGTGTATTGAAGTTGCCAGAATTCCAAAGGATGTTCTTTTGGAGGCAGAGGCTATTGCCACAAAATAACATTGCTTTCGGAGAATAATGATGATTTATGACATTATAGTTGTAGGCGCAGGGCCGGCAGGACTTTCTGCGGCTATCTATGGCAAGAGAGCAGGAAGAAATATTCTTGTCTTAGATACTAGTTCCATCAGCGGTGGACAGATTCTTAGCACCTATGAGATTGATAATTATCCTGGAATGCCAGGTGTGACCGGTGAGGAGTTGGCTATAGCCATGCGTCAGCACTGTGAAAAGCTTGGAGTTGAGTTTGCTCGTGGTCGTGTTACATCTATTGTGGATAAAGGTGGCATCAAGGAGCTTGTCACCAAGAAGGCTACCTTCGAAACCAGAACTGTAATTCTTGCCACCGGTGCTACCAACAGACAGCTTGGTTGTCCTGGAGAGGAAGAATTTTCTGGTATGGGTGTTTCCTATTGTGCGACCTGCGACGGAGCCTTCTTTAAGGATAAAGTCGTTGCTGTCGTAGGCGGTGGAGACGTGGCGTTGGAGGATGCGATTTATCTTTCACGCTTCTGCACAAAGGTCTATCTAATTCATCGCAGGGACGAGTTCAGAGGTGCGGTTGTACTTCAAGAGCAGGTGAAGTCTTCTGAGAGAATTGAGATTATTTACGATACCACTGTTGAGGTAATTAATGGTAAGGATAGTGTAGAATCACTTCTATTAAAGAATAGAAAGTCCGGGCAGATGAATGAGCTTTCGGTAGATGGTGTTTTCATTGCCGTTGGAAATGTTCCTAATACAAATTCAATTGCAGGTTTGCCAGAGATGGATGAAGCAGGCTATATAAAAGCAGATGAGACATGTACTACTTCAATTCCTGGAATTTTTGCTGCTGGAGATGTTCGTACAAAGCAACTTCGACAGGTGATTACAGCTACTGCAGATGGTGCTAATGCCATAACTTCAATCGAACGGTTTTTACAAAAATAGTTACGTTGTCCCTTTTTTCTCAAATGTTACAAATTCTCGCATGATGATAAACGTGTGGACAAGCGTATAACAATGGGGCTTGACAGGATAAAAGATAGAATATATAATGTTCAATGTTGTAACAAAGTTGTAACAAATTGGAGGTTTTATTACAAAATGAATTCAAAAATGACAAAAGTTGTTAGCTACACACTTGCTGCTTGCGTCGTTGTTTCTAGTATATCCCTTACTTCGGATGCGGCTACTGCTACATCCGGTGTCAGTGCACTTTCCAGTGCTACTGGAGTTTTAGAGACTACTAATTACACTGCATTTGCAGGTGCTCAGCTTTCAGTTAATGATATGTTAGCTAATGCAACTATTATTGCAGCTGAAACCCAGCTTGCTGATAATGGTGCAGAGGCAGTTTCTTCTACAGAGGCAAATCCATACGAGAATATTGCTATTGCTCAGGTTGATAATTATGTTTATATCCGTGAGCAGGCTTCAGCAGAAAGCGAGTATGTTGGAAAGTTATACAACAATTCAGCTGCAACAGTTTCAGAGACAGTTGATGCTGCTGATGGCACTTGGCTTAAGATTACATCTGGTGATGTGACAGGTTATGTAAAGAGCGAGTACGTAGTTCAGAACGATGAGGAGCTTGCAAAGAAGGTTTCAAAGCGTCTTGCTACAGTTACCACAACTACTCTTAAGGTTAGAGAGTCAGCTTCAAAGGATTCATCTGTTCTTGATCTTCTTCCAATGGGCGACGATCTTGTTGTTATCGATGAGTCCACTGCTAGCGATGGTTGGGTAAAGGTTACTTGTAATGATGGCGAGGGTTATGTCAGCACAGACTATGTAACTCTTTCTACTGATTTCACAGTTGCTGAGTCAAAGGCAGCTGAGGAAGCTCGATTAGCAAAGGAAGAGGCAGAGCGTAAGGCTGCGCAGGAAGCAGCAAAGAAGGCTACTGAAAAGAGCCAGTCAAAGTCATCATCAAAGTCATCGGGCAGTTCTTCAAGCAAGAGCTACTCTTCACCATCGGGTTCAGGCGGTAGCGCAGTTGTTAATTACGGTTCTCAGTTTGTTGGTAACCCATATGTATATGGTGGTTCATCTCTTACAAACGGAACAGACTGCTCAGGTTTTGTAATGAGTTGTTATTCAGCATACGGCGTCAGCCTTCCACATTCATCAAGTGCAATGAGAAGCGTTGGTTATGGTGTATCTTATGATGAGATGCAGCCAGGTGATATCGTATGTTATTCTGGTCACGTTGGTATTTATGCTGGAAATGGAACACTTCTCCATGCATCAAATAAGAGAACTGGTATCACATATTCAAATGTAAACTACAAGACAATTCTTGCAATCAGAAGAATTTTCTAGTCCGATATTTAGATATTTAGGCATCACTTAGGTGGTGCCTTTTTTGTAGTAGAAGGCAGAAATTGATGCGAATTGTCAGAAAATAATATTTTTAGATATTGGATATTTTTAGATAATTGTGCACAAATAGACTCTTTGTTAAAGATGAATATAATTTCTTAAGCTGTGGAAATGCAATATTTTATCAACAAATGTTCACAATTTAAACACGAAAAAATGGACTTGTAAACGTGTTATCCACTTTATCCACAATAATTGTGAACGGATTAGAAAAGTTATCCACAATTTTTATAAACAAGTGTTTTGTCTTAAAGTGACAAAAGTGGTTAAATTGCTAAAAATACTTGACTTTGGAAGTGAGTAAAATATATCTGATAAAAGTGGGTATTATCAGACAATAAACCACATTGTTTGTCACTTCACAAAAGCTCCATAACCATGAGTATTTTATTATAGTTGTAAATGTGCATAATAAAATGTAAGTTTACTATTTCATTTTTTGGTTATTTATATTAGAATAGCAATAGATTATGTGAATTTGTATGCAAAAAGAGCTTTTTTGATTGTTGATATTGCATAGACAGGCAGGAGGTATTCGATATGATTTCGAATCAAATTATGCAAAATACTTTAGAGGGATTACATCAGCTTACTAAAATAGATTTAGCGGTAATGGACTCAGATGGGGTTATGTGTGCAGCCACTTTTGGCGATACTACACAATATTCGGATTCGGTAGCAGTCTTTGCTGCATCTGAGGCTGAGAGTCAGGTTGCTTTGGGCTGTCATTTCTTCAAGGTTTTTGATGACCAACAGTTGGAGTTTGTTATTTTAGCTGTTGGAGATAGTGAAGAGGCATCTACTGTTGGTAAGATTGCTGCTTTCCAAATTCAGGAGTTAATGATTGCTTACAAGGAGCGCTTTGATAAGGATAACTTTATCAAGAACCTTCTTCTTGATAATCTTCTTTTGGTTGATATCTACAACCGTTCTAAGAAGCTTCATGTGGATATCGCTGCACGACGAGTAGTTATGATTGTTGAGGTTGGTCCAGAAAAGGATGGCGATGAACTCGACAGAGTACGCTCTGTTTTTGGTGGAAAGAACAAAGACTTTGTTACTGCGGTTGATGAGCGCAACATTATCGTTGTTAAAGAACTGGGTGAAAATGATTCAAACAACGAAATAGACAAAATTGCGGCAGTAATTATCGACGCTTTTCATGATAAAGACGATAAAAAAGTCCGTGTATCTTATGGTACAATAGTCGGAGAAATAAAAGAGGTTTCCCGTTCATACAAGGAGGCTTCAATGGCTATGGACGTTGGCAAGATTTTCTTCAATGACCAGAATGTCATTGCATATTCACAGCTTGGTATAGGACGTCTGATTTATCAGCTTCCAATTCCACTTTGCAAAATGTTTATTTCTGAAATTTTTGAGAATAAATCACCTGACGATTTTGATGAGGAAACACTTACAACCATCAGCAAGTTCTTTGAGAACAGCTTGAATGTTTCAGAGACATCTCGTCAGCTATACATCCACCGAAATACTCTTGTGTATCGTTTGGACAAGCTCGAGAAGAGCACTGGTCTTGACCTACGTGTATTCGAGGATGCAATCACCTTCAAGATTGCACTCATGGTTGTAAAATACATGAAGTACATGGAAAGTGAAAAGTTCTAATTAGAAAGAGGTATTGAATTGATACGATTAGATCATGTTAGTAAATCCTACGAGGCTGGCAAGCCGGCTCTTGAGGATGTCACTATTCACATTGATCCAGGCGAATTTGTTTTTGTTGTTGGAGATAGTGGTTCGGGTAAATCTACCCTTATTAGATTGCTTTTAAAGGAACTTGAGCCTTCGAAGGGCAAGATATATATCAATGGTCAGGATTTAAAGAAGGTTACCCACAAAAAAATTCCTATGTATCGAAGGAATGTTGGAGTAGTCTTCCAAAATTTCCGACTGCTGCCTGATAGAAATGTTTATGAAAATGTTGCATTCGCTATGAAGGTTGTAGAATCTTCGAATCGCGAAATCAAAAAGAAGGTTCCAGCTATTCTGTCATTGGTTGGTCTTGCTGCAAAGTACAAGTCCAGACCTAGTCAGCTTTCCGGAGGAGAACAGCAGCGAGTTGCAATAGCCCGTGCTCTTATCAATGAGCCGAAGATTATTCTTGCTGACGAGCCTACTGGAAATCTTGATAGCGATAACACTTGGGAAATCATGCGTCTCTTGGAAGAGATTAATCAAAGAGGTACCACTGTTGTTGTCGTTACCCATAATATGGAAATTGTCAGAGCTATGAATAAAAGAGTTATCACCATCAAAAAGGGCGTGGTAGTTGACGACTTTGGAGGTGACAACTATGAAGATTAGTACGCATATTTACAATATTGGACAGGGATTGAAAAATGTATGGCGTAACAAGATGTTCTCGCTTGCATCGATCGCTACAATGACAGCCTGCATTTTCCTGTTTGGAATTTTTTACTCACTTGGTACCAACTTTCAGTCAATGGTAAAGACTGCAGAAGAGGGTGTTGCTGTAACTGTCTTTTTTGATGAGGGTATTACCCAACAGCGAATTGACGAAATCGGTGAAGAGATTAAAAAGCGAGTTGAAGTTTCGAAATATAATTATGTATCTGCAGAGCAGGCTTGGGCAGATTATCAGGAAGAGTATTTCGGAGGAAACGCCGAACTTGCAGCGGGCTTTGCTGATGATAACCCACTTGCAAATTCAGCAAACTACGAGATTTATCTTAATGATGTTTCGATGCAACCTACCCTGGTGTCTTTCCTTGAAGGACTTGATGGTGTTCGCCAGGTAAATCAGTCAGAGGTGGCAGCCAAGACTCTTACAGATGTAAACAAAGCTATTACAATTGTTTCTATGGCAATTGTTGCGCTTCTTTTAGCGGTATCAGTTTTCTTGATCAGCAATACTGTTATGGTTGGTATCTCAGTCAGAAGAGAAGAAATTGCTATCATGAAGCTTATCGGTGCTAAAGATGCATTTGTTAGAGCACCATTCGTTGTAGAGGGTATTTTCATCGGATTGATAGGCTCAATTATTCCACTTGTGCTTCTGTTCTTTATATATGGAAAGGTTGTGGAATATGCAAGTTCAGAGTTTAATTTCCTCAGCAACATGGTTTCATTCATTCCAGTTGAGACAATTTTTAGGACATTGGTTCCTATTTCTCTTTGTTTAGGAATTGGTATTGGCTGGGTTGGTTCTCGTGTGACCTTGCATAAGCATTTAAGAGTTTAGTTTAAATTTTAATAGCGAAGACATTTTAGGGAGTGCCTTGGATTAAAGGCACTTCTTAGTTTATTTAAGGAGGCTTATCAGCTATGCAAAACAATGAAAATGAAGAATACACTTATTATTACGATGCTCCTGAAAATGTAGTGGATGTACCTACCCCAGCACCAAATCGAAAGAAATGGCCGGTAGTTCTAGCTGCAATTCTTGGTCTAATCATTGGTGGCATAATATCTGCAGTTGCACTGCTTAGTGTATTTGGAAGTCAGTTTATGGTGCAGGAAAAACCTTCTGAAGAGGTTCTTGATAATCTTCAAAAGGGCGAGACTTCTGGCTCAAAACTCAGCACAATTATTTCTATTATAGAGAACTATTATTATCAGGATGTTGATTCAAATGACCTTGTGAATGGAATTTATAAGGGCGTTGTTGCAAGCCTTGATGACCCATATTCTGAGTATTATACTGCCGAGGAGTATGAGGATTTAATGTCTACCTTGACTGGTAATTATGCTGGAATAGGAGCACTGCTTCAGAAGAATGCCGAGACAGGTGCTGTTACAATAACAAAGGTTTATGCTGGAACACCTGCAGAAAAGGCGGGACTTTTAGCCGGTGATTATATCGTTTCAGCAGATGGAAATCTTGCAACTGATGAAGGGCTAGATACTTTTGTTCAGCACATACGCGGTGAAGAAGGAACAGATGTAGAGCTGGTTATTTCAAGAGATGGCGAGGAGCAGACGGTAGTTTGCACCCGTGCATCGATTGCTACACCAACTGTTGAGCATCAGATGCTTGAGGGAAATGTTGGATATATCGTTGTATCTCAGTTTACAGAGCATACATACAGAGATTTTGTGGATGCATACAAGGATTTGGAAAATCAGGGAATGACTTCAGTAATCTTTGATATGAGAAATAACGGCGGCGGTCTCTTGGACTCTGTTGTTGAGATGCTTGATTATCTTCTCCCAGATGGAACCGTTGTTTATACTATGGATAAAGCTGGAGAGCGAGAGGATTATCGTTCAGATGATGCTTCATCAAAGAATATACCGATGGTAGTCCTTGTTAATGAAAATACTGCTTCTGCAGCAGAAATTTTTACAGGTGCCATCCGAGACTTTGATTATGGTACAATAATCGGTACCAATACATTTGGAAAGGGAATTGTTCAGTCGACTATTCCGCTTACAGACGGTTCAGCTCTTAAGCTGACCACACAGACTTACTATACACCAAGTGGAGAGTGCATACACGGAAAAGGAATCAAGCCAGACATCGAGCTTGAATACGAGTTTATGGGCGGTGAAGACGACACCTACAGCGTCGATCTCGACAACCAAATCCAAAAAGCGTTAGAAGTGTTACGTAAGTAGAGTAAAATCAACTAATAAGTAACTAGGTTTATAGATGAGCCTGTAGGCATCAAGCTATTAGGGCTCTCTAGCGAGGCTTTTTGTAGCCGAGTCTGAGAGACTCTAATGCTTGTAGCCGTAACAGGCGGATTATGAAAAGAGGTGATTTCGTGATAGAACTTGATCAGTTCAAACAGCGACTTACGTCGCAAAAAAATTCTATGACGGAAGTGAGGGATTCACTTTGACGTCGCAGCCAAGAAAGCACGCATAGAAGAACTTGAGCGTGAGATGGAAGCTCCAGACTTTTGGACGGATGCAACTGCATCTACAGCCAAAATGAAAGAGCTTAAGTCCATGAAGGACGACGTGGCTGTAATTGATAAGCTTGAGGATTTATATAAAGAAATAGAGGATTACATCGATCTTGGCAATGAAGAAGAGGATGAAGAAATTGTTGAGACTGTTGGAATTCTTATTGAAGAGTTTGAAAATGACTTGGAGACTCTTCGTATGAAGACTCTCCTTTCAGGAGAATATGATGGTGATAGCGCCATTGTTACTCTTCATTCTGGAGCAGGTGGTGTGGAAGCCTGCGATTGGGTTCAGATGCTATATCGTATGTATAGTCGCTGGGCTGGTGATATGGGCTTTGGAGTTGAAGAGCTTGATTATCAGGAAGGCGATGAAGCGGGTATAAAGTCTGTTACATTCCAGGTTAATGGTGAGAATGCCTATGGCTACATGAAATCTGAAAAAGGTATTCACCGTTTGGTCCGCATTTCGCCATTTAATGCACAGGGCAAGCGACAGACTTCTTTCGCAAGCTGCGATGTTATGCCTGATATTGAAGAGAACGTTGATGTTGAAATACGTGATGAAGATATCAGAATCGATACTTATCGTTCATCTGGTGCGGGCGGTCAGCATATTAATAAGACCAGCTCAGCTATTCGTATTACCCACTTCCCTACTGGAATTGTGGTAACTTGTCAGAATGAGCGAAGCCAGTTCCAAAACAAGGATAAGGCAATGCAGATGTTGAAAACCAAGCTTCTTCTTTTGAAGCAGGAGGAAAACGCTGCTAAAGCTAGTGGAATTCGTGGAGAGGTCTCAGAAATCGGTTGGGGAAATCAGATCCGCTCTTACGTTCTCCAACCTTACACTATGGTCAAGGACCTTCGTACTGGTGAGGAATCAGGTAATGCAGATGCTGTCCTTGATGGTAAGCTAACTCCATTTATGAATGCGTATTTGAAGTGGCTTTCTCTCGGCTGCCCAGACCGCGGCACCAGCGCAGATGAATAAAAGTAAATAAATACAATTAATTAAAAGCGGCCAAATTGTGTTGGCAAGCGCGAACAGGGAAGTATCATGCCAAGCTAGGAGGGCGCCGCGGAGCGGAAAGTTGCCTAGCGAAGGTATGAGGGGGGCCCTGCGGGAACAAGGAGTTCTTGGTGGCTGCGATAATTATATTATGATTTGACTTGAAATTAGGTAGTATTTAATGTTATCATCTTCTGAAAGCGCACAAATGTATTTGTGCGAAAGACACTTATGGAGGAGATATGGCAGAGAAGACTACCTATTTTGTTTTAAAAGAGAAAGCTGTACCAGAAGTATTGCTAAAGGTTGTTGCCGCTAAGAAGCTTTTGGACACTGGCAAATGTGACTCAGTTCAGGAGGCTACAGAAATAGTTGGCATAAGCCGTAGCTCATTTTATAAGTACAAGGATGACATTTTCCCGTTCCATGAGGATACAAAGGGAAAGACAATCAATATGGTCATCCAGTTGGAGGATGAGCCTGGAATTCTTTCGAGAGTACTAGATGAGATGGCTCACTTCCATGTGAATATTTTGACTATACATCAAAGTATTCCAGTCAATGGCTTTGCCACCCTTACTATTTCGGTGGACGTGCTTGAAGATTCAGGAGATTTTTCTGATCTTGTGACAGCTATCGAGGCCTTTGATGGTGTTCATTATGTAAAAATTTTAGCAAGGGAGTGACAACAGGATGAAAGCAGCAATTATGGGTTATGGAACTATAGGTTCCGGCGTAGCAAAGGTTCTTGAGACAAACAAGGATGTCTTGGCAGAAAGAATAGGTGAGCCACTTGAGCTTAAATATATTCTTGATCTTAGAGATTTCCCAGGTGACCCAAACGAGAAACTTTTTGTTAAGGATTACAAGGAAATAGTCAAGGATAAAGATGTTAAAATCGTTGTTGAGACTATGGGCGGTGTCGAGCCTGCATTTACCTTTGTGAAAGCTATGTTGGAGGCTGGCAAATCAGTCACAACTTCCAATAAAGCACTTGTTGCGGACAAGGGTGCTGAGCTTATGCAGGTAGCTGAGAAAAATAATGTTAACTTCGTTTTTGAAGCTGCCGTTGGCGGAGGTATTCCTATTATCAGAACTCTCACAGCCTGTCTTACAGGTGATGTGATTGAGGAAATGTCTGCTATTTGTAATGGAACCACTAATTATATGCTTACAAACATGGAACAGTTCGGAAGCGACTATGCTGAAATCCTTGCTGAGGCACAGAGCCTTGGTTATGCTGAGAAGGATCCAACTGCTGATGTTGAAGGTCATGATAGCTGCAGAAAAATCGCAATTCTTACTTCTCTTGTTTCAGGTAAAAATGTTGACTTCAATGATATCCCAACTGAGGGTATCAGCAAGATTTCATCGACAGATTTCAAATATGCCAAGGCTATGGGCCGTAGCATTAAGCTTATTGCACACAGTATAAAGGTTGGCGATACATACGCATGTCGTGTTGCTCCTTTCCTTGTAAAGCCAGATAGCATGCTTTATCATGTTTCGGGTGTTATGAATGCTGTATCGGTAAGGGGAAACATGCTTGGTGAGTCTATGTACTATGGTGCAGGCGCTGGGGCGCTTCCTACAGCATCCGCTGTTGTTGGAGATATGGTATTCCTTGCACGAAATCCAGGTAAATACATCAAGCTTGGATGGAGTGACGAAAAGCTTGAACTTGCAAATCCAACTAAGGAGAAGCATAGATTCTTTGTAAGAACATCAGCTCTTCAGTCAAATATTGAAAATGAATTTGAAGAGGTTGAGTACTCAACTCTTGACTTAGATAATGAGGTGGGCTTCATCACAGCTGAGATGTCTGAAGCAGAATTTGCCGAGCGTAGCGCAGCACTTGGCGGAATCATTAGTGTAATTCGCATGTATTAGTCGTATAAAATTTATGAACTAGTTAATGAATACAGGTTTTTAAATGAGCGGTAGGCATCAAGCTTATAGATATCTCAAGTCAAGCTTTCCATGCTGAACGGAGATAGCTAATGCTTGTTGCTGTAACTGCGTACTATAGGAGAGATGTTATGTATATTACTTGCTTAGATTTAGAAGGTGTACTTGTTCCAGAAATTTGGATTGCATTTGCTGAAGCGAGTGGAATCCCAGAGCTTAAGAAAACAACCAGAGATGAGCCGGACTATGACAAGCTTATGAATTACCGTATCGGTATATTAAAAGAGCATGGTCTAGGTCTTAAAGAGATTCAGGATACTATAGCAACCATTGACCCGCTCCCAGGAGCAAAGGAATTCTTAGATAAACTCAGAGCTAATGGTCAGGTTGTCATAATTAGTGATACATTTGCACAGTTTGCTGGACCTCTTATGGAAAAGCTTGGCATGCCTACTATCTTCTGCAACGAACTTGTTGTTGGAGAAAATGGAGAGATTACAGGATATAAGATGCGTTGTGAAAAGAGTAAGCTCACCACAGTAAGAGCGCTTCAGTCCTGCGGTTTCGAGACAATTGCAAGCGGAGATAGCTTTAATGACCTTGCAATGATTGAAGCTTCAAAGGCGGGCTTCTTATTCAGAACAACAGATGCTATTAAGAGGGATTATCCACAATATCCTGCATTTGAAGAATATAATGATTTATACAATGCAATAGTTAGTTCCCAACAATAGACGTAAAAGCAAGTTTTGGTATCAAAACTTGCTTTTTTAGTTTCCACAAATCCTTCCTTTACACACATTTGTCTATAATATCTTAAACGCAACTTTTAACAAAACCTGATTTTATGCAATTCCTACAGTTCGTTAATTATATCACAATGACAATATTGGGCAATTATGTACAGATAATGTTTAGACTGTGAAAAATTTATGTTGAATTTTACTCAGATGTCGTGTATCATTTAATCATAAAAGTTAATAAATGCCCGTGAGAGATGAGAATGTGGCTGTGTCGAGAGTTGGAGCTCTTGCATCTTTAGGCATGTTCTTTTTTTGTGCCTAAAACAAATAGGGGTATTTGAAGGAGTATAAATAGTAATGCATAGAGACTTCATCGAAAAGCTGGAAGCAAATCCAGTTATCGCAGCCATCAAAGACGACAGCGGATTGAAAAAGGCAATTGCTACCGACTGTGAGATTATCTTCATTCTATATGGAGATGTCTGTACGATTCCAGGTATCGTAGAGCAAATCAAAGCAGCAGGAAAGCTTGCCATGGTTCATTTAGATCTGGTTGCAGGTTTGAATAACACCAAGGAAATTTCGGTCGACTTTATAAAAAACAACACCCAGGCAGATGGAATCATCACCACCAAAGGGAATCTCATCGGAAGGGCAAAGGAGTTGGGGCTTTACACAGTGCTCAGATATTTCGTAATCGACAGTATGGCTCTTGTGAATATTGAGAAGCAAGACCGTCACGGAGTATCTCAGCCAGATGTCATCGAGATTCTTCCGGGAATCGTTCTTCCGAAGATTATCAAGCGTGTAAATCAGGCAAGTAGGGTGCCTGTTTTAGCTGGAGGTCTTATCGGAGACAGAGATGACGTAATGAACGCACTAAATAATGGGGTGCTTGCCGTATCTACCACCAATGAGGAGGTATGGAAGCTTTAGTGACGTTTAAGCCAACTCCTGAATAGTAGCCAATGCCAAAGGCAAAAAGGAGGAGTAATAATGGCAAAATATGTAATGGCTCTTGATGCCGGAACAACAAGTAACAGATGTATCCTTTTTAATGAGAAAGGTGAGATGTGCTCTGTTGCACAGAAGGAATTTACACAGTATTTCCCACAGCCAGGTTGGGTTGAGCATGATGCCAACGAAATTTGGCAGACACAGCTTTCAGTTGCTCGTGAAGCAATGAGAAAGGTTGGCGCTACATCAGATGATATCGCAGCAATTGGTATCACAAATCAGCGTGAGACAGTTATCGTTTGGGATAGAGCAACAGGACAGCCTATCACACATGCAATCGTATGGCAGTGCCGTCGTACAGCAGATTTTGCTGAGCAGATGAAGGGTAAGGTTCCAGGTATCGTAGAGAAATTCCAACAGAAGACAGGTCTTAAGTTTGACCCATACTTCTCTGGTACAAAGATTCGTTGGATCCTTGATAATGTAGAGGGCGCACGTGAGAGAGCAGAAAAAGGCGAGCTTTGCTTCGGTACTGTAGATTCTTGGTTAATCTACAAGCTCACAAAGGGCAAAGTACACGTTACAGACTACTCTAACGCATCTCGTACATTATTATTCAATATCAACACTCTTGAGTGGGATGATGAGCTTTGCCAGATTCTTGAGATTCCAAAGAGCATGCTTCCAGAGGCTAAGCCTTCAAGCTGCATCTATGGTGAGACAGATCCTGAGTTCTTCGGTGGTCCTATCCGTATCGCTGGTGCTGCTGGCGATCAGCAGGCAGCTCTTTTCGGACAGACATGCTACAAAGAGGGCGAGGCAAAGAATACATACGGAACAGGTTGCTTCATGCTTATGAACACAGGCGAGAAGCCAATCTTCTCCAAGAATGATCTTCTTACAACTATTGCATGGGGTCTTGATGGGAAGGTTACATACGCACTTGAGGGTTCTGTATACGTTGCTGGTGCTGCTATCCAGTGGCTCCGTGACGAGTTAAAGATTGTTGATTCTTCACCAGATTCAGAGTACTTCGCTACTCGTGTTAAGGATACAAACGGTTGCTACGTTGTACCTGCATTCACAGGTCTTGGAGCTCCTTACTGGGATCCATACGCACGTGGAGCAATCACAGGTCTTACACGTGGTGTTAACAAATATCACCTTATCAGAGCAACACTTGAGTCTCTTGCTTATCAGACATACGATGTTCTCCATGCTATGGAGCTTGATTCTGGCAAGCATCTTACAGCTCTCAAGGTTGATGGTGGTGCATCAAACAACAACTTCTTGATGCAGTTCCAGTCTGATATTATCAACACTGACGTTCTTCGTCCAAGCTGTGTTGAGACAACAGCTATGGGTGCTGCTTACCTTGCAGGTCTTGCAGTTGGATACTGGAAGAGCAAGGAAGACGTTATCCAGAACTGGTCAGTAGACCGCGAGTTCAAGCCAGAAATGACAGATGCTGACAGAACAGCAGCTATCAAGGGCTGGTCAAAGGCTGTAGCAGCAACAAGAGGCTGGGCTAGGGAATAAAACGTAATTCGTAAAACTGAATACAATAAGCACCCTTCATAGTTTAAAGAGTGTGTGCATTATTTACATGAGTCAGTAGCAGACAAGCTCTTGGTATTACTTAAGTGAAGCATTCCAAGCTGAACTAAGTGATGCCAAGGCTTGTAAGCGTGACTGGCGGACTGTGGAGGTAGTGCTGAAAATTATTAAATGTATTAAGGGGGTAAATGTATATGTCAGTTTATTTAGGAGAGTTTATAGGTACTATATTACTTGTATTACTCGGCGATGGTGTTTGCTGTAACGTTTCTTTGAACAAGTCAGGTTTCAAGGGCGGCGGAGCAGTTCACATCCTTATTGGATGGGGAATGGCAGTTATGGTTCCTGCATTTGCAATGAGCAATTTCACAGGATGTCCTTCAGCATTTAACCCAGCAGTTACAATTGGTATTGCAATTAGATCTGGTGACTGGAGCACAGTTCCTGGACAGATCGTAGCTCAGATGCTTGGTGGTTTCGTAGGCGCAGCTATCCTTATCTTCCTTTACGGAGATCATATTAAGGAAACAGCTGATGATGCTGTAATCAGAGGATGCTTCTGTACAGGAGCTTCAATTCCTAACCAGGTACTCAACTTCTTCTCTGAGTTCGTAGCTACATTCGTACTTGTATTTACACTTGCTCTTATTCCAGCAGGTTCAGATCGTACAGTTTGGGTACTCGTATATGGCGTAATCGTTGCTTGCGGTGCTTCATTTGGTGGCCTTACAGGATACGCTATGAACGCAGCAAGAGATACAGCTCCTCGTATTGCTTACCTTCTTCTTGCACCAAACTTTGGTAAGAAGGACGGAAACTGGAGCTATGGATGGATTCCAGCAGTAGCACCTATCTGTGGCGGTATTGTTGCATCACTTCTTTACAATGCACTTGCAGCTGCTCAGATGTTTGGCTAAGATTTAGTTAAGAATTTAATAGCGAATTTTGGAGGCGAGAGTGTTATGAAACTACGGGGGACGTAGTTTATTTCTCTCGCCTTCTCTTATAAGAAGGAGATAAAAATATGTTGTATGATGTCATAATCATAGGCGCAGGCGTTTCAGGAAGCGCAATTGCAAGGGAACTCTCACGTTTCGAAGCTAACGTCTGTGTTCTTGAAAAATGTGAGGATGTATGTGAAGGTACATCAAAAGCTAATTCAGCAATTGTTCATGCAGGCTTTGACGCAGCTGCAGGTTCATTAATGGCAAAACTTAACGTACGTGGAAATGAGATGATGGATGACCTCTGCCGTGATTTGGACATTCCATTTAAGAGAAACGGTTCTATGGTCGTATGTATCCACAAGGAAGCTCTTCCAGGACTTCAGGAGCTTTACGACAGAGGAGTTAAGAATGGTGTTAAGGGCTTAAAGATTCTTACTCGTGAGGAAGCTCTCGAGATGGAGCCTAACCTTTCTGACAATGTAGAAGGAGCATTATATGCACCAACTGGCGGAATCATCTGCCCATTCAAGCTTTGCATCGCAATGGCAGAGAATGCAAATGTAAACGGAGTAGACTTCAGATTCAACACAAAGGTTGAAAATATTAAGAAAGATGAAGATGGATTATGGCATATTCGTACCAACAATGGTGAGTATGTTTCTAGATATGTAGTGAATGCAGCAGGAGTTTATTCTGGTGTAATCCACAATATGGTTAGCAAGGATGATGACAAGATTGAAATCATTCCTCGTCGTGGAGATTATTGCCTCCTTGATAAGGAAGTTGGTAATCACGTATCACACACAATCTTCCCACAGCCTACTAACCTTGGTAAGGGTGTTCTTGTATCACCTACTGTTCACGGCAATCTTATCGTTGGACCAACAGCTATTGATATTGAAGATAAAGAAGGCACAAACACAACAGCTGATGGAATCAATGATCTTATTGCAAAGGCAAATGACCATGTAAAGAACCTTCCTATGAGAAAGGTTATTACATCATTTGCAGGACTTCGTGCACACGAAGCTCGTCATGAGTTTATTATTGGTGAGGTTGATGGTGCTCCACACTTTATTGACTGTGCAGCAATCGAGTCACCAGGTCTCACATCTAGCCCAGCTATCGGCGAGATGGTAGGAAATATGTTAAAGGAAATGATGGGACTTACACCAAAGGCTAACTGGATTAGCACACGTAAGGATGTTATGAACCCAGCTGACCTTTCAGTTGAAGAAAGAAATGAATTAATTAAGAAAAATCCAGCTTATGGTAACATTATTTGCCGCTGTGAATCTATTTCAGAGGGAGAGATTCTTGATGCAATTCACAGACCTTTAGGAGCACGTTCATTGGACGGTGTTAAGAGAAGAACACGTGCAGGAATGGGAAGATGTCAGGCAGGATTCTGCTCACCTAAGACAATGGAAATTCTTCACAGAGAGCTCGGCCTTGAATACGAGGAAATTACAAAGAGTGGCGGACGTTCAAATATTGTAATCGAGCGCACCAAAAATCAGAAGGGAGGCGAGAAATAATGTTAAATTATGATATTGTTATTGTTGGCGGTGGTCCAGCTGGTCTTGCAGCAGCAGTTGCAGCAAGAAATGCTGGCGTAGATAAAATTCTTATTTTAGAAAGAGATAAGGAATTAGGTGGTATCCTTAATCAGTGTATCCACAATGGTTTCGGACTCCACACATTTAAAGAGGAGCTTACAGGTCCAGAGTATGCTTATCGTTTCATTGAGAAGGTCCTTGATGCAAAAATCGAGTACAAGCTCAACACAATGGTAATGGATATTTCTGAGGACAGAGTTGTTACAGCTATGAGCCGTGAGGATGGAATGTACCAGATTAAGGCTGGTGCAGTTATCCTTGCAATGGGATGCCGTGAGCGTCCAAGAGGAGCTTTAAACATTCCAGGCTACAGACCAGCTGGCATTTTCTCAGCAGGTACAGCTCAGCGTCTTGTAAACATCGAGGGCTATATGCCAGGTCGTGAGGTAGTTATCCTTGGTTCAGGTGATATCGGACTTATCATGGCACGTCGTATGACACTTGAAGGTGCCAAGGTTAAGGTTGTAGCAGAGCTTATGCCTTACTCAGGCGGTTTAAAGAGAAATATTGTTCAGTGTCTTGATGACTTTGGTATTCCTCTTAAGCTTTCACACACAGTTGTTGATATCGAGGGCAAGGAGCACCTTACAGCTGTTACAATTGCAGCAGTTGACAACAAAGGCAAGCCAATCCCTGGTACAGAGGAAAGATACACTTGTGATACTCTTCTTCTTTCTTGTGGACTTATCCCAGAAAACGAGCTTTCAAGAACAGCAGGTGTAGAGATGAGCCCAATTACAAGCGGCCCAGTTGTAAATGAATCTCTTGAGACAAACATCCCAGGTGTATTTGCTTGTGGTAACGTTCTTCATGTACATGATCTTGTTGATTACGTATCTGAAGAAGCAGACAGAGCAGGCCATAACGCTGCTAAGTTTGTAAAAGGTGAACTTTCAGAAGGTGCAGCTGATATCGAAATCGTTGCAACAGAAGGCGCACGTTACACAGTTCCATCTACAATCAATGTAGACAGAATGGATGATAAGCTTACAGTTCGTTTCCGTGTTGGTGCAGTTTATAAGGATTCATACGTAAGTGTTTACTTTGATGATGAGAGAGTAATGCACAACAAGAAGCGTATCATGGCACCAGGCGAGATGGAGCAGGTTATCCTTCTCAAGGATAAGCTTGCTGAAAAGCCAGGTTTAAAGAAAATCACAGTAAAGATTGAAGCAGAATAGAAGGAGGCGGCAGATAAATTATGGAAAAAAGAGAATTAACTTGTATCGGCTGCCCAATGGGGTGCCAGATTACAGTAGAATTAGAAAATGGCGAGGTTTTATCTGTAACAGGTAACACTTGCAAAATCGGCGAAAATTATGCTAAAAACGAGGTGACACATCCTGAAAGAACAGTTACATCTACAGCTGTTATCTTAGGCGGGGATAAGCTACGTGTTTCAGTTAAGACAAAGTCCAACATTCCAAAGGACAAAATCGCAGACGTTATGAAGGAGATTGATGCAGCAGTCATGAAAGCTCCTGTTCATATCGGAGATGTGGTTGTTAAAGATGTTTGCGGAACTGGCGTAGACGTTGTAGCAACAAGAAATGTAGAAACAGTTTAATACGAAAAGGAAAAGGGGCTGTGAAATAATCAGCTCATGAAAAAAAGAGAAGTAATAGCTGGAAACAGCCGATTACTTCTCTTTTTTCATGGTAAAATATTACCATGATCAATCAAACCAATTCTTATAATACTCTAAATCAGGGCGTTTTACCATTTTTTATTTCAGATTGCTTGGATATCTGTGATCCGGTTTTTACTTTTGACGAACTCGTGGGAGGTATGAATCTTGAGAAGTATCTGAAAAATGTGCCAGAGCATAAGCTTGGCAGAATCAGATATAATCCAGTCAAAATGTTGAAAACCGTACTATTCGGTTTTATGAGTGAAGGATATATTTCACTAAGAGGACTTCAAGAAAACTGTAGGGTTAACATTCGATTTATGTATCTTATGGACAGGGAAACTCCTTCTTACAGAACCTTCAGCTATTTCATAAACGATGTGTTAAAGGATTCAATAGAGGATATTTTCAATGATATTAATCAGGAAATATTCAGCAGGCATAAAGTTGACCTGAATCATCTTTATATTGATGGTTCGAAGTTTGAAGCTAATGCTAACAAATATACTTGGGTATGGAAGAAGGCCACGGAAAAATCCCGTTACCGTCTTTTTGAAAAGATTACTAAATTACTGCAAGAAATCAACAGCGATCTTCAGTGGAGCGGAATCAAGATTGAGACTAATACAGAGTACATGCCTGAATATATGCGCCAGATAACAGAACGGTTTTCTGAGATATGGAAGCTTGATACTTCAACTTTTGTTTCAGGAAAAGGACATAGGAAAACCGTCCAGCAGAGACAGTACGAAAAGCTTGTAGAGTACACAACAAAGCTCAATGAATATGTCACAAAAATCAGCATCTGTGGAGAAAACAGGAACAGCTATTCAAAGACAGATCCTTCCGCTACATTCATGAGAATAAAGACCGACTACATGGGAAACGACCAGCTTCTTCCCGCATACAACGTTCAGATTGGTGTAGCTGATGAATACATAGCAGTTGTTGATGTTAATCAATACAGATCTGACATGGACTGCTTCATACCGTTGATGAATAAGTATTATGAAACATATGGCTTTTATCCAAAATATCCTGTGGCTGATGCTGGATATGGCTCGTTCAATAATTATATCTTTTGCGAGCAAAAAGGCATGAAAAAGTACATGAAGTTCACAATGTTTAAAAAGGAGACGACCGATAAGAAATATCACAACGATCCATTCAGAGCTGTTAATTTTGAGATCGGTGATGATGGGAAAATGCGTTGTCCTAATGGGAGGAGCTTCAACTTTCTATACAGGCAGCATGTAAAAGGAAACCAGTATGGCCGGCAAGAAGAAGTCTATCAGTGTGAAGACTGCAGTGGTTGTCCCTATGCATCGAAGTGTAAGAAAACAGATAAAAACAAAACCGTAAGAATAAACGAAGAACTGACCGCTATGCATCAGGAGGTTATAAATAATCTTGAAAGCATCCAGGGAGCACTCCTTAGAATGAACAGATCCATTCAAGCGGAAGGTACTTTCGGAATCATAAAAAATGATCGTTGGTATAAAAGAATAGTCCGAAAAGGAATAGAATCCGTAAAACTTGAGGTTCTTTTGGTTTCAATAGGTCATAACTTATATAAATATCACAATAAAAAGATGCGTCTCCAAGAAGCTGCCTAATCAAAAAAGTTTGTAGTTTTTTGGGGAAAGGGGCATTATACTCTATTTTTGCCAGAAACAGCATACCTCACAAAAAATGATATAAAAAGGGAGCTGGAAAAAATGATTATCTCATTTTTTCACAGCCCCTTTTTTTGTCTTTACACACTTTTAACATAGAAGTTTTTTATAATTAATAAATAAATTATGAAAGAGCTTCTATGGTGGCAAAATGGTGTAGGAAAGGAGATTTTATTATGGAAAAGAAACGAGGAATTCCGCATTTTATATGTGAGAAGCTACCAGCGTTAGCGATAGTTTTATCTGTTGTTATAATTACTGTATTATTGGCAGCAGCTGAATTGCCTGTAGAAGGTCTCCTGGCTGATAATGATGCTTTGCACAATCTCTATAATGTATTGGTGGCTATAATACTTCTGTTTGTAATCAAGCTATGGTTTACTCCTAACTACAAGGGCTCGTTAAAATCGTCCATTTCCTTAGGCGAAATGATAAAGATACTTATACCTGTAGTAGTCTATGCTGTGGCTTCAGAGATTGTCACCATAATTACGGGTGATTTTGTTTTTAAGCCAACATTGACTAAACTATGTATGGCACTAAACGCTGGATTTGGCGAAGAGACTATGTTTAGAGCTGCAGCGATTCCTATTGGTCTTATGTATTTGAAATCTGAAAAGAAAATAGCATACACACTAATTATAACTTCAATTGTTTTTGGTGCTTTACATTTTGTAAATGTTACGGGAGGAGGAGCACCTTCTGTTATACTAATGCAGGTTATTGCTACAACATTTATGGGTATATATTTTGCTGCATTGTTCATGATTTCAGGCAGTATTTTAATACCTATTATTGTTCATGCCGTGTGGGATTATTTATGCTTCGTAACAGATGGCTCCTTGGAAAATGGGGTGATGACTCAAGATGCGGTTAATGCTCCATTGGTCGTAGCGGTATTATTTGATGTGGCAATCGGCATAGCAGCGATAATCATGATATACAGAAATAAGGATAGAATTAATCAGATCTGGGATGAAAAATGGAGTAAGTAAAGCACCCTGAGGGGTGCTTTTTTGATGTTCAATAGATATATCAAAGTTGATAACAGATTTTATTTTTTATATACTTAACTAGAAAATAATTCTAGGAGAGTATACATGAAAAAACGAATCATAGGCCTTGATATCCTTCGTGATATAGGCGTCATTTTTATATTCTTTTACCACTTCTTTGTGGAGTATATAGTTACAGCAGGTGGCACTGATGGTGCTATGTATGGCTATAACTATTTCTTTAATATCTTGGCTCGACCAGCTAGTCTTTTTTTGTTTGTTATTTCGGGGTATGCCCTCATGTACAATCATGAGGACGAGATGCCAATTGGCAAATATTTTAAGAGACGATTTAAGGGGCTATTTATTCCATTTTATGTTGCTTATACATTAATGTTCATTATCTCATTTTTGGTGAATAATGAGGTGGTAGGTCACGACCTTCCAATTAAGCTATTCGTATATACGATACTTGGCGTAGATGGAGTTGCACAGCTCACCGGAGCAAATTTCTATCTTATTGGTGAGTGGTTTATGACTTGCATTGTGGTTTGCTATGTGCTGTTCCCACTGCTTGCCAAGTTGCTTAAAAAATTTAAATACATAACTCTCGGAGTATTAATGGTTTGGTACGTATTCCTACTTTATATTTACAATCCATTCCCGATCACACAGCTCATGAATCCAGCATTTATCATCGTATATTTTTACCTGGGAATGTTTCTTCAGAACCTCCTTGGAGAGAACAAAATTAACTCTAAAATTCGTGTTGCCTGTGCAATTATTTCAGTTTTGATTTTCATATATTTCTGTATGATAGGCTTTATTCCGTCTTTGGAATGGATGAAGATGAAACAGGTTCAGACTGAGATAATCTATTTCATTCTCAGCATGACTATGCTGATTGCATTACGTGATGTAGAAATACCTTCAGATAAAATCGTATATACGATAATCACATACATATCAGGTATCAGCTGGTATGTAATCCTTTTACATCATCGAATTATGATATTGTTTTATTCTCATTTGTCAGTCGAGAATTACAATCACCGCGACATCTTCGCGCTGCTTCTCGCCTGCATTTTCATTACATGGGCATTGTCAATTTTCGTACGCGAAGCGTCGAATCGCGTAAAAAAGTTGATTTAATATTTATTACGTATAAATAGCTGGTAGCTATATAGCTCTTGGTATTACTTAAGTGAAACATTTCAAGTTGAGCGGAGTAATACCAAGGCTTGATAGCGTAACCAGCGAGATATAAACTAAGGAGTTTTCAACATGGATATTAACAAAAAAATTGCTGGGGAGCTACAGGTTCGTGTCGCTCAGGTTGAAGCAGCGGTAAGTTTATTGGACGAGGGCAACACAGTCCCATTCATCTCACGATACAGAAAGGAAGCTACAGGAGGTCTTAATGACGAACAGCTTCGTACACTTGCAGAACGCCTCACATATCTAAGAAATCTTGAGGATAAAAAGGCGACCTGCCTTGCATCAATCGAGGAGCAGGGGCTTCTTACAGATGAGCTTAAAAAGGCAATTCTTGAAGCAGAGACACAGGTGGCAGTAGATGATTTATATCGTCCATACCGTCCAAAGCGCCGCACTCGTGCAACTATCGCAAAGGAAAAAGGCTTAGAACCACTTGCAAACATTATCATTCTTCAGATGACAGATAAATCTCTTGAGGAAGAGGCAAAGGCATTCATTAATTCTGAGAAGGAGGTTAACACTCCAGAGGAAGCCATCGCTGGCGCTTGCGATATCATCGCTGAAAGTATTTCTGATGACGCAGATTACAGAACTTGGATTCGTGAAAAGACATTCAAATTTGGTCGTATTGTTTCTAAGGCAAAGGATGCTGAGGCAGAATCGGTTTATGAGAATTACTATGATTACGATGAGTCTGTTGCAAAGCTTCCGGGACATAGAATTCTTGCACTCAATCGTGGTGAGAAAGAGAAGATTCTCAAGGTATCAATAGAGGCACCAGTTGAGGATATCCTTAACTACCTTCAGAAGAAAATTATCAGCCGTGATAACGTAAATACGAATCAGGCTCTTATCAATACAATCGAGGATGCATACACAAGACTTATTGCACCTTCTATTGAAAACGAAATCAGAAATAACCTTACAGAGATGGCAGAGGATGGAGCTATCAAGGTATTCGGCAAGAACCTTACACAACTTCTCATGCAGCCTCCAATCGCAGGACGTAATGTTCTTGGCTGGGACCCTGCTTTCAGAACGGGTTGTAAGATTGCTGTAGTTGACGCTACAGGAAAGGTTCTCGATACAACAGTTGTTTATCCAACAGCTCCACAGAACAAGGTTGAGGAGACAAAGAAGGTTATCAAAGCCCTTATTAAAAAATACAACGTTTCCCTTATTTCATTAGGTAATGGTACTGCCAGCCGTGAGTCAGAGCAGATTATCGTTGATATGCTCAAGGAAATACCTGAGAAGGTTGAATATATCATCGTAAATGAAGCAGGTGCTTCAGTTTATTCTGCCAGCAAGCTTGCGACAGAAGAGTTCCCTAACTTCGATGTAGGACAACGTAGTGCTACATCTATGGCTCGCCGTCTTCAGGACCCACTTGCCGAGCTTGTAAAGATTGATCCTAAGTCTGTTGGTGTTGGTCAGTACCAGCATGATATGAATCAGAAGAAGCTTGATGAGACTCTTGCAGGTGTTGTAGAGACCTGTGTTAATGCTGTAGGTGTAGACCTTAACACTGCCTCAGCTTCACTTTTAGAATATGTTTCAGGTATCAACAAAACTCTTGCAAAGAACATCGTTGAATATCGTGAGACAAATGGCAGATTCAATTCCAGAGCTGAGCTTAAAAAGGTTCCAAAGCTCGGACCAAAAGCTTTCGAGCAGTGCGCTGGTTTCATGCGAATCACAGGTGGCAAGAACCCTCTTGATTCAACAGCTGTTCACCCTGAGAGCTATGAAGCTGCAAAGGCTTTACTTGAGAAACTTGGATTCAGTACAAAGGATATTGCTGCTGGAACGCTCAAAGATATTCACAAAAGTATCTCTAACATAAAGGCGTTATCCACAGAACTTGGTGTTGGCGAGATGACTTTGGAGGATATTGTCAAGGAACTTGAGAAGCCAGGGCGCGACCCACGTGAAGATATGCCGAAGCCAATCCTTAAGAGCGATGTTCTTGAAATGAAGGACCTTAAGCCTGGAATGCAGCTTAAGGGTACTGTTCGTAATGTAATCGATTTTGGTGCATTCATTGACATCGGTGTACATCAGGATGGGCTTGTGCATATTTCTCAGATGACAGACCGCTATATCAAGCATCCACTTGAGGTTGTTTCTGTAGGTGACATAGTAGATGTTGAAGTTATTTCTGTTGATGAGAAGAAGGGACGAATTGCCCTCACTATGAAGCTCAATAAGGTGAAGAAAGCTTAAAGGTTTATGTCTTGTAATCATTTACATATAATACACACTGAAATTAGCACATTCTTACAAAATAATACCCTAAAGAGCCGCCACTGTTGACATTAGTATAGACAATACCTATACTTTATTTATGGAAAGTAACAGTGAGTGTGCTTTTTAGGAGAAATGTTGGCATGAGTCGTTAGGGGTTTCGACTCGTGCTATTTTTTTGCTTAAAATGACTTCCACATGAGGAGAAGCTGTCAGCACTTGCTATTTTTTTAAAAATAAATATGATAAAATAATAAAAAATAGGGAGTTTATGGGATTATGGGACAGAGCACTTCATTCAGCGTAAAGATCAAAGAAGAAGATTTATATCGTTTCAATCTTCATCATGCATATACAAGTAGTCAAGGTATCATTTCAGTGGTGCTTTTCATTCTGCTTATAGCTGTTTGGATTTTGAGATTTCCTCAGCTGTCTTTAATCTACAAGGTTCTCTATCCAGTGATAGCGACTGTATTTCTTTTATATATTCCGATGAGCCTCAAGCTTCGTGTTAAAACACAGATGCAGCAGGAGGTATTTCAGTACCCTCTCACCTACGAGCTCGTTGATACTGGCATTAAAGTCAGTTCTCCATCTACAGAGGAGCCTGCCGAGTTGCCATGGGAATATGTTTACAAGATTTCTACATGGAAGGACTATCTTCTCATCTACAGTAATCGTGTAAATGCGTACATCATTCCGCGGAAAGATATAAAGGATGTATACGAGCCAATCATTGACTATATTAAAAATCACGTAGAGGATTATAAATTACAAATAAAATGATAGAAGTATTTGAAACTAATTCACCAGAAGAAACAGATGCTCTCGGACGAAAGCTTGGTGCTGAAGCTACTTCAGGGCAGGTATTCACATTAATAGGCGATTTGGGTGTTGGTAAAACTGTTTTTACACAGGGATTTGCTACCGGTCTTCAGATTGATGAGGCGATTTGCAGTCCAACCTTCACAATCGTTCAGGTCTACGACACAGGTCGATTGCCATTCTACCACTTCGATGTTTACCGCATCGGTGACGTGGAGGAGATGGACGAAATCGGTTACGAGGATTATGTCTATGGTGATGGGGTTTCACTCATCGAGTGGGCAAACCTCATCGAGGATATTCTTCCAGAGCATTACACTCAGATTACAATTGAGAAAGATTTAGAAAAAGGATTCGACTACCGTAAAATCACGGTAGAACAGATATAAACTATGAAGATTTTAGGAATAGATGGCTCTGGCCTTGTCGCATCAGTGGCCATCGTAGAAGACGACAATTTAATTGGTGAGTACACCACAGGCTATAAAAAAACTCATTCACAGACATTACTTCCAATGCTGGATGAGCTTACAAAGATGGTGGAGCTGGATTTGAATTCAGTTGATGCTATTGCAGTTTCAGCAGGCCCAGGCTCTTTCACAGGCCTTCGTATTGCTTCTGCAACAGCTAAGGGATTAGGACTCTCGTTGGGATGCCCAATCGTGTCCGTGCCAACGGTGGATGCGCTGGCATTTAATCTTTGGGGAAGTGATTCATTGATTTGCCCTATCATGGATGCGAGACGTGGGCAAGTTTATACGGGTCTTTATTTATTTGAAACCAACGGTGATTTTAAGGTCGTTAAGGCTCAGTGTGCTGTTGATTTCAGCGAGATTGCTGAAGATATTAATGCGAATGGACAACCAGTCACTTTCCTTGGTGATGGAGTCCCTGTATTTAAGGATAAGATTGCTGAAATTATCAAGGTGCCTTACAGATTTGCTCCAGCACATCTCAATCGTCAGCATGCTTCTTCGGTAGCTGCTCTTGGCTCAATCTATTATGCAAATGGAGATTGTGAGATTGCAGCAGATCATCGTCCTGAGTATCTTAGACTATCTCAGGCAGAGCGCGAGCGTATGGAACGCGAAAAGTCTCAGATGCCTGAAAAGGAAGGAAAGGCTTAATGGCTTTTGATTTTAGATATGCAACAGAATCAGATATAGAGCAAATTGTTGCTATAGAGGAAGAGGCCATGAGTAACCCATGGAATGCCGTGGCATACCAGGAGGCAATCAGCTCTGATCATGCTTTTATCATAGTTGCAGAGGATTCTGGTACTATCGCAGGCTTTGCGGTTTTTTATCTTACTGCACCGGAGTCAGAATTGCCAGATATTGTTGTATCAGAGGAATATCGTGGACATGGCATAGGAAAGAAGCTTTTGGCCCATTCAATCGAAGAATTGAAATCCAAGGGGATTGATATTATATTTTTAGAGGTTCGTGTATCCAATACACCAGCTCGACACCTATATACGTCTCTGGGCTTCGAGGAAATTGGAAGACGTAAATATTTTTACAGTAATCCTGTCGAAGACGCGATATGCATGCGTTTGGACATAGAAAAGGATAGATAGATGTTAGATGTTTGTTTACTAGGAACAGCAGGCATGATGCCATTGCCTAATAGATGGCTCACCTCCTGTTTATTTAGATTTAATGGCGAAGGTCTGTTAATTGATTGTGGTGAGGGAACTCAGGTAGCTCTTCGTGAGGCTGGTTTTTCGCCAAACCCAATTTCAATTATATGTCTTACCCATTACCACGCAGATCACGTCAGTGGTTTGCCAGGTTTTCTGCTTTCTATGGGAAATTCCGATAGAACAGAGCCTATTACTATAGTTGGTCCAAAGGGCTTGGAAAGAGTTGTTAACTCACTCAGGGTAATTGCTCCAGAGCTTCCTTTTGAAATCAACTTCCATGAAATTACAGAGCCAGATGAAACTTTTGAGATTCTTGGCTATCACATTCATGCTTTTAAAGTAAATCATAATGTTTTGTGCTATGGCTACACCATTGATATCCCTAGAAAGGGACGTTTTGATGTGGAGGCTGCCAAGAATCTTGGTCTTCCTGTTACTTTATGGAATCCACTTCAAAAGGGGCAGACTGTCCAGCACGAAGGCAAGACCTACACACCAGATATGGTTATGGGAAATGCTCGAAAGGGAATAAAGGTTACTTATTGCACAGATACAAGACCTACCAAGTCTCTTGTAGATGCTGCAAGTGAATCGGATCTTTTGATTTGTGAAGGAATGTATGCTGAGGAAGAGAAGCTTATTAAGGCTAAGCAGAATAAGCATATGACATTCTATGAGGCTGCCAAGGTGGCAAAGGACGCCAATGTTTCAAAACTTTGGCTCACTCATTTTTCACCATCGATGACGGGACATAAACGCTATATGAAAGCAGTTTGCGATATTTTTCCACAGGCCCAGTTGGGTGAGGATGGCAAGTTTTTAGAGCTTGATTTTGCGGAGGAGTAATATGAAAAAGGTGCTGCGTATAGGAATAGCGGTAATCTGTATGGTTTCTCTTGTTGTGGGGTATTATGCCTATTTATCAACCAGAAAAGCCTCTGCTAGTACGGAAAAGAATGTTGAATTATCCGAGGTTCAGACAATCATTTCTAAGAATTTTACTACAGATTACCCTGTCACGCCTAGAGCAGTAGTCAAATGGTACAATCGAATAATTACAGCTTACTATGCTGAGGATTTTGATCAGAAACAGCTTGAGCAGATGGCAGATCAGGCTCGTATGCTCATGGATGATGAACTACTATCATACAATCCTAAGGATACCTATTTAGCATCACTCAATCTTGAAATAGAGGATTATCATAATAGGTCAAGGACTATAGTTTCCAGTACAGTAAGCGATTCAAAAGATGTTCAATACAAGACAGTTCATGGCTATGAATGCGCCTTCCTGACTTCGAACTATTTTGTCAGAGAAGGAAGCTCATACAACAGAACCTATGAGAATTTTTGCCTTAGAAAAGATTCTAATGGACATTGGAAGATTCTCACTTGGAGACTGTCTACAGAGGATGAAATAAATGGATACTAAAGAAATAAAAATACTTGCTATAGAAAGCTCCTGCGATGAAACTGCAGCGGCTGTAGTTATAAATGGAAGAGACGTTAGAAGTAACGTTATCTCTACTCAAATTCCACTCCATACTCTTTATGGAGGTGTTGTTCCAGAAATTGCTTCAAGAAAACACATAGAACGAATCAATCAGGTTATCGAACAGGCATTGGAAGATGCTGATATGGGACTTGAGGACATGGATGCAATTGCCGTTACCTATGGACCTGGTCTTGTAGGTGCTCTTCTTGTAGGTGTTGCCGAAGCAAAGGCAATCGCTTTTGCAACAGGTAAGCCTCTTATTGGAGTCCATCATATCGAGGGACATATCAGCGCGAACTATATCGAGAATAAAGAACTGAAGCCACCATTTCTGTGTCTTGTTGTATCAGGTGGCCACACTCATCTCGTGAGAGTGGCAGATTATGGCAAATACGAAATTCTTGGTCGTACAAGGGACGATGCAGCAGGCGAAGCCTTTGATAAAGTGGCCAGAGCGATTGGTCTAGGTTATCCAGGTGGCCCTAAGATTGAAAAGGCTGCTCACGAAGGTGACCCATTTGCAATCCAATTTACACGCCCAAAGGTTTCTGATGGAGTATATGATTTCTCTTTCAGTGGTCTTAAATCTCAAGTTCTTAATTATATCAATGGTGCTCAGATGAAGGGCGAAACAATAAACGATGCAGACATTGCTGCGTCCTTCCAGCAGACCGTTATTGATACATTATGTGAGCATGCAGCTCTTGCTATTGATGAATTTGGCATGGATAAGTTTGCTATTGCCGGTGGTGTGGCTTCTAATCAGACTCTTAGAGGTGCTATGGAGCAGATGTGCAAGGAAAAAGGAGTGGAATTCTACCATCCTTCACCTATCCTTTGCACTGACAATGCAGCGATGATTGGTGCAGCAGCATATTATGAGTATTTGGCAGGTCGTCGCGACAGCTGGGATCTTAATGCCATCCCTAACTTAAAGCTGGGAGAAAGATAATAACAAGGCTTCCCCTTGAGGAGAAGCTGTCACCGAAGGTGACTGATGAGGTGGAATAATTAGGTATGAATAAATTCACAGCCATAGTTCTTGCTGCGGGTAGTGGTAAACGTATGCAGCAGGAGGTTCCAAAACAATACATGCGATTGGGTGATGCTCCCTTGATGGTTCATTGTCTTCGAACCTTTCAGGAAAGCAAGTGCACCCAAATTGTGCTTGTTGTAGCGCCTGGTGACGTGGAAAAATGTCGCAAGGAGATTATAGAGCGCTATCACATTGATAAGTGCATCGCTATCGTTGAAGGCGGAGAAGAGCGCTACAATTCTGTCTATGCAGGCCTTCAGGTTATAAATGATGGTTATGTTCTTATTCATGACTGTGCAAGAGCTTTTGTATCTGTTGACATTATTCATAGATGTATGTCGGCTGTAGCTTTGTATGAGTCTTGTGTTGTAGGAATGCGTTCTAAGGACACGGTAAAGCTTACTGACACTCATCGCAAGGTTCTTGATACCCCTGATAGGAGCAATGTATGGATTGTTCAAACACCACAATGCTTTGAATATAATCTCATACGTGGGGCCTATGATAGGATTATTGCAGATGCAGATACATCTATCACGGACGATGCTATGATAGTGGAAAAAGCCACTGATCATGACGTCCACATGATAGAAGGATCCTACTTGAATATCAAGGTAACTACCCCTGAGGACATAGCTTTTGGCGAAGCAATTTTACGCAGCAAACACTGATGAATTTACCGCCAGAAAAATCGCTCAAAATCAATGGTTGTCACAATTTTCTGAATATGGGATTTTTTGAATTTTTTTCCATTTTTTTGTTGACATATAATTAGGTGGATGATATTATACTATTCGTGTTCGGGAGATACGAAACACGAAATACGAAATACATGGAGAGGTATCGAAGTGGTCATAACGAGGCGGTCTTGAAAACCGTTTGTCCGCAAGGGCGCGTGGGTTCGAATCCCACCCTCTCCGTTACACATAGGCAATCGCGAAAGCGGTTGCCTATTTTCGTACATGCAATAATATGCACAACAGAAGGAGGTAAGTTATGCTGTATTTTTCATGTGATTACGCAGAGGGGTGTCATCCAAAGGTGCTTGAAGCCTTGAGTAAAAGTAATATGATTTCTACTCCTGGTTATGGGGAGGATGATTATTGCAAAGAAGCGAAAGAAAAGATTCGAGAATATATTAAATGTCCCGAGGCAGATATATATTTCCTTGTTGGCGGTACTCAAACCAATCAGGTTGTAATTGATTCCATGCTTTCGAACTATGATGGTGTTGTTGCGGCTGCCACAGGTCATATAGCTGTTCATGAGGCTGGAGCAATTGAATATAGTGGACATAAGGTTATAGCAATACCTGCTCACGAGGGTAAGCTTTACGCGAGTGAACTTAAACAGATGCTTGTAGATCATTATGCGGATGATAGTGCAGAGCATATGGTTAATCCAGGAATGGTATATATATCATTCCCAACGGAGTATGGAACTTTGTACTCACGTGATGAGCTGGAGAGTATTTCTTCTATATGTAAAGAATATAATATTCCATTATTC